>DASRJP010000214.1:0-20463 GCA_035649415.1 Pirellulaceae bacterium | reverse complement strand
ATGGGAGCAGTCGCTGCGCGACAAGGAACGCATCGTGCAGCGGAGCAATGTGGTCAACGACCCCAAGCTCACCGGACTCACCTTGCGATTCAACGAGCAAGTCGTTCTGGTGCCCGCGGACGGTGCGACAAAGGACGCGCCGCGAACTGGCCGCTCCGCTGATGCCAAGGTTGCACGCCCGCCGGCCAGGCCCGCCAAGCCGGCATCAGTCGCCCCGACCTCCCGCGCGACATCGACGTCGGGAGGCAAGCCATGAACTCGCGGGAACGCATCCTGGCGATTGTCGTCGGCGCCCTGGCGGTGGTCGTGGGGGGTTACTTCTTTTATTCCTGGATGGCCAGCGCGCTCCAGCTGCGCCGCAGCCAGATCGTCAATTTGCAGAAGAAGCTTGTCGATCAAAAGCGGTTGGTAGCCCAGACCGAGGCCGCCAAGGCCAAGATTGTCGCCGCACAGAAGCGCTCGCTGCCGCCGCAAAAGGAGCTGGCCCGCACCCTGTACCAGGACTGGCTGTTTGATCGCGTTCACGACGCGGGAATTGCCGACCCGAAGGTGGCCTATACGACCCAGGTCGTCGAGCGCGATCTATACACGGCATTCAATTTCACGATTACCGGAAAGGGGACATTGTCGCAGGTGGTGGCGCTTTTGTACGACATTCACAGCGTGGACTTCTTCCACCGCATCAGCCGGCTGTCGCTGCGGCCTATCAAGGACACCAAGCAACTGGCGATCTCCATTACGTTGGATGCAGTTTCCATGCTGGACGCGCCCCAAGCGAGCCAACTCGTCCCTCGTCCCGCCAAACGGCTAGCACTCTCCAGCCGGGAGGAATACGTCAAGGCGATCGGCGAGCGCAACCTGTTCGGCCCGGCGAATCGGGCGCCGAGTTTGTCGGGTTTGGGTCGCACGACGGCCGAGACCGGGCGGGAAGTGGAGGTCACCGCTCAAGCGACCGATCCTGACGTACTGGACAAATCTTTCAAATTCCGCATGGAAAAAAGCGCTGCCGAGGATGCGCGGCTGGACCCAGCTAGCGGCCGCTTCCGCTGGACGCCGCGCCGCCGGGGCACCTACGAGTTCGACATTTCGGTGACCGATGACGGCCTCCCCGCCAAGACCACGATCGAGCGTCTAGTAGTGACCGTCAGCGATCCACAGGCCCCTCCCCCCGTGACCCGCACCCTCGCCTTCGACGAGGCTAAGTACACCGTCCTGGCCGGCATCGTTGCCAAGAATGGCGCCAGCGAGGTCTGGCTCCTCGTCCGTCCTCGCAGCGAAAATCAGATGCTGAAGCTCGGCGTTGGCGAAAAATTCGAAATCGGCTCCGTCAAAGGGGTCGTCAAGTCGATCGGAGTGGAAGATTTCACCTTTGAAAGCGACGGGAAGCTGAAGAAGCTCACCACCAGCGGCGAGGTTCTGGTGAACGCCTTGGCCTCTCCTCAGTGAGCGCAAACCACACGGGCTGCGGGGTTTGTCGAGCTTCACAGGACCACGAGATACCGCCTCCCCCAAGACGCCTCCCGAACGTGGCGAACTGGCATCTAAGCGCTGCCCTGTCAAGGGTTTACGCAGTAAAAAGTTTCGGCGACCCGCTCCGATTTCCCCTCAGGAAGCTGGCAAACTTTGCCGATTATTCCACCAATGCGGGTTGTAACGGCAGGGCCTTGCGCCTTGCGCATCCTGCCCAGGTGTGGCGTTTGAGGATGTCCTATGACTTCCCCTTTCAAACTCTGGTGGCGGTGGAGCGGCGGCTGCCTGGCAGTCGGCGTGGCACTGGCGGCACTGGCGGCCGGCAATCCGGTAGCGGCGCAATTGCCGGCCGAGCCTGGCTCGCCGCAGACGCAGTTGCCCGGGCCGGCAGCGGCGCCGGCGGAGCGGAATGTGGTGAAGCTCCATCGCGTCGCCGCCGAGCGGCTGGGAGCGATCGTCACTCAGCTCCAGCAGGAGTACCAGCAGCAGCCAAACGTCCGCATCATTGCCGATGAGCGCAACAGCCAGGTGGTTGTCGTCGCGCCAAACGCCGCACAAGAGCAAGTCAGCCAGACGCTTCACGCCGCCTTGGCAGGGACAGTGCCTGAAGCTGCCGCCGCTTTGCCGTCCACTGCGGCCGAACCCGCCGCGCCGGTTCGCATGGCCAGGGCCACCCATCTACTAAAAAATCTCTCGACGCGCGAGGCGGAGCGTTCGCTGGCGGCAACTTGGAAGACAGCCGCTATCGACGCCGGCGGCGGGCAAGCTACGACCGTTCGCATTCCCACGGGCGCCCACAGCGAGGTCATGCTGGTGGTCGATCACCTGCGCGAGACCGTGACGATCGACGCGCCGCAGGACAAGATCGAATCCTGGAAGCGCGTCGTGCAGTCGATCGACGCCACGCCGGCCCGTGGTCAGCAGGTCGGCGTCGTGCCGTTTGAGCGGGCCGATCCGCTGAAGATCAAGCGGGCGATTCAGCTCGTTCACGCCGCCAGCAGGAATCCCGCTGCGGCGCCGTCACGCCTGCTTTCCGCCGGCGGCCGGCGGCAGCACATCGGCCAGTTCGTGTCGATGATCTTCCAGCCGGAGGGGCAGCCCGCGGGAGGCCAGCCTCAGCCCGGTGGACAGCCGCAGCCAGGAGGCCAGCCGGAAGTCGCCGTCGAAGGCGTTCCCGGAGGGGCGGGAACCGACGTGGCCGGCGCGATCAGCCGCATCGGCAACGTCCAGATCGAGTTCGTGCAGGGGCTCGACATCCTCATCATCCGCGGCAATAAGCGCGACGTGGACCTGGTCAAGGAGATCATCAAACAGATTGAAGAGCTGAGCGTGCAGACGCAGCCGGAGGTCCAAATCTATTACCTCCAGCACGTCGACGGCCAGCAGATGACCGATCTGATCAGCCAGATTTACGCGACCGTCTTTGTGTCGCAAAGCCAGGTGACGCTGACGCCGCTGATCAAGCCGAATGCCGTGCTTGTCATCGGCCGCAAGGAAGCGATCGGCCCGGTCATCGAGCTGATTCGCCGCTTGGACCAGCGGGTGGCGCCCGAGACGCAGCTCCAGATATTCCAGCTCAAATTTCTGCCGGCCGTGGACGCCGAGCGGACGGTCCGCAGCCTGTTCAGCCAGCGCCCTGGGTTTACGCCCGACCCGCGGCTCGGTCTGGGAACGCGGGTGCTGGCGATTGCCGACTTCCGCAGCAACTCGCTGATTGTGCAGGCCAGCCCGCGCGATTTGGAAGAGGTCACGCATCTGCTCAAGCAGCTTGACCAGGGCGAAGCGCCGGCGACCAATGAGGTCCGCGTCTTCAAGCTGAAGAATTCGCTGGCGGAAGAGCTGGCTCCCATCCTGCAGGAAGCGATCACCGGCGAGGTCCAGGGCCAGCAGCGACAGCAGATTCAGCAGCAGTTCCAGGGGCAGCAGGGAGGGAGCGCCGGCACACCCACGCCCTCGTCCAACGCGCCGCGCTCCGCGGGCGTTCAGATGCTGATGTTCGATGCCGAGGGAAAAAAGATCATCCAATCGGGAATCCTGTCGGACTTCCGCGTATCGGCCGACGCCCGCAACAACCAGCTCATCGTCACCGGGCCGCCGCAGAGCATGGACCTGATGGAAGAACTAATCCACCAGCTCGACACGCTGCCGGGGGCCGAAGCGCAGGTCAAGGTCTTCACGATCATCAACGGCGACGCCACGCAGCTCGCCACGATGCTGCAGACACTGTTCGGACTCCAGACCGGCGGGCAGGCGGGACAGCTCCCCTTCGGGGCCCAGTCGGTCACCGGCAGCGGCGAAACGACGCTGGTGCCTCTGCGGTTTGCGGTCGATACCCGGACCAACAGCATCATCGCCACCGGCTCGCCGGGCGATCTGGCGGTGGTGTATCGCATCCTGGCCCTCCTCGACGAAGGGGGCATCCGCCGACGGGAGCTCAAAGTTTACCGGCTGAAAAACACTTCGGCGGAAGCGGTCGCCGGCGCGCTCAACACGTTCCTCCAGGGGCAGACGCAGCTCCAGCAGGCGCAAGGGCAGCTCATCAGTGCCCTGGAAGCGCTCGAAGAGCGGGTGATCGTCGTGCAAGAGCCGGTCACCAACAGCCTGATCGTCAGCGCCACCACCCGCTACCTGCCGGAGATCGAGAAGATCATCAACGATCTCGACAAGCGGAATCCCATGGTGGTTATCCAGCTTTTGATCGCCGAGGTGACGCTGAGCGACCTGGATGAGTTCGGCGCGGAGTTCGGGCTGCAGGATTCGCTGCTGTTTCAGCGCGGCACTCCCATCCCCGGTTTCAACTTCAACAACCTGCCGCTGGGAAATACCACGACGGGAGTCGATACGGAACACACAGCCGGCCAGGGACTGACCAATTTTCAGATGGGGCGGACCAGCTCGGCGGCTGGCTTTGGCGGCCTCGTGCTGTCGGCCAGCAGCGAGTCGGTGTCGATTCTGATTCGCGCCTTGCAGCAATCGCAGCGAGCCCAGATTCTCAGTCGGCCGCAAATCCAGACGATGGACAACCAGCCTGCCTTCGTGCAAGTCGGCGCCAAGGTTCCGCGCATCCAGGGCCAGACCGTAACGAATAACAATGTGACGAACGACGTGATTGACGTGAACGTGGGCGTCATCCTGGGCGTGACGCCTCGCGTGACCCCCGACGGCATGGTCGTGATGGAAATTGACGCCGAGAAGTCGGAGGTCGGACCGGACGAAACGGCCATCGTGATCGGCACGGATTCCAACGGAAACCCAATTCTGTCGCCTCAAATCCTGACGAACCTGGCTCAGACGACTATTACCGCTCGCTCGGGCCAAACCGTCATCCTGGGGGGTCTCATTTCGCGCACCTCCGGCGAGTCCACCCGGCGCGTGCCGTATCTGGCGGACGTCCCGGTGCTGGGGCGGCTATTCCGCTTCGATTCGACGTCGCTGGAACGTCGCGAGCTGTTATTCATCCTGACGCCGTACATCATGGACCCGCCCGACAGCGAGTCCCATGAAATCGAGTACAGCTACAACCAGCGCGAAACGGAGCGGATGAGCTGGTGCCTGGCCGATGTGGTGAATGTCCACGGCGCTTTGCCTGCCGGCACCGTCGGCGGCAATTATCTCAGCCCGCAGTCGCCACTGATTTTCCCGGATGAGACACCGGCCGGCCCGTCGATTCTACGGCCGGGTGAACTGATGCAGCCGACACCGCTGCCGCCTCCTTCGGCCTACCCGCCGCCGGCGGCGCCTCCGCCCGGTGCGGTTCCGCCTGGCGGCTCCCCTCCACCAGGGTCATCGCCGCCGCCCGCACTGCCGCAGTCGAGCCGCCGGACGCCGCCCCCCGACGCCGAGGCGCAGCGCGCCTTCCGCCCGTGGCAGCCGGCGGCAATCCGCGCCCAGGAAGTGCAGCGTGCGATGCAGCTCGAAGCAGCCAATCCGCCCGCTGCGCAGCCGCAGGCAACGTCACCGCCGTCGCAGGAGCGCATCCCAATGCCGACGGGACTAACGCCAGCGACCATTGCGCCGGCTGCGTATGAGCAAGCGGCAGAGCCCGCCTCGCTGGAATCACAAACGTCGATCTACGAGCCCTAGACCGGTTTCATGGCGATCAAGGACGATCCGATGGATGGCCTCCGTTTTCGCTGGCTGCTGTTGACAGGGCTCTTTTTGGCCGCTGGAGGCTGTAAGTCGCCGCTGCCTGATCTCTCCGGCAAACTTCCCTGGGTGGGAGACGACAAGGATAAAGAGACGATCTTCCAGCAACCGGTGAAAATGGTGGTAATCTGGTCCCCCGCCATGTACAACCAGTCGGGCCAGGCGCCCACGCGCGGTTTTGGCGGGCGAATCTATTTCTACAACTCCAAAGAGGAAGCCATCGCGGTCGATGGAAAGCTGGTTGTGTATGCCTTCGATGACACACACAAAAGGGCTGTCAGCCAGGTCGCGGATAAACGCTTCGCGTTCACGGCCGAGCAATTCAAAAAGCATTTCAGCCCCACCAAGATTGGCGCCTCCTACAGCATTTGGATTCCCTGGGATCCGGTGGGAAGTCCGCAGGCAGATATCTCGCTGCTGCCGGTATTCAGCAACACCAGCGGCGGCATGCTGACCGGGCAGCAATCGCGGAACGTGCTGCCGGGGCCGGAAACACCCAAGACCGAAACCAGACGAGAGCAGTGGGTCGATACGCCCGAAGCGCCGGCCGGCGCGGCTGCGTCAGCGGCAATCACCACTAGCGCCTCGGTACAGTCCCATACGATCGGACTGCCGCAAACCACTGCGGCGCGTCTGGCAGCCAGTCGAGAGGTGCCGCGCCAAGCGGGCGCGAGCGTTCCAGAGAGCGGCAAAAGGGAACCGGCAAGTAGCGCAGCGCCCTCGTCGTCGACGGCCGGTTTCTCCGCGCCGACTACGGATTCGCGGGCGTGGGGACCGGTGGTGCCGAGGCACCCGTATCGGCCAGGCCCTGGACTTTCAGCTCGTTCTTTACCTTCGTCACCTCTGGCGCCATCATCAGCAGCTCCTCAGCCAATTGCCGGTCGCCTTCCGATGCCACCGTCCCACGCAGGACAACCGCCTCGCCTTCCAGGGCCACCTCAATCGGTCCCACTGTCGTCAGGGCAGGTAATCTACCGAGACGTGTCTGAAGCTGCGCCGTAATCCTGGACGTGGCGATCGGTCGCGGCGTAAAGCCCAGGCTGATGGGAACGCGAAGCTGGGGAGTGCTGCCGCGCCCCGTTTGCGTCCGGCCGGGTTGATTGAACTGGCTGCCTTGCATCAGTTGCCCTAGAAGGTTGCCGCCGTTTCGGCCGCCTAGCAGACTGCCGAATTGCTGGCCAGCGCCACCCGCGCTCATATCGGCAACGCCGACTGCGCGCACATCCTCGCTGCCGACGCCCACGAACTGATTCTGCCGATTGCCGCGGACATAGCGCTCGCTGCCGCTGACGCCGCCGTCCACGCTCTGCATGAGCGTCATTCCGTTGCTGGACGCGTTTTGGCCCCCAGTCCCCGAAGAGTTGCGCGGCGAACTCAACCCCGTGCTGCTCCCGACCGTGCGATTGCCAAACGTTCCGGTGCTCGTCGTCTGCGCCTGTGCTGGCAGGTCGAACAATCCAGCGGCCGCAACGAGGGCAATTCCAGCGACCAACCTCAACATGGTCCGTTTCATGGCACCGCTCCAACAAAACGTGATTCAAACTTCCCGCGCAAAAACCAGCACCCTGTTACAGTCGCACCATCGGCACTCATTGTACCAGCGACGCAACCCTTTGCGCAACTACTGGTTAGCTAAGCTGCCTCAACTATTCATTTTTCCCAAGTTGAGCCGGCTGGGCAAGCTCTGCGGCTTACGGGCACACTGCGGATGAAACAACCGATCGTCCGGCAGGGTAACCTAATACGATCAACAGTGGGGTGCACTTTGCGCCCCCATCTATCGCCATGGGGAATTAAACGTGCTATCGCTGGCTATGTTTCGCCGCTGGAGCTGGTTTACAGTCGTTTTGTCACTGGCCGCGTGGTTTCGGCCTCGGGCACTGCTGGCGGAGCACCCGCCAGCTCCGGAGCTTCTCCCGGAAACGACGATCGCCCTGGTGCGAATCGCGGATACCCAGCAGATGCTGGCGAAATTTCGCGAGACGGCAATGGGCAAAATGAGCCAGGACGAGCAGATCCGGCCGCTGGTCTCGCAGGTCTACATCGCGGCGCAGGACGCCTGGAAACAGATTGAAGATCGCGTGGGAGTGCCGCTCGATCGCCTCCTCAAGGTGCCGCAGGGAGAAATCTGCGTGGCCGTGGTGCCGATGGAAGAAGGCCCGCCGGGCGTGATTGCACTGCTCGACACGCGCGACCAGGTCACTACGGCGCGTCGGCTTTTGGAAAGCGGCGAGCGGGAGCTGCTCGCCAATGGCGGCAATAAGGAATCGGAAACGATCGAACAACAACCGGTGACGATTTATCGCCTCCCCAATGGTCAGTCGCTGGCGAAGTTTGAGAAGGACGGCACATTCGTGCTGACCACGCAGAAGACGCTCGTCGGCCCGCTGCTGAAAGCCTGGGCCGGCCAGTCGGATGAGAAGAAGCTGGCCGACAACGAGAAGTTTGTCTCGATCATGAACCGCTGCGGCGGCGCCGACGAGGTCCGACCGCACGTCACCTGGTTCGTCGATCCCATCGAAGGGGCCCGCCGCATCCTCCGCAACACTCCCGGTGCGGTCGCGCTAGCGCTGTTCCCCGTGCTGGGCCTGGACGGACTCAAGGGAGTGGGCGGCAGCCTGACTTTTTCGCCAGGCGAGTTTGACGGCGTGCAGCACATGCACCTGCTGCTCGACAATCCGCGAGCGGGCGTGGTTGACTTGCTTCAAATGGGGGGCGGCGACACGACGCCCGAGAACTGGGTTCCCGGCGACGTCGTCAATTACACGACGTTCCACTGGAAGTTTGCCGAGACGTTTGAGAAGGGGGCGAAACTGTTCAACAGTATGCAGGGCGAAGGGGCGCTGGAGAATGGCATCCGCCAACGGTTCAGCGAAAGGCTGGGGATCGACATCGAGAAGGAATTGCTGCCGCTCTTGGACGGCCGCGTGACGATCGTCAACTGGATCGAAAAACCGATCCGGATCAACAGCCAGACGAACATCATCGGCATCAAGCTCAAGGATCCGCAGGCGGCCAGGCCGCTGCTGGACAAGATTGTCGAGCGATTCACCGAGCGACTGGAGCGGAAGGGCTTTGCCGGCGTGAACTACTGGATGATGCCGCTGCCGGCGGGTGGACCGGTGGTCCGCGCTCGAGCGAATGAAGACGCGCCTCCGGCAGAGGATCAGCCGCGGCCCAACCTGCGCCAGCCGGAGGGTTGCATTTGCATCCTCGGCGACTACCTGATTCTGTGCGACAGTTCGACCGCGCTGCACCAGTGCATCGTCACGTCCAATGATCCCAAGACCTCGCTGGCAAACGAACTGGATTTCAAGTTGATCGCCGGCAAGATCAAGCGGCAGGTCGGCGGAGAGACGGCGGGCCTGGTGTCGTTTTCGCGTCCGGAGCAGGGAATGCGGTTCTTATATGACATGGCCTTGGGAGAGGATGCCAAACGGTTTCTCGAGCGCCGGTCGGAAGATAATCCGTTCCTGCGCGGCGTAGACCAGGCGCTCAAGGACAACCCGCTGCCGCCGTTTTCCGTCCTGGCCAAGTACCTGGCCCCCAGCGGCGGCATGATGACCGCCGACGAGACTGGCTTTCACTACATGACGTTTACCCTGAAGCGGAAAATGCCGTAGTTGCGGGGCGTGGTTTGCGGACCCGCTGGCGAATTGCCAGCGGGGTCTGTTCCAGCGTAGACTGACGGAGTACCCCGGCGAGATCATCTCGCCGCTGTGAACCTCCCTCGTCTTGCTGGAGGCTGCTATGTCCGCCGATCGCCGCGCATGTCCAGATTGTGAACGACCCGACTTTCCCTCTTCCCGCCGCGAGTTCTTGAAAGTCGCGGGTGCGGCCGCGGTGGCGGCCGTATCGCCGCGGCTCCTGTTTGCCGAAGACAAGCCGGCCGCTAACCCGCCGGAAACGCTCGCCAAGCAGCTCTACGATTCCCTCTCCGAGACGCAGCGGAAGCTGGTCTGCTTCGACTGGGATTATCAGGATCCGCAGCGGGGCCTGTTGCGCACCCGCATCAGCAATAACTGGCAAATCACCGCGCAAAACATCAAAAGCGACTTCTATACCGCCGATCAGCAGGCGCTGGCTCGCGGCATCTTCGAGGGAATCATCCAGCCGAGCTGGCAGGAGCGCGTGGACAAGCAGCTCAAGGACGACACCGGCGGCAAGGACTGGGGCCAGGAGCAAAGTCTGGCCATCTTTGGCAAGCCGGGCGAGAAGTTCGAGTTCGTGATGACTGGACGGCATATGACCCTCCGCTGCGACGGCAACAGCACCGAGCACGTGGCGTTCGGCGGCCCGATCTTCTACGGTCACGCGGCCAGTGGCTTTCATGAAAAACCGGGTCATCCAGGTAACGTCTACTGGGAACAAGCCCTCGAGGCCAACAAGGTCTTCGAAATGCTGGACGGCAAGCAGCGCGAAAAAGCGCTGCTCCCCAAGGCGCCGACCGACGCCGAAGAGCACAAGGTCGGCTTCCAGGGGATCAGCGGCCTGCTGCCGGGCATCCCGCTAGCCGATCTCTCATCGGACCAGAAGGAGCAGGTGCAGACGACGCTCGCCAAGCTGCTGGAACCGTATCGCCAGGTCGATCAGGAGGAAGTCCGCAAATGCCTGGAGACGCAGGGCGGGCTCGATAAGTGTTCGCTCGCCTTCTATGCCGACAAGGACCTCGGCGAAGACAAAATCTGGGACGTGTGGCGGCTGGAAGGGCCGAGCTTAGTCTGGTACTTCCGCGGAGTGCCGCACGTTCACGTGTGGGTGAACGTGGCGGACGATGCCAGCGTGAAACTGAATGCATAATTCGTAGAGGACAGGTTTCCAACCTGTCCAAATTAACGATCGCTGGGGACAGGTTGAAAACCAGTCCTACGTGATGAACCGCCGCACGATGCTCCGACAGACTGCCGCTGCGGCGGCTTCCATTTCGCTAACGGCAGTAGCGTCCCGTGACGCGGCGGCTGCCGAGGCATCGAACATCGGTCGCGCCAAGCGCGGCATGGTCGCGACGGTCCATCCCCTGGCAACCGACGCGGGCGTGAACGCTTTGCAGCGCGGCGGCAATGCGATTGACGCCGCGATTGCCGCTGCCATCACGCTGGGAGTGGTCGATCAGCACAATTCGGGGCTGGGGGGCGGCTGCTTTGTGCTTCTCCGCACGGCCGATGGCAAGCAAGTCGCCATGGATGGCCGCGAAACCGCTCCGGCTAAAGCCGTGCGGGATATGTACGTGCGGGAGGGAAAGCCGCAGCCGACGCTGAGCCAGACCGGTCCTTTGGCCGTGGCCACGCCAGGTGCGCTGGCCGGATACGACGAAGCGCTGCGTGGCCACGGCAAGCTCAAGCTGGCCGACCTGCTGCTGCCGGCGGCAGAAATCGCCGAGGCCGGTTTTCCGCTCGACCGGATCTATGCTGGCAATATCCGCTCTACCGGGGACTCGCTCGCTCGATTCGAAGCAGGAGCGAAGCTACTCTTGGCGGACAACGGATCACCGCGGCCGGAAGGCGCCGTCGTCAAGCAGCCCGATCTGGGGCAGACCCTGCGGGCGATTGCCAGGCAGGGAACGAGCTGGTTTTATCAGGGCGAATTTGCGCAGGCGGTTGGCCGCTGGATGCAAGACAACGGCGGAATACTTTCCTCCAGCGATTTTTCTGGCTATCGATGCCGTCTGCGAATACCGGTGTCAAGTTCCTACCGCGGGCATACCCTCGTCGGCTTCCCGCCGCCAAGCTCCGGCGGCATTCACGTCGCCCAGATCCTCAACATCCTATCGCATTTCGACCTCGCTGCGACCTATAAGCGCGATCGGGCGGAATTCATACACATCGTCGCCGAAGCGATGAAGCTGGCATTCGCCGACCGGGCTTATTGGCTCGGCGATCCCGATTTTGCCAAGGTCCCGCGCGGTCTGACGGACGAGAAGTATGCCGCCGAGTTGGCCGCCAAGATCGACCGGGATAAGGCAACTCCTGTGCCCAGGCACAATCAGCCACCGGACTGGGGCACCAACACCTTCGGCAAGCACACGACACACGTCGCCGCCGCCGATGCCGAGGGCAACTGGGTGGCGCTGACGCAAACGATCAACACCAGCTTCGGCTCGAAAGTAATGGTGCCGGGCACCGGCGTCTTTCTCAACAACGAGATGGACGACTTTTCCATCTTTCCCGGCCAACCGAATGCCTTTGGTCTGGTCGGCAGCGAAGCCAACGCCATCGCACCCGGCAAACGGCCGCTATCGAGTATGAGTCCGACGATGGTGCTCAATCCAAGCGGCCAGCCGCTGATGACGCTCGGCGCCGCCGGCGGGCCGACGATCATCTCGCAAGTCGTCCTTGCACTTGCACGCCTCTTGGACCTGAACCTGCCACTGGATGACGCTCTAGCGCTGCCGCGCTTCCATCACCAGTGGTCGCCCGACGAACTGCGGCTGGAACAAGGCTTTGACGAGAACGTCAAACAGGGCCTCCAGCAGCGCGGCCACAAGCTCAAGGACGTGCCGCGAATGGGCGTGACGCAGCTCGTCCGCTGGGAACCGCTGACGAAGGATTTTGTCGGCGCCTGCGACCCGCGCGTTCCGGGAAAGGCGGCAGGCCCATGAGACGACTTCTCTTAGTCACGCTGCTGGTTACGGGCCTTTCACACCTGACAGCCCAGGAACCCGCGCCGTTTCCCGACGGCGTCTGGAAGCTGGAAACGATCGTCCTCAAGGACGGTCAGCAATCGCGAGGTCTGCTCCAGTCGCGGACCGACCGCCAGATCGACTTTGCCGAAATCGTGCAGCGCCCCGGCAAGCCGACATTCGCCATCGTCCGCGGCATCGAGGCAGCGCATGTGGCCAGTGTGGAGTTGCTGCCGCCGAAAGAGCATGAGGAGCTGCTCGAGCGTTTCCGGCAGCTCCGCTATCGCGCGGTCATCGAGGCGGGCCGCATGGAGGAGGTGCGCCTGGCAACTGCCAGGCGCGGCTCGCGGAGCGTGCGGACGTACGAAGGGGATTGGTTCACGCTAACCTCGTCCGCCGACGAGGAATCGACCCGCCGCTGCGTCGTGCGGATCGAACAGATTTTCCGCGCCTTCCGCCTGCTCTTGCCGCCGCGCGTGGAAATGCCGCGGCGATTGACCATCGACCTGTACGCGTCGGTGGACGAGCTGCGGCACGAGCTGGAGATGCTCGAGCTGGACGTGGACGCCCCGGCGCTGTACTCGCTGCGGCAGGCGCGGATCCTGGCGGCCAGCGAGCTGTCCGAGTACGAGCGGAAGCTGGCGCAAGTACGTCGCCAGGCCAACGAGTTCGGGCGGAAGTACGAAGATCTGGAGCGGGCATTCGCGCAGGGGCTAACGAAGCTCAGCAGCGACTTGAAAGAAGCTGGCTTTGGCAAAGACGAAATTGCCGCCGAGCTGAACCTCCGCAAATCGGCCTGGAAGAAAGAAAAGGACGAAGCGATCGCTCGGACCCGCGAGCAAATGCGTCGGAATGAGGCCCGCTTTGCCGAGGTGACGGCGGCCATGTTCCGGCGGCTCGATCACGAAGCGCTGCACGCTTATCTCGACGCGTTCGTCTACCCCTCCGACAAATACGATGTGCCACAGTGGCTGCACGAGGGGCTGGCGCAGGTGTTCGAGAGCGGGCAGCTCGAGGGGGCGTCGCTGCGGCTGGATGCCCCCGATCCGGCGAAACTCGCCTTGCTTCAGGCGGAATTGCGATCGGCCGGGCGATTGCCGCTGGCGGAACTGTTGGTGGCTGAAGGAAATGCCTTTGCCGGCCGGCATGATACGAGGGCCAGCCGTCGGCACTACCTTTACGCCTGGGGGATCGCGCATCACCTCGTGTTCCGGGAAAACATCCTGGCCGGGTCGGCGATTGAAAAATACCTGACAGGCGGCGAAGACTTGCCGGCCGCGAAACGATTTGAGCGACTCGTGGGACGGCCGCTTCCCGAGTGGGAAGAACAGTGGCGGGCGGCAATGCTGGCTTTGCCCGCCTCCGCGCGGTAGGTTGCTGAGCCCACTGGCGATTTTCTCCCTTTTGCACCGTGGTAACGCTTCCATGCGAAACAGCCTTGCAGTCTGCTTGAATCTGGCCTTGTCGCTTGCCTCGCTGTCGGGCTGGGCTGGCGAGCCCGTCGGCGTTCGCCTGCCGCTCTTCAACGGACAAAACCTCGACGGCTGGCATGTCACCGGTTGCCAGGCAGCAGTCGAAAGCGGTGCGATCGTGCTCCAGGAGGGAAATGGGCTCGTGCGCACCGATCATACCTATCGGGACTTTATCCTGGAACTTTCCTTCAAAGCGCGACGCACGGAGAACTGGGACAGCGGCATTTACATTCGCGCCAATTTGCCCGACGAAGGCAAACCGTGGCCCGCCAAATATCAGATCAACCTCAAACAGGGGGATGAGGGGAACGTCGGCCCACTTCCCAAGGCGCGCAGCAAAGGGCTGGTCAAACCCGGCGAGTGGAACCGCTTCAAAGTGACCATTATCGGCAACACGGCGAAGCTGGAGATCAACGGACAGAGCGCCTGGGAAGCCGACGGCCTCGAGCAGCCGCAAGGGTACATCGGCCTGCAATGCGAAGCGCCTGGCGGGGGGCAATTCGAGTTCAAGGACCTGTACGTCACCGAACTTGGCTACCGGCCGCTGTTTGACGGCAAATCGCTCGACGGCTGGGATGGGGCGGGACAGGACGCTGCCGCCTGCTGGAAAGTCGAAGACGGCCTGCTGATGTGCACCGGCGAGAAGGGGCCGTGGCTTCGCAGCCGCGAGCAGTTTGCAAACTTCGATTTGAGGCTGGATTACAAGCTCAAGCCCGGCGGCAATTCGGGCGTTTACGTTCGCGTTCCCGAGGACGGCAATCATCATGGCGAAGGATCCGGCGTGGAGATTCAGATCCTCGACGACAAGGCGGAGAAGTACAAGGAACTCAAGGGTTACCAGTACACCGGCGGCGTCTACGACATCGCCGCGGCGAAGGAGCACGTTGGCCGCGATGCGGGCCAGTGGAACTCGCTTCAGATCGAGGTCACTGGTACGCACTACGTCATCACGCACAACGGCGTGAAGATCGTCGATGCGGACGTGGCCGAGTTTTCCGATCTCCAAAAGCGGCGGCTGGAGGGATTTCTGGGAATACAAAACCACAGCGAAGAGGTGTGGTACAAGAACGTTCGCATCGCGCCGGCGAAATGAAAGGCGGCATTGCCACTACGGCCGCTTCCGCTTGAGCCAGGAGAAGCTACCGTTCCGCCGCCGCTTGGGGATGCTTGGGGACGGCGGTCCGCGGCGCGGTTTCGGGGCTGGGGAAGCGCGAAGAGTAGATCAGCTTCTCCCACCAGCGAGCCGGCCGGAGCCGCGGGTCGTCCTTGGCCACCTGCCGCTGCTTGCCGCGGCGGGTGAGGACCTTCAGCTTCCCGTCGGGCAGGACCTCCAGAACGGTCCAGAATTTTTTGACCTGATACCAGTAGCCTTCGCCGTTGGTCTCGGGCTGGACGGCCTCGGCCCGCGGGCCGGGATGCCCGCTGTGCTTCTCCGCAACGTAAATGACACGGTCGCCGGCGTGGTACATGGTCATTCTGATAGCACGAAAACGTACACAAAATCTTACGTCAAATGACGCTGGCGAGCAACAGAAGTTATTCGCAAAAGGTGATCAAGAGTTGTTGAATAGGTCCGCACAAGCCCGCTCGTGCCAGCGGCAGTGTGTGGCTGCTCCCCGAATGTTCCGCCCGAGAGCCCTGCCTGCCGGAGTTTTCCCGCTGCTTGACACGTCGGCCTTACCGGGGCGTGGCCGGCGGCAGTAGGGTGAACGACGCGAAAAACCGCTTGGTTTCCTCGGACCCGGCCTCCGTGGCCGGCCCGAACCAGGTCAGGTCGTAATACCACTCGGTGGAGATATAGAATCGAATCAGTTGCCTCGAGCCGTCCGGCGTTTCAACCGTGAAATCGTACACCGTGAATTCACCCTGGGGAGCGCTGGATTTATTAACAATCTTTCCATGCGATGCCATGGCCATCCGCAGCGACTCGACAAACGACGGCAAACCTTCCGGAAGGATTGGCTGCCCGTGGCGGTTGACGGAAACCACGAAAGCTCCTTTGCCCAACACCTCGCTGGCAATTCCCTCCGCATAGCTGGTCCGGGGCAGCGCCACGTGAGTGCTGACGTTCGTCGGAGTCGCCGGCATCTCAACTTTGAATCCCCCTGTCTTGGATTCGTGGGTGACCCACGCAACATCTCTCGACAGAGGCACGCCGGGGCCGGCCACCAGCGGCGCGTAGGTCGATTCCACCGCAGGTGGCTCTTTTGTAATCGCGAACGAATCGAGGCACTTCCGCGCGGCCGCTTCGTCAAATTGTGCCGCCGGGGCCACAAAGCCCAGCGTGAATACTCGGCCTTTGACCACCAGTGCTCGATACAGGCCCTTGGAATCGATTGGCGAACCGGAAATCGCGAATTCAACGAGATACTCCCGTCCGGAGCGGCCGGCCATCGGCGCGTCGCTGGCCCGCACGATCCTGCCCTGATCGTTTTGCACGGTGGATCCAATGACGCGGTCCGTTGAAAGCTTCGCGGCGTCGAATGGAAAATCGATGTGAGACACCATCACTAGTAGTCCGTCCGAACGCCCGCCGATCTCGAGCCGACTCCCTTCGATCCGGCCCAGAGCCGACCGATGCGACTCCGGCGATATCTGGGGCTGGCCCGGAAGGTCGATGCTGTAGCCACCCGTCTCCGAGGAATAGACCTGCCAATTGCCGAAGTCGGCGCCGACTCTCCGGCCATTGGGCGCAAAAGGGCCCACTTCGAGCTTCCCCACGACGATCGGCGGAGTGTCAGACAAGAACGGAGGACTGGTCGGCACGTTGGTCGCCATGTTGCCGGAATTCGGCTGATTCATACGAATGATTACCGTGACGACCAACACCAGCGAACCAACGGCTGCCAGGCCGGCGATGCCCGACGCGATCCATAGCCACCAGGGATAGACTCGCACCCGGGGCTGCGCCGGCGCTTGCTGGCCGGCCTGGATGTATCCGCCCGGCGGCGGAGTTGTCCACGGCGTTCCCAGCGGCGACACGGCCGGACCAGACAATGGCAGGGGTCCCAAGACATTCGTCGCTGCGGACGGCAGGCTGCCCGGAGGATTGGTATTCGCGTAACTGGGCTGCGTCGGGACTTTGTTGGCGACACCCGGCGGCGGGTCGACGGGAACAAGTTCGGCCGGCCCCACTAGTTCCGCCTGCGGCACCACGATAAACACTGCCTGGCACGCCGGACATTTGACCTTGCGCCCGACCATCTCGTCCTTGAGCTGATAGGACTTGCCGCACGAACAGACCTGGCGAATCATCGGTCACCCCTTGGATCGGGAGGGGGAAGGTCTTGATTTGCATACTATAGCAGCACGCGCGGCAAAGCGCCTAATTCCGCTAGCTGCGGCGTTGAGTGCTGCGACCGGCGATGGATTTCGACGGCGCTGTTTGCCTTTGTGCGTAATTCCCGCGGCGCGGCGCGGCGTGCGGCGTATCCCCCTGCCCGATGATCTCGTACAAAAACCGGCTGGGAGTTGTGTCCCGCGGCCGGCCCCACTTCATCCGCGTCAGCGGCAGCGAGAGCGTCAGCCGCTCCTGGGCGCGGGTAATGCCGACGTAGCACAGCCGGCGTTCTTCATCGACGTCGTCCCCCCCTTCCGCCTTGAGCGTGCGGTGATGGGGCAGAATCCCTTCCTCCATGCCCACCATGTAGACGTGCGGGAATTCGAGCCCCTTGGCCGAATGCAGCGTCATCAGGGCGATGGCGTTCTTGGCGAGCTGCTTTTCCTTGTCGTCCCCGAATTCCCGCTCGCCCAGCATCACCTCGTCGAGGAAACCGGCCAATGTCGGCTTCTTCTGGGTCTTCTCGAAGGCGGCCAGAGCGTTGACGACCTCTTCGACGGCGGCCCAGCGCGACCGCTGTTCCTCGGGATCGGAATACTGCCGCTTGATTTCCGCCTCGTAGCCGATCTCGCCGATCAGCCGCTGCACGCATTCGGCCAGCCGCTTGTGGGCCGCCAGGTCACGCCGGTAGCGATCGATTTGCGCGACGAACTTTTGGATCGCTGGGACGTGGCCGGCACTTGCCTCGTGCATGATGTCCCAGATCGGCTTGCCCGCTTCCACCGCCGCCTTCAGCAGGCTCTCCACGGCTTTGCCGCCGATTCCTCGCGGCGGCGTATTGATGATCCGCAGCACCGAGACTTCGTCCTGCGGCATTACCAGCACGCGGAGGTACGCCAGGATGTCCTTCACTTCCTTGCGGTCGAAGAACGACTGGCTGCCGAGGATGATGTAAGGAAGCTTCGCCTTTCGCAGCTCGGTCTCGAAGGCCCGCGGCTGCTCGTTGGTGCGAAACAGGATGGCAAAATCCTTCGGCTCGAGCTTGTCGTGCTCGATGCGGCGGCGAATGTCGCCAACGATCTCGCGGGCTTCGTCGGTTTCGCTGTTGAACTGCAGGATGCGCGGCTTCTCTCCGCCAGAGCGGGCCGCTTTCAGCACTTTGTCATGGCGGTGCTTGTTGAAGGCGATCAGCTTGTTGGCGGCATCGAGGATCGCCTCGGTCGAGCGATAGTTCCACTCGAGCCGCACCACTTTGGCCTCGGGCCAGTCGCGGTGGAATTGCAAGATGTGTTTGACTTCCGCTCCGCGCCAGCCGTAAATCGACTGATCGTCGTCGCCCACCACGCACAAGTTTCGATGATCCGTCGCCAGGGCTTTCACGATCCGGTACTGCGTGCCGTTGGTGTCCTGGTACTCATCAACGAGCAAATGGTCGAACCGATCGGCTTCGGCCTTTCGCACTTCAGGAAATCGACGGAAAAGTTCTTCGGTACACAGTAATAAATCGTCGAAGTCTACGGCCCCGGCCTGCTGGAGCGACTTCTGATAGCGGCGGTAGCCCATCGCCGCCAGGTGCTCTTTGTCGGTGCGGGCGAGCTTGCCGGCATCGGCCGGCCGCAGCGAATGGGTTTTCCAGTGGCTGATCTGGTGGATCAAGTCGCCGGGGCGCAGCAGCTCCCCGGGGACGCGGATGTCGCGAAGCACGCTCCGCGCGAGACTCTCCTGGTCCCCCCGATCGTAGATGGCGAAGCGATCGGGATACCCCAGCCTTTTGATGTGCCGCCGCAGAACGCGGACGCAATGTGAGTGAAAGGTGGAAATCTGCGGCCTGGCCGTCTGCTTGCCGAGCAGCCCACCGATCCGCTCCTGCATTTCGGCAGCCGCTTTGTTGGTAAACGTGACGGCCAGGATTCGTTCCGCCTGAATGCCGCGGCGAATGAGGTTCGCCACGCGAAGGGTGACGACGCGGGTCTTGCCGCTGCCTGCGCCGGCCAGCACCAGGAGCGGGCCGCGGAGGGTACTGACTGCGTCCTGTTGTGCGGGATTGAGGCCGTGGGGCATTTCGAGTGCGGAACCCTGATTGCGGATTGTCCGGCAGACTGTTCCTAAAGCTCCATCGGGAACGGACTCAGTAATTCCACGCCTGTTTCCGTCACCAGGTAGTCGTTCTCCAGCCGCATGCCTGCGCGCAGCAGCTTTTCGTCGTAAAGTCCGGGCTCGGCAGTAAAGACGTCCCCCACTTCGAAAGTATCGTTCCAGTGCGGATTGAGGTGCGGCGTTTCGTGCGGAAACAGTCCAATGCCGTGGCCCAGGTGATGGTTGAAAATGCCGACCGGGGCAGCGGAAAGGATTTCGACGACTTCGTGGAACAGCTCCTGGCAGCTCTTGCCGGGCTTCACGGTCTTTTCCAGGTGCGCGAAAACTTTCATCACAAAGGTCCAGGCCGTCAGCTGCTCGTCGGTTGGTTTGCGATTGACCGCGAACGCTCGCGAATTATCTGCAAAATAGCCGCGGTACGCCGGTCCCAGATCGAGGATGTAAAGTTCGCCGGCCTCAGCTCGGCGGTTGTTCCGCGGCGGCCCGCCGCGCGCGCCGCATTGATAGTCGTTGCCCGTGCCGGTCATCATCTCACCGAATTCCTCGACTGCCGCAGCCTGGAGCCGATTGAATACCTCGATTTCTGTAATCCCCGGCTCGATGATCTGCCGCGCCAGGGCATACATCTTGCCGGTGCCGGCAATCGCCTTCTTGAGCCGCGCCAGCTCGTCAGGATCCTTGCGGCGGCGGAGCTGGTAGAGCGTGGGCTCGATATCGACCCGCTCGCCGGCAATGCCGCCGTAGTGGAGACCGAACGAGGAAAATTCCACGCCGATCCGCCGGGGCGCCGGCCAGCCGCTGACGGCCCTTTGCAGCACTTCCGCCGAAGCCTGCCGCTGATCGTTGCGCAGCGTGGAGAGCCACTGGGCTTCGTAATGGACCACTTCAGCGGCCGCCGCTTCCAGAATCGGCTTCTTGGGGGCGCACAGCAGCAGGTGGCCATCGCTCCGCAGGGCGGCCGCCGGCTGAAAGACCCAGCCGTAGCGGGCGCCAGTGAGGTACTGCACGTGCTCGATCTGCGTGACGATCACCAGATCGAGTTTCAGCCGCTGCATCTCGCTCAGCAGCCGCTTCTGCCGGCCGCGGCAGGCGGCGGCATTGAAATCGAGATCGCTCATCAGTGATATCCTTGTCGGTGGCCGGGAATGCTAACGTATCGCGAAGGGACGGCGGCTGCCAGCCGGGCAAACCGATGACCAATGACCAAGCACCAATGACCAATGAAATTGTTCCGACATTGGTCATTGGTGCTTGGTCATTGGTCATTCAGAATACTGATTCACCCCACACACGATATCCTCATGCCCCGCACAATTGCCATTGGCGACATTCACGGCTGCTCACAGGCGCTGGACGCACTGCTCGGCGCGATTGGGCCG
>DASRJP010000213.1:0-13295 GCA_035649415.1 Pirellulaceae bacterium | reverse complement strand
CCTTCCCTGCCGCGGGGCGACAACCAGGAGACGAGAAAGAAGTCGAGGTCGGCTTGCCTGGCCCAGCGAATGTGCTCGGCAGCGACCGTGCGGTCGTCGCTCGAATACCAGCCGAGCTTGGGCGTGTTCGTGACTGGCTCGCTGGTCCACCGCTCCTTGTAGTACCACGGGTAGTAGTACGCGCCGAGAAGGCGCTGGTCCGGCCGCTGCTGTGGCTCGTCACCAAGCGACGTCAACGGACATACAAGGATCAAAATCAGCAATGCCGCATTGCTGCGGTGGTTTGGAGAACTACACATCTGGAAAAGGCTACATGCCGCCGCGGTCGGTTGCAGCGCCTGGCGCGGTGCTGCACTGCAGGGGCTTAGCGCCACAAACTCCCCCAATCTTCGCCGGCTATGCGGGAACCTCGCTACCGTTGGGCCCATAGAAAACCCGCCATATCAAGAGATCGTCGCTGAATTCTTCGAATCGGTGTTCAATCCCTGTGGCCACGAACAGGAAGTCACCCGGCTCAAATTCATCCCGCCTCGTGTGAACGGATTAATTACCGAAACGGGCTGCATTTGGACCAGGTTTTTGTGCCGCAGTGCAAAGTCAATCCATTCCCTCATGGCAATTGGCCGCGATTGCCTGACGATCCATCCCGCAAGCTTCAGCGCGGGAGTATCCATTGGGCTACCTCTTGAGGATTTCGTGACTGGAAGCGAGACCCTAGGCTAGCGACTCGGAGAATTGCCGTCGGCCGTCAAGTTGCGACTGCGAAGGAACTCCTCATATCGCAGACCCTCCACGTACCCCGCACAGGATCGGCACGCCAAACCGATTACAAGCGCCAGGGCGACGAAGCGCAGCCACCAACGGGGGGAAAGCAACCCTGCGGCTGCGAGGGAGGCCGCCACTGCAAACCAGCCCATTTGCCTGCCGGGTACAAAGGTAATCATCTGGCCAAGCAGGCCGAGAAATGCCGCCATTCCGACGCCGATGAACGCGACAACGTCACGGATTGTTCTGTTCATATTTGCTGAGCGTCCCGCTTGCTGCGTCGATGGAGAAGAGAGGAACCGCTGGATTGACTGGAGTGACAGGAGTGCTGCATTTGGTGTCCAATCAACGTCCCGCCGCTTCGTCGGGGTAGAAAATGTAGCCGGTTTCCAATGACTCAACGCCTTCAAACGATTCCAACTCGTCCAACGAGTCAAGGTACATCACTGGTCGGTCGTCGGCAGAATTGAGAATCTTGCCGCGCCAGCGGGGGTCGGCCACGATTTTGCTTACCGCCAGGTTCTCCGCCTCCTGCGGATCGTGGGCCTCCAAGTAGCAAATCTTGTAGAACCCCATTCGCTGCGGTTTCCCCTCGACGTTGATGAGGTAATTCCGCCCGTTGATCGTGACGCGATACTTGCGCATGGAACGATTCTCTGGTGCATTAGCTCATTCGCCGCCGATCTTCCACTTTTCTAGATCGTCCACAGGCCGCGGCAGCCTGCCTTCCAGCCACTCGACGCAATGGTCAGGTGTGAATGACGGGTCTGTGGATTCGATGACCCACGACAGAAACTCCACGCCGCCATTCAAATAGGGAGGCGGGGAAACGGGCATCAAGACGGTCGGCAATCGCTCCTCTACAGAAAGATAGTTCAAGACGTATCCGAGTTCTTGAACGTGTCGCCAGGCCAGCGTGTGATTGGTGTCGAGTGAAAACTTCACCCACCAGTTACCGTTCTCGAATGAACCGCGGCCGATCGACTTTCGCCCTGCCGGCAGGTCAACGGCCGGAAGCCGTTCCAGAAAGGCGAGCAGCTTTTCGAAGTCATGTTTGGCGTTCATGCGGCGAACGACGAAGCGGCGATACCCCTTAGCCCACAGCGTAAGCTGTGGGACACGGTGGCGGCAAGGTTTTCACGAGCCGCGTAGCGGCGACACGAGCAAGCGGGGGCAGGTGTCGCCGCTACGCGGCTATCCGTCTGTCGGCATTCATTTCCCCCGGCAAGCGCCGGGGGCTCAGGGGTATCGCTGCTCCGCAGCTACGCCTCCCCATTCCCCGCCTCCGCCTGCCGCATCCGCACCGCCGGCCCTTCGCCGAACTTTGCCGCGTAGGTTTCGACCAGCGACCGCGGGCGGATTTCGTAAATGGGCTCGCGGCCGCCCTTGAGTTGCCGCGGCGGGAGCACGTGCCCGCAGCCGCGGATGACGATGTCGATCCGGGAGTGACGCAGTCTGCCTCATTGATCAGCAGAGTGGCTTGCCTCCCCCACCGCTTCCTCCGCTACCTCCACTTCCCCCGCTCCCTCCTCCGCCACCGCTGCCACCGTTTTCAACTACGAATGAGGAAGGACGGGTGATGGACTTTGGTCCGCCCCCACCGCTGCCATTTCCTCCACTACCGCCTCCACTGCCGCCATTTCCTCCACTTCCGCCTCCGCCCCCGCTGCCACCGTTTTCAACTACGAATGCGGACGGATGGGCCTTAGACTTTGGTCCGCCCCCACCGCCGCCATTTCCCCCGCTTCCGCCTCCACCGCCGATGCCGCCGTTTTCGGTGAAGTAGTGCACTGGGACGACGGAAGCCGATTTCGTCGCAGGAACATGATCCAAAACCCATCGCAGGCGCCGGTTGCCTTCAACCGGACACGTGTTGCGAAATTGATCGCGGATTGCCTTAATCAATTCGGCAGCCTCGCCGAGGTCCGCTTGATCCAAAGTCAACCGGGCTTTGACGGCACTGCTCAGAGCCTGATACCACTTCATGTCGTCACACAGCGCTGGCAACCGAGTAGCAAGCACCAACCGATCGTCCTCCGGCAGTGCGGAAAGGTGCTTATTGAGCTGCCGGTAATAACCAAGTGCCGTCGAAAGCAATTGCACGGCTTCTTCGCGATTTCGACGACCTTCGCGGTCTGCGAGGAGGACCCCGCGAATGGAATGCGCGAGGGCTAGCTGATTGGTCAGTTGAAGACGCTCCCACGTTGGCCGATCTGCGTCTGGATCAATCGCGCTAAGAATCGAAATCGCCTGATCCGCACTGCGCAGCGCGATTTGCGCATGGGCGTCGGCCTCGGACGTCTGGTTGAGCAATTGGCAATAGTCGGCGGCATTGAGATGGTAACTTGCCTCCAGCGCCGTGTATTCCCCATACATTTGGGTCGTACGCAATGCCAGCTTGTGGTTTGCCCCCCTCAATTCGGCGACCTCCGAGCGCGCGCCGGCCAGCAGCGCACTCGATCCCACTGCGGTGGCTAGAAAAATGACGCCGCAGAACGCTGCGATGGCCAGCGCAACGCGGGTGCGGCGCAGCCGATCAGTCGGAGTTCCGCCGTTACACCATCGCGAGCCCGCTCTGATGTTGCTCAAAGCAATGCAGTCTTTGACGGCTTTGCCCAATTTGGTCAATTGCTCAAGTCCCTTGGTAATCAATTCGAGTGTCGTAAGCATGAAAGTTCTCCAGTTTTGCCCTGAAAAGGTCGGGCGAGAACTGTATCCCGTGCTCTTCGCAGAGACAACCTTGAGCTCTGTAAACCATTGATAGATGGTGAGTTACGCGACCAATTGGCAAGTAGACAACATATCAACCAAAACGCATGTGTTATGTTGTTGTTCGTTGGTTGTTTGCGGCACTTGTTGATCGCAACTCAACCGACGGCCCTTCGCCAAACTTGGCCGCGTACGTTTCCACAAGCGACTTGGCGCGGATTTCGTAGCTGGCAGCAGTGCCGAAGTTGAGCTGCGACAGCGGACGAAGCAGGTCGCGATCGACGCAGCGGATGATCTCGGCCAGCTCGGTTTGCACGGCGGACAGGGCCACGACGAACGGAATCCAGCGGCCGGAAAAGCCGCTGCCGGTGGAAGCGGCCTGGATGATCTCCGGTGGTATCTCGAGAGCTTTCCAGATGTCGAGGTCCAGGTCCCGCTTCCACTGGAAAATCTGCGTGTGGCCGTAGACCGGCGTCGGTGGCGAGTAGTCGAGCGCCTTGTTGCCGTCCCGATCGCGCAGCAGCGGCAATGCCAGCGCCCCGCCCGATTGCCGCAGCTCGGTGATCTCGCGGGCCAGGTCGCGCCAGGAGACTTCTTCTCCGGTCGGCAGCGTCACTTTGCGGTCGGCCGGATACCAGAATATGTCGCCGACGTACGCGTCCTTCATCATCCGCAATCGCAGCGTCTCCTTCGCCCCGCCGCGCATCCACTTTTCAAACCAGGCCGGATAGGCCCGGGCGAGCAGCGCGCAGCCGTAAGGCCGGCTGTGGTCGGCATCGAAAGTCACGACGAGCCCGCGCGGCGCGAGAATCCGCCGCTCGACCTCGCCCTCCTTCCAGACAAAGCCGACCGGCCGGTCGTCGCGCACCAGGAGCCGGGTCTGAGCAACCGGCCGATCGCGAAGCTCGGCGATTTCCCACGTAGGACAGGTTTTCAACCTGTCCTGACTATTCATTGCCGGGGAGCAAGTTTCCAACTTGCTCTCGACAGGTTGGAAACCTGTCGTACGTTTCGGGACAGGTTGAAAACGTGTCCTACGGAAGAACACCTCGAATGGCTGAAAGCCGTACAGCTTGGCTCGCACGAGCTGGTGGGCACACTGGCACCAGACGCGGTCCCATTGCTCGTGGACCCACTGATTCACGTCCTCGCGTGGCCCGGTCACGTCGATCTGAGCGCTCATGAGCAACCCATTGCGAGCGCCGAGCGCCACGCGCACCTGCGGATCGAACCGCATCAGCTCCGCGATGTGCAAATTGAACGGTGGAAAGTCGTCGAAGCGGACGTTCGGCGGCGGCAATGCCAGCGTCGTGCGGCGCGCTGCTTGCCGGCCGATCAGCAAATCGCGAATCGTGGAAAATAACGACATGGAAATGGCCCTCGGCAAATTGGTTTGAAGATGGCAAATGAAAATTCCTCTGTGCCTCCGTGCCTCTGTGTGAAAACTCGCCGCAGCAAATCTCACACAGTGGAACAGAGGCACGGAGAAGGCAGTTATTCATCGGGAAAACTCTTGCGGCTTCCAGGCGGCGGCGATCCGGATGAGATTTCTGCCACGCGCCGCACCTTCGCCCGCGAATGCCGCGGGTCGATGCGGAAGTTCGAGACGGTCGGGATCATCTCCAGCGTCTGCGGCGCCTCGGGGACGTTGAGTCGGCCGCGGCTGATGTCGTACAGGTCGCTCAGCAGCGCGTCGTACTGAAGCTGGAACGGCGCGGGGGCACTGGTGCCGCGGCGAATCGACAGCAGATACGCGGCAATCGCCGCATTCGCGTGTCGGCACCAGGCGTTGCCGGCCAGGTCGGCCAGAGGGTATCGCTGCTCGAGGTACGCGTTCATGCGGCCGGCGGCCCGTTCGATCGCAGCCGTGATGTAGGCCTCCTCGGTCGGACTCAAGGTGCCGCTCGTATCGTCATCGACGCTGGCCAGCAGCAGTGCCGGCGTCCAGAGGGCCTCGATGTCGGGCTTGGTGCAGTAGGTTTGGGTCATGGGAGTGGGGAGAGGCTAGAGGTTAGGCGCTTGGGAAGGAATGACCAATGTCCAAATCCCAATGACCAATGACGGCAGCGCAAATTCAAAACCATTGGTCATTGGTGCTTGGTCATTGGTCATTCGGACGGGTCGCGTTCCTTGCCGAACGCTCGACCCGCCCTACGACTGCGCGGTTAATACGATCCGCCGGTAATCCGCCCATACGCCACGGCCTCGGGGACAAACAGCCCGGGCAGGCCGTTGAACACGGCGCACAATTCCCAGCCGCTGGGATCATGGGTCGGGTAGGCGTACGGATAGAAGCCGAACCGCTCGTGCTTCTCGCCGCCGGGCCCTTCGGTGACGATCTCGGAGCCTTCCAGGTACGTCGCCCAGCTCGGGCTCGGCTCGGGGAGGAACGCGGCGTGCGTATCCTCGATCAGCTTGGTGTAGACCTCGCTCGAACCGGACCACACGTCCAGTCCGTAGTCGATCACGTGAAACGTGATCCACGGCAGGGCGCGGAGAACGGCCGAGAACTCGCCGCTCGCCACCCGTTTCATCGTCTCGAACACGGTGCTTTCCGAGCCGCCCTGCTGCTGCACCTTGGTGTTGTTGACGATGTACTGCCAGCCGATGCTGGTCAGCACCACGTGCGCCAGGCCCTTCCCCGTGAGCTGCACCATCGCGGCATTGATGTTGTGCAGGTGCTTGGGGATGTCGGTGGCACCGGCGGCCCAGTCGGCATCGAGGATGTTCCCCGCGCCGAGCATGTTAAGCTGCGACTTGTTGCCGGCCGGGATCTTGTAATCCACGGTGGCATCGCCGCCGGAGAAGCCGTGCCGCAGCTCGTCGCCATCCTGCGAGTAAGTGTACTGGCCGCGAATCATGGCGGCAGTCTGAAACTCGATCAGGTTGGCAAACCGCTGGGCCAGGTACAGCTCCTGCCGCGTGATGAATGTGGCCCCGCCGCGATCGAGGGCGCTGTCCGGCCCGCCAATCTTGCGGCGATTGAGCAGCTCCTCGTCGAGGAGCGACAGGCACTCGGCCGAGCGCGGGAACGTGCCATGCTGATGTCCCATCTTCAGCGGCTTCTGACGGCTGGCCGCCTGGGCCGGCACGCGGGCCGTGGCGATCTTCCGCGTGTGATTGAAAATGTCGAACGAGTAATGGCGCCCCGACTGGCGATCGACGTTGTCGCCGCCGATCCCCCAGCCGAGCAAGCGCGACAGCGACGTGCCGGCGAGCTGGAGCTGGGAGATCGTTTTGATGATCGTGTGGGGAGCGAGGACCTGGCTGAGAGACACAGACATTGGAAATTCCTTGTTGAAAGTAGAAATGAAGTTGTCGAATCGGAACGCTCAATCCGAATGACCAATGTCCAATGACCCAATGACCAATGAAGCGAGTCGCATTGGTCATTGGTGCTTGGTCATTGGTCATTTGTGCGAAGCACACTATGCCACCGTCGCGGTCGTTCCGCCCAGGTTGCTCACGACCCACTTCAGCACGCTGTCGGCCGTATACAGGCACTCGACCAGTGCGTGACTGCCGATCTTCTGGCCGGCGGTTTGGAAGGCGACGCTGGAGGCGGCCGCATTCCCCTTGTGGATGATGTCCGCGCTGCCGGCGATCGTCAGATCGAAATCGGCCGTCTGGAAGAAGCGGAAGGCCAGGCCGTTTTGCTTCGCCGGCAGCGTGAAGGCGACGGCGGCAGTTGCCAGAAACAAGAGGCCGTTGTCCGCCGCCGTGACGACGTAGTTGGCGCTCTTGCGATAAATGCCGCGGGGGTGCATCAGCACGCCGAGGCTCGCTCCGAAGTCCTTGTCGAAGATGAACCGAGCGCCTAGCTGCTGCCTGGCTCGCGGATCGAGACCGACCAGCTCGCTCTCCTTGACCAGGCCGTGGACAAGGATCTGCGTGAAGCGGTCGGCGATGGCGCCGTCCACGAGCATGTTCTGGTAATGCTCGAGAATGCCGACGGCCATCTGGCGGCCGTCGTTGGCGTCGGGGTCGTACGTATGGGCCTTGCCGCTGGCATCAACGAGCGCCAGCACATTGCCGCCGCGGAGGGTCGTCGTCGGCGAGTTGCCGGGATCGGTCGCGGCCGCATCGAGGGTGACGCGGCGCGTGGCGACGAGGTCCTGGCCATATCGGCCGGCCCAAGTGACTTGCGATTCCTCGGCCTCGACCTTGGTTTGCGAGCCGGGGACGTTGCCGGTGGTGAATTCAGACATGGTTCAAGCTCCTTGTGAATGGGAAACGGATAGTTCAAAGTTCAACGTTCAAAGTTCAAGGTTGTGGAAATTGGGAATGCGAGGTGGTCAAGATTGCATAGTTCAACTTTGAACCTTGATCTTTGAACCTTGAACTTCGCTCGCGAGTCCCTAGCCTTTCCTCAACAGCCCGGACAAGGCCAGTTGCTCCGTCGCGACTGCGGCCGCTTGCCGCTCCGCGTCGCTGGCCGGATCGCCGCTGAAAAACGCCTCGCCCTCGGGGTGCGGGGCTAGCGGCAGCTCGCCGGCAGCGAGGCGCAGTTGGCTCGGGACGGTCTCGGCAAGAATCGCCAGGACGTCGTCGAGCGGAAGTTGCGGTGAGCCTTCGGCCGGCGGCTGCCGCTGCACCAGCTCCGCCAGCCGCTCGCGCATCGCGGGGGTCAGATCGGAGTGAGTGCGGATGCGGTCGAGCGCCTGCTCGTAGGACAGGTTTTCAACCTGTCCAGAATCTGTAGCAGGCACACTCCGCGAGCCGTCATCGAGCGTCGTCTGCTGGTCTGTAGGAAGAGATTCGCCGCCGGCCGGCGGTTGCTCTGCTTGTCCCTCGCTGACGCTGCGATTTGGTGTTTCGCTGGACAGGTTGGAAACCTGTCTTACGTCGCTGTCGTTCATGCTTGATCTCCTTTCCGAAAAGAGTGACATGTAATCTTCTGTATACTTATAGGCGCCGCAGGTGACACGTTTGGTCACTTGCTCCGGCCATCCGGGCAGATTGCCTACGAATGTGTTCATCCGAACACGTTACGGCGCAGCGATTTGAAAAAATTCCGGACTTTTTTCCCGCGACGTGAATACTTTTCCAAAGCAACAATCGTGGCGAGAGAGAAACCTTCGTACCTGGTACCCCGACGGGTGCGTCTGGTTGATTCGCTGACTACAATGGCCGCCGTGCCCAGAACTACCTGGAGACCGCCTTCCATGCCCCTCCGCTCGTTTCTTGCTGCAATCCTTGTCCTCCTAGCTTTCACGTTCGCGACCCGCGCCGAAGATGCGCTCGCCAAGCGCATCGACGAACTAACGAGCCAGCCGCGCTTCCAGCACGCCCACTGGGGTATCCTGTTCGTCGATCTCAAGACCGGCGAGAAAATCTACCAGCACAATGCCGACAAGCTCTTCGCCCCTGCCTCGACGACGAAGCTGTACTCGGTCGCGACCGCTCTCGATGCGCTAGGTGCCGACTACCGTTTCGAAACGCCGCTCAAACACACCGGCACGCGCGACAATGGCTCGATCACGGGGGACCTGATCCTGGTGGCCAGCGGCGACTTGACGATGGGAGGCCGCACCACCGAGAGCGGCGAAATCGCCTTCGTCGATAGCGACCACACCTATTCCAACTGGATCGATGACGCCACGCTCACGCCGCAAGATCCGCTCGCCGGCATCAAGGAGCTGGCCCGCCAGGTCGCTGCCGCGGGGGTCAAGAAAATCACCGGCGACGTGCTGATCGACGACCGGCTCTTTGACCACGCCGAAGGGAGCGGCAGCGGCCCGGGGAATCTCACGCCGATCGTGGTCAACGACAACGTGATCGATTTTTTGATCGAGCCGACTGAAGAAGGAAGGCCGGCCAAGGTCACCACGCGGCCGCCCACTTCGATCTATCAGATCGACGCGAACGTAGAAACCGTCGGCAAAGACGAGAAGCTGGCGACGTGGATCACCGACGACGGCAAAGGCAATTTGCGACTGACAGGCAAGATCCCTGCCGGCCGCCAGCCGCTGGTGCGCCACTGGGAAGTGACCGATGCCGCCGGCTTTGCCAGGTCGCTGCTGATCGAGGCGCTACGCGAAGCGGGGGTCGAGGTCGGAGGCAAGCCGGCGCTGCGCCATCCGCCGCAGTCTACGATGATCAGCCGCGAGGAAGTGGCCAAACTGCCCGAAGTCGCCAAGCTCGTCTCGCCGCCGTTTGCGGAGAATGCCCGCTTGATCCTGAAGGTCAGCCACAATCTGCACGCCAGCACATTACCGCTGCTGGTGGCCACGCGGCAGGGCAAGCGAACGCTTGCCGACGGTCTGAAGCTGGAAGCCGAGTTTTTGAAGCGCAACGGCATCGACGTGGAGGCGGTTTCGTTCGGCGGCGGCGCCGGCGGGGCGCGCAGCGACTACGTGACGCCGAACGTGACCGTGCAGCTACTGGCGTACATGGCGACGCGGACCGACTTCGACGTTTATTTGCGGGCGCAACCGATCCTGGGCGTGGACGGCACTTTGGCCAAGAGCGTCGGTCCGGACAGTCCGGCCCGGGGCCAGGCGCAGGCCAAAACCGGGACGCTGACGTGGGACAACGGCCTGTCGGGCCGCGGCCTGTGTACCAGCAAGGCCCTCGCTGGCTATCTGACGACCAAGAGCGGCCGCAAGCTGGCCTTCGCAGCATTCGTCAACGGCGTTCATCTCAAGGAGGGGCTGGAGACGAAGCACATCGGGCAGGATCTGGGGAAGCTGTGCGAGATCGTGTTCGAGGAGCGGTAATGTAGGACAGGTTTTCAACCTGTCCATCAACGTCGCTCATCAACCCCAGCGGAAACGTCCACGTCTTCCGGGCGGAGGAAGTCTTCGGTCTGTGGATTGAGCATCGCTCGATAAACGATTTCCGTGGACAGATATGCGAACGCGATGTTAAGCAGCACGCCCACGAGCAAGGCGTTGTGCCATAGTCCCGCCAGAAACCGCCAGCGCCCACCGGCGATATTCAGTAGTACGAGCAGCGCCAGATCCAGAATCGCCGCGATCGGCGACAACAGCCACAAGTAAATAGCAAACCAGCGAGACTCACCGAGAACCATGACGGTGTTGGCAGGCAAAGGCCATTCTTTGGCTGCCGCAGTTTCAAGAAAGCTCGGAAGCAGGTAGAGCATGACTACGAGAAGCGAGATACCCGCCACGAGGTGGGTCAACCACATCCCGATGCTTCGGAAGACCTGGTAGAGCCAATCGCTTTTGTCCGCCTGGGGTGCGCTGGACATGGCCGCGTCCCGATCGATAGTCCCTGAAAGATCGTCGTAGTCTACCAATCGGCGCAGCAAAAATCCCCCGGCGAATGCCAGGGGACGGTTTGCATTTCGATTTTTCGGCGGGCCGGTCCCTCGCGGAGCGAGGGAACTACTTTACACGGCCTGCTGGATCTCATCTTCCAGCGACTTGGCGGCCCGGGCGGCCAAGAAGGCCTGAGCCAAGACTCGGCGGCCGGTCTCGGTATGCACTGGCAGCGAGCGCTTCGCCTTTTGCGTCTGGGGACAATAGATCGTCACCTGCGTCGGCCGGATGGCTTCGATCGACACTTCGCGGCCGTCCAGCCGGTAATCGACGTGCAGCTCCACGTCGCGGGCGTTGGCGGCATCTTCCCAAACGATACGGTAAGCCTTCATCTCTAATTCCTCACGAATTTATTTCGAGTTTTTGTCGTGGCTGAAACGAGGGGAATCCGCCAATTTAGTTGAGGGTTCGGCAACCGGGTAGGCCAACTGTACGAAAAGACCGCCAATTCCGCGGGTAAAGTGGGCGTTTCAACCGCGCCAGGTAGACGATAGCTCACTGGCTGCAGGTTAAGGTGAAATGAAGTCACCTTGGGCCGCGGTAGCGAGATATCAAGTCGCCGCGGCCAGCCAGGTGCGATTGGCCGCAATATGCCGGCTGTAGCGCCGGACAAGGTGAAGCCCTGTCCTACGGGCCGGCCGGGTTCTCGATCCACTCGCGATAGCAAGCGTTGCACAGGTGGATGATCACGCGCCGGTGGACCTGGTCGAGCGCCTCCTGCGGCGAGACGTCCTTCAGTTCGGCGACCAGATCCTTCCATTCCCTCCGCAAATCGCGCTGAAAGTCGTCGCGCGTGAGCTCCGGCGGCGTGGGATCGGCCACCGCGTCGATTTGCACGACGTAGAACTCCCCTCGGCCCAGAGCGAGCGTCTTCACGCAGCGGGTGCAAAGCAGCGGTTCGTCGTCGGACATGAATGCCTCGTCACAAGTGTTTCCCTATTGGACCATGGCGGGCGGCAGAGGTCACGGGCGCAAGACCCCCGCCGCTGGAATGCGCGCAAATTGAATTCAAGTCAGCGGGGATGTAGATTCAACCTCAATGCGGGTGCTCTCGCCGATCTTCACTTCACGTGCGTCGATGTCGATAGACTCCCTCGCTCAGCGGCCAAGGTACCAGCGCAGCGGCAAAGTTCGCTGGGGACGCCTGCTCTGGCTTATGCCGATTCCGCTCATGGTTGCGCTGACCATGGCTGCGGCCCTGTTCTGGACGCTGGCGGCGGGGTTCTATTACGTCTTTATTACCCCGCTCATCTTGTCGTTGCCGCTGCTGGCAGCAGCGCATCTGACGGTGCGCTGGGCGCATTGCCGCAGCGGGGCTGTGGCGGCGCTGCTGGGGGGCCTGCTGGGGATCGTGATGTACGTGGCCTACTTTCACGTGCATCTGGTCTGGGTGAACGGCCCGGCCACCATCCATCGCCTGGATGCCCTGCCGAATTTCATCGCCTGGCGGATGCAAAACGACGTGCAAATGGATGCCGATCTGCCGCAGCCGCAGCAGCCGGACGTGACGGGAAACTGGCTGCGCTTCAGCACCGAGTTAGCGGCGATTGCAGCGGCCGTCGCCGGCATCTCGTTCACGGCCGCCGGCGGGGCATACTGCGAAGCGTGCGGGCAGTGGATGCGGATGAGCCTCGAATCGGCGCCGGCGGGCACGGCTCGCAAAATTGCCGAGCACCTGGCGACCGGCCGGCTGGCGGAGCTGACGACAATTTCCAAAGGGGGAGCGATCGTCGGGAATTCGTCGATGATCAAGGTGGAGAGCTGCCGCCGGGCCGGCCAGGCGGAGACCTGCCATGCGTACCTGACGCTCCAGGAAACCGACCCGGGCGGCATCTTCAGCCGGGTGAAGACCGTGCAGCTTCTCAGCGGCGGCCAGATCACCCAGGAGGAGTTGGGCTGGCTCACGAGAAGCATCCCCGCACTAGCGCCTCTGTCGCCGCCAGGTTTTGCAGCGGCCGCCGCGGCAAAGTCCGCGGCCGCGCAGTCGCCACAGGGTAAATTGCCGGTTCGCGGCGCCGGAGTTTCCGAAGCGGTGATCGAGACGCTTCCCTCAGGCGCGGCCGAAATCATCTACACGAAAACGACGATTCTGATCGCCAGTTGCCTGTCGCTGATTCCCGTTGGCGTATTTCTGGCGGGGATCGGACTGCTCGTGGCGGCGTGGTGGTTTCGGCCGGCCAATCTGGCGGACACGACGCGGGTGGGCATTGCGCTAGCCTGCCTGGTCACAGGCGGCGCTGCCACGCTGTTCGGGGTGTTGGTTTGCTACGTGAACCTCGATTACCCCGGCATGCAGTACGTGCTGTCGTTGACCAGGAACGCGATCGCGCTGCGGCCTGATGCGATCGTCAATCCCAGCGATCCGCGAGCGATCTGGGTCGAAATTGTGCCGCGGCAGCGCTGGACCGACGTCGCGATCGACAAGTCCAGCGATGGGGGCCTGCTGCTGGTGGACGAGGAAAATCGTCGCGTGCTGTTCGAGGGAATCAAACAGCGCTATCGGATCCCGGCCGGCGCCATCGCGCACTGCGAAGCGGA
>DASRJP010000212.1:0-18181 GCA_035649415.1 Pirellulaceae bacterium | reverse complement strand
CCTCAAATGGGGGCCCGACGGCTGGCTCTACGGCCGCCACGGCATTCTCGCCACCTCAAGCGTCGGTCCGCCCGGAGCGGCACCGTCGCAGCGGAAGCAAATCAACTGCGGCATTTGGCGCTATCATCCCACCCGCAAGGTGTTCGACGTCGTCTGTCACGGCACGACCAACCCCTGGGGATTTGACTACGACGAAAACGGGCAGATGTTCTTCAGCAATACGGTCATCGGCCACCTGTGGCATGTCGTTCCCGGCGCTCATTACGAGCGGATGTACGGAGCCGACATGAACCCGCACGTGTATGAGCTAATGCCGCAGATTGCTGACCATTACCACTTCGACAAAGGGAAAGAGGTCTGGAGCGACGTGCGCAAGGGAGTCAGCCCGACGACCGACGCGGCCGGCGGCGGACATGCGCACTGCGGGCTGATGATCTATTACGGCGAAAACTGGCCGCGGGAGTATCGGGGGGATTTTTTCACGATCAATCTGCATGGCCGGCGGCTGAATCGGGACAAGCCCCGTAGGACAGGATTCCAACCTGTCCAGCCGCTTGCGCAGCGAGCAGCTCCGGGAAGTCGCAGCAGCGGCGCAGGCTACGTGCTCGAGCACGGCCAGGATCTGTGCTCCTTCGGCGACGAATGGTTCCGTGGCATCGACCTGATCTACGGCCCCGATGGCGGCGTTTACATTGCCGACTGGACCGATGTCGGCGAATGTCACGAGAACGATGGAGTCCACCGCACCAGCGGGCGAATTTTCAAGGTGGTTTACGGCAAGCGGCTCAATTCGCAGCCGTTTGACCTGTCGAAGGCGAGCAACGAGGAATTGACCAGCCTGGCGATGGGAGGACGCCAATGGCAGATGCGGCAAGCGCGGCGACTCTTGGCGGAGCGGGCAGCCGGCGGCATAGACATGAACGACGCCTACCGTTTCTTGGGCCGCCGAGGCGTGCGCGGCGTGCGAGAATTGCTGGCAGCCAATGCGATGGGCAAACTCACGCCGCTGGAATTGGGCAAGGTGGCCTGCACGCCGCAAGCATCCGAATATGCACGGTACTGGGCCGTGCGGCTTTTGGAGGATCAACCAGTTTATACCGACCAGATCAAGAGCTTCGTCCAGCGGGCGGCAAATCCGGAGTTGGATTTGGACGATCTGGCTTACGGCTCGCTCCTTCAGCACTGGCCGCTGGAAGGGCGCTGGCAATTGCTCGAAAAAATCCACATCGGCCAGGAACGGACGCTCGACCTTCTCTGCTGGTACGGCATTGAGCCGGCGGTGGCGGCCAATCCGGAGGATGCTGCCGCGGGGCTCAAGGACCGCTTGCGGCTCTCCTCGCTGCTGCCCAGGCTTGCCAGTCGGCGGATCACGGAAATGATCGTCGAGCATCCGCGCGCCGTGGAAACGCTCGTCAGTCACGCGGCGAGCGAGGGGGCGCTAAGCGTGGACATTTTACGCGGAATGGAAGACGCCCTCAGGGGCTGGAGGCGGGCCCCCAAACCGGTGAATTGGGATCAGGTTTCCACCGATCTGACAAAGTCGGGCAGCGAAGACGTAAAGGTACTTGTCACCCGGCTCGGCGTCCTCTTTGGCGACGGCCGAGCGCTGGCCGAGGTGCGAAAGATCGTCGAGGATGACTCGGCGGATGCCGCCACCCGCACTAGCGCGCTCAAAACGCTCGTCGCCGACAAGTCGGACGACCTGCTACCGCTCCTCAAGCGGCTGTCGGGGGACCGGCTGCTGGCGGAAGTGGCGATCCGCGGGCTGGCGGGCTACGGCGATACCGACATCCCAACGCTGCTCATCGGCCACTATCCGCGGCTGCGGCCCGAAGCGCAGGCCGCGGCTATCGATACGCTGGTCTCGCGGCCGGAGTTTGCCGCCGCGCTGCTAGCAGCGATCGAAGCGAAACAGATCGAGCCGCGCGAGTTGTCCGCCTTCCACGCCCGGCAAATTCGCAGCTTCGAGAAAGAAGAGTTGAATCAGAAGCTGGCGACGCTATGGGGGGAAGTCCGCACGAGCAGTGCGGACAAGGAACAGCAGATGAAGGCATGGAAGGAAAAGTTGATGCCGCGGCTTGCCGGTGCCAATCTCTCCGCTGGCAGACAGCTCTTTGCCAAAACGTGCGCGAATTGCCACGTCCTGTATGGCGAGGGAAAGTCGGCCGGCCCCGACCTGACCGGCGGCAATCGCAGGAACCTCGACTACCTGCTGGAAAACCTGCTCGATCCCAGCGGGCTGGTGGCCGCCGACTTCCGCATGTCGGTCTTTCAGCTTGCCGACGGCCAAACGGTAAACGGCGTTGTCGTCGAGCAAACCGACAAGACTGTGACGATCCAGACGCAGCAGGAGCGGATCACGATTCCCCAGTCGGACATCGTGCGCAGCAAGCGCTCCACGCTGTCGCTGATGCCCGACGGGTTGCTGACGCCTCTATCCGAAGCTCAAGTTCGGGACCTTGTCGGCTATTTGATGTCCAGCCAGCAAGTGCCGCTGCCGGGCTCGCCTTGAGAATCGAATCAGAGCTTGGGCACGGGCTCGAGAATGGTCCCCGCTGGCAGGACCGGTCGGGGCGCGTCGTAGTCTTCGAGCAGGTGAATGCCGTAGCCGCGCTTGAGCTCCCATTCGGCCCGCGCCGCCCAGGGAGTGCCGGGATGGTTGTTGATCACATCCCGAAACATGGCGCTAGCCCGCTCGACATACGGCTTGATCTTGTCGCCGGTGATCGTTTCCTGGCGCGTGGCGATCTCCCAGCCGACATGCGTCAAGTTCGGCGGCCTGGTGGCCGGGACGATCTTGGGCTTCTTGAGGAATTCCTCCAGGTAGGCGCCGTATTCGTACATGCGGGCCTGGTAGGCGATGGTCTGGGCATAGATGATGTCGAAGTTGGCCTGCCAGCGCGGATTGGCCTCCTCGCGGCGCAGGCGCTCCATCTTGCCGATTGTCTTTTCCACGCGCGCCAGGTAGTCGATGTAGATCAGCGCCTTCGCCTGCTCGTGCCGCGCTTGCTCGACGAACGCCGGCGAATAGGGAGAGAAGTGGATCCGCATGACGACGATCTTGGCAGCTTCCTCGTTGTACGGATTGAGATCGTAGATCGCTCTCTCGAGCATCGTGCGCAGCGGCGAGCGGTCAATTTCGTCCTTGACTTCCAGACGGGAGCGCAGGTCCGGCAAGTACCGCCGCATCTGCTCGAGATCGAATTTTCGCTTCTCGCCGTAAACCAGGTCGGTTTCCAGGCTCGGCAGCATGAAGAAGATCCCGCCGGTGTGGCTTCCCAGCCGCGAGCACTCGTAGGGGCCAAAACCGCTGGGATGAGCGTCGTACCGCCGGCGGAAGCCGTCCGTCTGAAGCTGCTCGATGAATCCTGTCTCCGGACCGCGGTCGATCGGAATCCAATGGACATCCTTCGTCTGCGGATGAACCCAGCTCACATGGGCGTAGGGATAGCCGAAGACGGCCTCACGTCCCAGCACGAAGATCTTGCAGCGGGCCGCTTTGGCCTCAGCCAGGGCGGCTTCCAGATACTGGTTGTTGTTGGCCTGATCGCCGCTTTCGTCAGTCAGAATGATCAGCGCCATCTGCCGGTCGGTCTTCTGGCAGTAAGGGCGGTACGTGGAGATCGACTGGCCCACAGCCTGGCACATCATCTCTTTCCCCGATTTGTCGATCGGCACGGTATCGATCGCGGCCCGAATCTCGATCAGATCGTTCGTCGGCTTGCGGGTGTGGTTGATCCACTTTTCGCCGTAGCTGGTGACTGCCGTTTCCAGCGAGTCGTCCTGTCCGCGCCCCAGCAGTCCCAATTGCCGGTAAACGTGGTCGATCCGCGAACGGATCTCCTTCTGATCGTTCTTCATGCTCTCGGACTGGTCGAAATTCCAGACGACAAGGACCTTGCCCCTTTCCAGCATCCACAGGATTTCTTGCGTGAGCTGGTCGAGCGCCTCCTGGTAGGAATTGACGATCGCGCGAGCATCTCCGATGGTGCCATCCGGGGCGTGAACGACTAGCCTGCTGGTGGAGGGGATGTCGGTCATGATCCCCCCGATATCAACGTCGGAACTGGCCGCCGCGAGCAATCCCTTGTCCATTTGCGGTGCCGACATCAAGCCGCCTGGTCCCACAGCACCGCCATAACCAGGTGCGCCCGACCCCCCAACCGCTTCCGACATGATTGGGGAACTGCTGAGCACCTGGCTGGAAACTTCACGCACCTCGACGATTTGGTTCTCGATCTCGACGACTTGCAGGTCCCGCTCCGGCTCCTCGAGCATGTCCGCGACGACTTCCTGCACCTCGCGCACTACCTTTTCCGGCACGGTGATCAGGCCGAGGACGATCAGCCCTACCATGTGCAGGAGGGCGGAAATGAGCAGTGCGGACGACTGGCGCAGCGTCCGCCGCAGCCAAAACGGATCGTCTGACGCCACCAGCTCGTCGCCGTCATCTATCTCCTCCGCAGGAGGGGGCGAAAGTTCGCTCGGCTTGCGCTGATTGGGGGGGAGTCCCCGCGAGCCTGCGGTGGTTGACGAGGGGGCGGAGGGACGCGGCGACTTGGAGACTTCGACGCCGCCACCGGCTGCCGCGTCGACCCCTACCGACGGTTTAGGCACCGAGTCGTCCATCGTCCGACCTCGAAGAGACCGATTACCTGGCCAGCCTGGTCCAAAAGAGCACCCCAACCCGACGGCCAAGCTCATAATATAGCGGCTGACCGCCAAGGAGGTACTCTTTTTGGGGGTTTCTAGGGCAAAAGTCTATACCAGTATTCCCCGCCGACAGCCTCCGGTGAACCGACGGCTCCCCCTTGGACGAATCGGGAGACGAAAACTAGCGACCGACTATCGCTTGCACTTGGACCGTCGGAATCTTCAAGGCTGAGTACACAGTTCACGGGCGGCAGCCGATTATGACAGTCGCCAGGATGAAGTTGAGTGGCGATCGGAAGTTTACCGATGCCAAGGATGGCGGGCGGGAATCTCAAAATCGGCGGGGATGCCATGCGGCAGTCTGAGCGACAGGCGGGGATCGTAGTCCTTTCGATCGAGCTGGAACTGGCGATCGATCGCCCTTCCGCGGACCGGCAGCAACGACTGGATCACCTGACTGGCGAGCTGTTGGACCTCCTCCAGCAACACCGGTTGCCAGCGACCTGGGCAGTCGCCGACCCAGCCCGTTCTGCCGCCAGTCCTTCCCTACTGGCCGGGGACGTAAGGCACGAGATCGCCGTCCTGGGAGAACGATCGTGGATTGGCCGCGGAGCAGGGCGGATGCGAATCGAGCGCGAGCTATCCCGCCGCTTCGGGGCTGCTCGCCAGGCGGGGATGCAGGTCTCCACCCTGGTACTGCGGAATGTCTCCCAGCCGGTCGATCTCGACTTACTCCTGGCGTATGATATCGCCGCAGTCAGTTTCCCCGCTTGTCACCATGCTCCGACTGGCCCATCGGCCGGGACACATCGATTCGGGGTTTGGCATGCCCCGCTGGCGTGGCGTCTGCCGCTGGCCCCGTGCTGGTGGCAGCCAGCCGCCTGGAAGGTTGCGCGGCGACTGCGGGAGGTTGCTGGCAATCGGGGGCTGCTGCACGTGGCCATCGATGGCGACGCGCTGGTCGAGTGCGAGGACGATGGCCTGGCACAAGCTAGGACAATTGTCGGCCAGGTCGCCAGAATGCGCGATGAGGGACGAATCCTGGTGCGAACGCTGCAAGACCTGGCGTTTGAAAATCTGGCCCTCCGCTCGGCACAACCGGCAAAGTCACTGCTGGCGCCGGCAGCCTAGGTGATTTCCGTCACACTTGCTCGCGGAACGTCAGCCAGCTCATCACGCCGAGCAGAATGGCGCACACCAAGAACGAGATGTCCATCAGGTAGCTGGTCTTGCGGAAGGGCGCTAGCGACGCGGGGGCGATCAAGTCGAATAGAAACAAGATCGCCAGGAGGATGGCGACAACCATCCCCGACAAACAAAGCGCCTTGGGCATTCGCTGCGTCCTCGAAGGTGCACGGCCGGCCGCGTGATAGCCTAAACTCATATCCGCGTAAGTATAATTCGACTTGCGCCGCTGTCACCAAGGGAACCACTGCCGCCATGCCGGTTTTGTGGCCTGGCACGGATTTCCCGAAACATGTCAAAAACGGCGATGGGAGCTGCACTGGACCGTTTTCGAGACCTGATGCCCATTACGCGCAAATGGGCCTACTTCGACCATGCCGCCGTGGCGCCGCTCCCCCTGCCGGCCCGGCAGGCCATCACCCACTGGCTTGCCGAGGCGGCGGAAGAGGGAGATACGATCTGGCAGCGGTGGTCCCAGCGGATGGAGTCTTTGCGGGAGACCGCTGCCGCAATGATCCATGCCCAGCCCGCTGAAATCGCCCTGGTTCCGAACACGACCGCGGGAATCAGTCTCGTGGCCGAGGGGCTGCCCTGGCAGGCCGGGGACAATGTGGTGACGCTGGCCAACGAGTTTCCGTCGAATATCTATCCGTGGATGAACCTCGCTTCGCGGGGCGTCGAGACGCGGCTGGTACCGGTCGATGGGGGGCGGGTCGATCTGGACCGGATTGAGCAGACGATTGACGAGCGGACGCGAGTAGTCACGGTCAGTTGGGTTGGTTACGCCACCGGCTGGCGAATCGACCCGGCGGAAGTAGCTACCCTGGCTCATCGCCATGGCGCACTTATGTTTCTCGATGCGATCCAGGGGCTGGGGGTCTTTCCGCTCGACGTGCAGGCCAGCGGCATCGACTTCCTGGCGGCCGATGGGCACAAATGGATGCTCGGGCCGGAGGGAGCCGGCCTGCTCTACATCCGCCGCGAGCATCTGGACCGCTTGCGGCCGCTGAACTGCGGCTGGCACAGCGTGCTGGCCGGCGGCCGCTACGACCTGATCGAGTTCAAGCTCAAGCCTGGAGCCGTCCGTTACGAGGGGGGCTCGCAGAACATGGTCGGCTTCACCGGACTGAACGCCAGCCTGGAAATGCTCCGCGACCTCGGCGTCGCGCCGGAATCGTCACCGGTTGCCGACCGCGTGCTGGAAATTGCCGACAACGCTGTCGCGAAGCTTCGCGAGCTTGGCATGCCGCTGGTCAGCCCACACGAAGGGAACCACCGCAGCGGCATTGTCACCTTCCTGACGCCGAATCAACCGCCGCTGGAAATTCGCAAAAAGCTGGCCGACCGCGGCATCGCCGCCGCCTGTCGCGGGGGAGGCATTCGAATCAGTCCGCACGGATATGCGACCGAGGGGGAAATCGACCGGCTGATTGCCATGCTGCGGGAGTAAATGTGATAGCCGCTCCTACGCCGGCTTCTTCTTCATCGCCTCCGCCATTCGCCGCTTCATCTCCTCTGGTGGCACATCCTCGATGTGCGTGGCGATCGTCCATTTGTGGCCGAAGGGATCGACAAGTGTTCCGCTGCGGTCGCCGTAGAACTGATCCTGAAGCGGCCGCTCGATCTTGCCGCCGGCCGCCACGGCCTGGCTAAAGACGGCATCGGCGCTGTTCACGTAGATGCACAGCCCCACGGGCGTGCCACCGATCGAAGTGGCGCTCTTGACTCCCATTTCGGGAAATTCGTCAGCCAGCATGACGCGCGAATCCCCGATCTTGATCTCGGCGTGGCCGATCCGGCCATCAGGACCGCCGTGGCGCATGATCTCCTCCGCACCGAAGGCCTTCTTGTAATATTCGATCGCGCGGGCGGCGCCGCTCACGATCAAGTACGGAGTAACAGTGTGATAGCCGGCGGGGATGGGGCTGACGGCCATGCGAGGGCTCCTCGAAAAGGGAACGCAGCGAATTCTGAACGTGCATTATCGCGGCTCGCGACTGCCGCCGGCAAGATCCGCCCTTGGCAAGTCGAAGAAGAACACTTCATTCTGGTCCCCTTCCTTGCCAACGTCGGCTTTCTCGATTTCCAGCCGATCCCCCAGAATGGTGCGCGATTTTATCTCTCCTTGCGGGTCCGTCACCAGAAATTCCGCCGGGTGAACGAAAACGATCGGCAGGCCGTTTTCTTTGGAGCGCGCTTGCAGAATGGGGTCGTTCGACTGTGGGCCGAACATCCCGCCGGAAGGACAGATCAATATCGTAGCGCCGCCGCCAGCCAGCTTCTTGACCAGATCGGGATCGCGTCGGTCAGCGCAAATCATGATGCCAATCTTTCCCACGGGCGTGTGGATGACCGGCGTCTTGTCGCCGGGTGTGTTGCGGACCAGCTCGTGCTCCAGGTTGTGCTTGCGGTACTTGCCGATCAGTTTTCCGTTGGGAGCAATGAGCACTGCCGTGTTGTACCGCTTGTCGCCATCGGCCTCGAGCATTCCGGCAATCAAAAAGATGTCCAGCTTGTCGGCCAGTGCTGCCAACCGCTTGCAATACTTGCCATCGGGGATCGGCTCGCCAAGCGCGCGATATTCGTCGAGCGGGATGGTCTTGTCCTTGATGGCATAGCCGTCGAGAAAGCACTCGGTGGTGCAGACGAGCTGAGCCTTGCCGCGAGCGGCCTGCTCGATCAGCTTCTCCGCGCGGGAATAATTCGCCTCTTTATCGGAACGTATCCACTTGAGGACGATGCCGGCGACGCGAATGTGGCCGGCGGGGACAGCGGCTGCTTCTTTCTCCTCAGCGCACGCGGTGATGGCAACCGCCATGAGCAACGCGCCGGTCAATCCAAACAGCGCCGAGACGAGAACGAGTGTTCGCGGCATGGGGTTCACTCCTGGTGGGACAGCCACGATTATACTGCGGGCATCTGCGCCTCTCCGCTCCTTTCCCGAGATTGATCCTATGGACCGCCGACAATTCCTGCACGGTACCGCCGGACTCGGTATGGCCGCGGCATGCCTGGCCGCTGCACCGGCTCAATCTAGTCGCATTCGCGACGAGAACCAAAAGGCCGGCACGACCGACTGGCTGCTGACCAACACGCGCATCGACCTGCCCACACAGTATCGCTGCCCGTGGATCGAAGGCTATTGCTCGCGGAATAGTGTGAGCGCCGGCGAGACGGTCGAGTTCAAGGTCAGCACGCAACCGGCGTCGAAGTTCACGATCGACCTTTTTCGGTTGGGTTACTACGGCGGCAAAGGGGGCCGCCTGATGGAGCGGCTGGGACCCTTCGATGGCGAGCCGCAGCCCGAACCGCCCGTCGGCGACGTGCGGCTGCGCGAATGCCTGTGGGAAACGGCCGCGAAGCTGAAAATACCGGATGACTGGACCAGCGGCGTCTATCTCGGCAAGCTCACTGAGCAGCGGGAAAAGCTGGAAAGTTATCTCATCTTTATCGTCCGGGACGATCGCCAGTGCGATTTTTTGTTTCAGTGCTCCGACACCACCTGGGCTGCCTATAACCGCTGGCCCGATCTCTGGTCGCTGTACGACGACGGGATGCCGCCGCATAACTGGTATACCGGTCCGAACGTGGCGGTTAGCTTCGACCGACCCTACGCCCGCTATCGCCAAATTTTTGACGCGCCCCTGTCGCAGGGCTCCGGCGAGTTTCTCCTATGGGAATTTCCGCTGGCCTATTGGATGGAGCAGCAGGGCTATGACGTCTCTTACATTTCGAATATCGACACGCATGCCAATCTTCAGCGATTGCTGAAGTCCAAGGCGTTCCTCTCCGTCGGGCACGACGAATACTGGTCGCTCGCGATGTATGAAAACGTCAAGCGGGCGATTGACGCTGGCGTGAATGCGGCGTTCTTCAGCGGAAATGCGGTCGACGGCGTGATTGACATCCGCGACGGATCATCGGGCGCGGCCAATCGCACGATCGAGCGAATCGGCAAATTCGGCGGTGCAAATTCCGACCGCGATCGGGCGGCCGAGAAGGCACAGCAGTGGAAGAAGCACGGGCCCGATCCGGCGCTGCTCATGGGTGCTCGCACCACCGATCCGGCCAACGGCAGTGCCGATTGGACATGCATCAACGGGAAGCACTGGCTGTTCGAAGGGACGGGAATGAAAACCGGCGATTCGATCAAGGGTCTCGTCGGCTGGGAGCATCAAGGTCCGCCGCTGCCGGACATCGAAGGTCTCGAGGTGCTGGCCCGCGGGCCGGTCTATTCCCGCAACCGGCCGCAGAACGTCGAGTACACGGCGACCATCTATCCCGGCCCGAAGCAAAATTGCGTGTTCAATGCCGCCACCATCTGGTGGTCCGACGGCCTGAGCGAACCGCCTGGCTATTTGCGGCCTTCCGCTCACGGCGGCACTCCGCCCGGACCAGACGCGCGCGTGCAGCGGATGACGAAGAATCTGTTCGCGCGGTTTTTAGCGTAAGACACACAAGCCCGACGCGCCAGTGCGCCAGCGAGGGACAGGCCCTCTACTCGAACACGATCTTCGGCGACGCCGAGGTTTCCCTTGCTTGCGCTTCGGGCTTGTGAAAGTGTCGATCAGCCGTTCTTAGCACTCTTTGGCTCATCCTGCGTCCGAAAGAGCCAGATGCCGACCAGCCCGCCGCAGTAGCCGGCCAGAATCACGAACGCGGAGTGAAAGATGTAGCGAAACTGTGCCGGGTCGATATAGGCTTCGTTGGCCTGCAGTCGAATTCCCAAACGTCCCGTCTTGGTTTGTACGAAACCCCTCACGATCGTGACGTCCTCAAAGTCGACCGTGTTCAAAGCGCTGGGCTGCGTAAACTGCTGCCGGCTCCCCTCCGGCATCCATTCGTACGCCAGCATCGCCAGCCGGCCCGACGGAATATCCGCGTCCGTGCAGATCGGACGCAAGCCCAGGCCACCGACCGTGTAGAACACCAGCAGCGCGTAAAACAGTCCTGCGTGCAGATAGCCGGCCCAGAACGCTCGCTTTTGTCCGTGGCGGTACCACAGCGCCAGCATCGCAAACAGCAAGCTCACCAGGCTGATGCCGCGGGTCGTCATCACCCACACGGGGCTGGCATTGACGAGGGCCACGCACCAGACGGCCGTCAAACCGACTGCGACCAGCAGCGTGCGAAGGGAGAATTGCCAGGGGAGCATCATCGCACGTCCTGCCTATCTGGAGCGACCTGTTGCGTTACAAACAAACTGGCTTGACGGTTCCGTTCTTCCCTTCTTTCCGCGAGCGATCCCAAATACGTCAACGGTAATCTGGCCGACGCGTTACATTCGCCCTTTGCGCAGGGCCTTGCCTGGCATCGCGCCGGTATGCTTTCCTCGGTCGAGTACAACTTGTCCATTGACAATCACGTACTCGATCCCTTCGTTGTACTGGAATGGTTCCGTATACGTTGCCTTGTCGATCACGCGTCCCGCGTCAAAAATCGTCACGTCGGCATATAGGCCCGACTTCAGCAGCCCACGGTCGACGATCCCCAGCCGGTTCGCATTGAGCGACGTCATCTTGCGAACGGCATCTTCCAACTTGAGCAGCTTTAGCTCGCGGACATATACGCCTAAGACGCGGGGAAACGTACCAAAATTGCGCGGATGGGGATTGCCGCGGCGCAAGGGACCTTCGATGGAATAGGCCGAGCCGTCGGAGCCGATCGAGCACCACGGCTGGACCAGCGCCAGGTTCATATCCTCCTCCGTGTGATGGGCATAGACGGTGCTGACGGAGCCATCGTTTTCCAGAAGCAGGTCAAACAGCACGTCGAGCGGATCGGGTTTGGGATCGAGCTTCTCGGTTTTGAGCGCGATGACCCGATCCATCGTCAGCCCCGAAAACTGACTCTCGCCGCTGATGAGCATTCGGCTCCAGTCGCCGCCGACGGCCGTGTAGTGGTTGTACCAGCCGTCAACTCCGGTGCGGATGTCGTGCTTCATCTTCTCGCGCTGGGCGGGGTCCTTGAGGCGTTTGAGGAATTCCGGCTTTCCTCCTTCGTGGGCCCATGGCGGGATGATGCTCGACAAGTTGTTGTTCCCCCGCGTGTAGGGATAGACGTTGGCCTGGATATCGACGCCGCGAGCCCGCGCCGCCTCGATGATCGCCACAATCTCCTTCATCCGCCCCCAATATTTCTCGTCGGCAATCTTCAGATGGATATTGTCTACCGGCACGCCAGCCCGCTCGCCGACGGCAATCACTTCCTTGACTGATTCGAAGACCCCCAGCCCCTCATTACGGATGTGCGATGAGAAGATCCCTCCATACGGCCGGACCGCATCGCGGCACAGCTCCGCCAAATCGTCGGTCGTCGCCAGCGATCCCGGCGGCATCATGAGCTGGCATGACAGCCCATAGGCCCCTTCCTCCATCGCCTGCTTTACCAGCGCCTTTATCTCCTCAATTTGTGCGGCGGTGGGCCGATCGAACGCCTGCCCCATGACGCTCTGCCAGACGTTGTCGAGCCCCACGTAGGATGCCACATTGACCGCGATGCCGTTTTTTTCTACCGCGTCGAAATAGTCGCGGAGGCGGCGGATGGTCATCTCCTGCCCGCGGACGGTGACGGTGCGTCCGCCGAGCATTCCCTGGAACGGGCCGGCCGACCCTCCTTCGCCCAGGATTTCGGTCGTCACCCCCTGGCGTATCTTGCTCTGCGCATGACCGTCCTCCAGCAGCAGCCAGTCGGAGTGCGAGTGCATGTCGATAAAGCCCGGTGCTACGATTAGACCCTGGGCATCGATCTCGCGCTTCGCCGTGGCTTCTGGCACCCGACCGACGGCAACGATCTTCTCACCGCGAATGGCCACGTCGCCAGCAAACCACGGATTGCCGCTGCCATCGACAATGCGGCCACCGCGAATCACCAGATCGTACGCCGGTTCGTCGGCGAGCGCTGGCCAACTCCCGAGACAGCTAACAGCCAAAACAAGCCCCAGCCCATGACGATGACAGTTTTTCACTGTGGTACCCCTCGATGGGACGACGGCCTCGCTTCGCAATGGAAGCAAGAATAGACGCCTTGCGCCTTGGATGCCACCGCTCCCTCCGATGGACTAGAATCCGGTTATCATTATCTCTCGCTGCCCAATCAGCCACACGCCGCCATGTCCGAAGAGGAACTCACGCAGCGCCTGATCGCGCACGACGCCGTGGCACTGGGCGACTTTTTCCAGCTCAAGCGATTGCCGCTTTTGGCCTACATCGAGCGGCAATTGGGCGCGGCACTGCGGCGGCGCGTGGAGCCGGAGGATGTGTTTCAGGAGACGAGCGCGGAGGCGGTCCGCGCGCTTCCCAGCGCCGACCTGTCGCGGCGCGATCCGTTCGGCTGGCTCTGCCAGATTGCCGAGCGGAAGATCATCGACCTCCACCGTCGGCATTTCGAAGCGCAGAAGCGGGATGCCGGCCGCGAGGTGCCGCTGGGAACTCCCGGCGGCGACACCCACTCGCCCGGGCTGATCAATATGCTCGTGATGAGCATGACGACGCCCAGCCAGGCGTTTTCGCGGAATGCCCGCGAGCTGCGGCTGGCCGAAGCGCTCGCTCACTTGCCTGATGAGCAGCAGGCGGCACTACGGATGCGGTATGTCGAAAGCCGCCCGTCCAAGGAGATTGCCGAAAAACTTGGCAAGACCGATGCCGCCGTTCGCGTCATGCTCACCCGGTCGCTGAAGAAGCTTCAGGAGCTGATGGGGGAGAAATAAGTAGTAGGCACACTCCGTGTGCCGTCGTGAATTCTGAGTTTGGGGGACGGCACACGGAGTGTGCCTACTAGGTATTATGTGCGGCCTCTACGGCAGATACGTCTTCCCCTGGCTGATGGACTGGCTGCTGCGCGGGGAGAAGTTCGCGGAGCAGCGGAAAAAGGTCCTGGCAGATGCCGCAGGGGTGGTGGTGGAGATCGGGTTCGGAACGGGACTCAATCTGGCTCACTATGGGCCGCACGTGGTGCGACTGCTTGCCGTCGAGCCCGTCGCGATGCTGCCTGGCAAGGTGCGGCAGCGAATTAGCGCCAGTTCCATTCCGGTCGAACGCATTGAAGCGCCGGCCGAATCTCTGCCGCTGACCAGCGGTTCGTGCGACTGCGCTGTGACGACTTGGACGCTGTGCAGCGTGAGGGACGTAGCTGGGTCGCTGGTCGAACTGAAGCGCGTGCTGCGGCCTGGCGGAAAACTGATCTTCCTGGAACACGGCTTGAGTGACGATCCGGCCGTGGCGAAATGGCAAGGCCGACTGACTCCTGTCCAGCGGGTGCTCGGATGCGGCTGCCATCTCGACCGGCCCATTGGACGCTTCATCGAGCATAGTGGTCTGGCCGTCGAGCGCATGAATCGCTTCGTCCTCGACAACGAGTCGCCAATCGTCGCCACAATGTATGCCGGCGTGGCCCGCAAGACCGAGGGGAGATAGTCTCCCGGCGTCCGGGGGTCGGGAGTCGATTCCGGTCAACAAATTCTCCACTGGCAAGGTTCGTCGGCCGAAATCGACTCTCGACGCCTCCGTTGCGACTCACTAACGTATGCCCGAGCTTCCCGACATCCTCAGCTATCTCGCAGCGCTGCGCTGTCGCATCGTCGGGCATAAGCTGCTGAAGATCGTTGTGAAGAGTCCCTTCTTGGTGCGAACGTTTGAGCCCGCTCTCCACGCGCTTGAAGGAATGACAGTCACCGATCTCTCGCGGCTGGGCAAACGGATCGTCTGGCACTTTTCCGATGAACTGTTTCTTGTCTTCCATCTGATGATTGCCGGCCGGTTTCACTGGAAGAAGGCCGGCACGCTGCCGCGAGGCAAAAACGACCTGGCAGCATTCGCTTTCGACGACGGCACGCTGCTACTGACCGAGGCCAGCCAGAAAAAGCGGGCCTCGCTGCACGTCGTCCGCGGCATTGCCGCACTGGCCGCACACCGTCGTGAGGGGATCGAACCGCTGGATTGCACGTTCGATGAATTCCGTCAGGCTCTCACCCGCGAGAACCACACGCTCAAGCGGGCGCTAACCGACTCGCGACTCTTTTCCGGCATCGGCAACGCCTACTCCGATGAAATTCTGCACGCGGCAAAGCTCTCGCCGGTGACGCTTTCCAGTCGTCTTGGCAGCGACGAAATCCAGCGGCTGTATGCTGCCACTGTGGACGTGCTCGGGAAGTGGACAGCCCGCCTTGTTGAAAAGGCTACACAGTCATTCCCTGAAAAAGTCACGGCCTTCCGGCCTGAAATGGCCGTCCATGGCCGATTTGGCAAGCCATGTCCGGTTTGCGGCACCAGCGTGCAGCGGATTCGCTATGCCGACAACGAGACAAATTACTGCCCGCGCTGCCAGACCGGCGGCAAGTTGCTAGCCGATCGCTCGCTGTCGCGGCTGCTCAAAGAAGACTGGCCGCGGACGGTTGAGGAGTGGGAGGACACTCACCGTTCCTAGCCGGAGCCTAACAGGCTCCGGAGTAGACTCGGACATTCACATGGTCAGTGGCGCCAGCCGGATCCCTGAGGCTGTTAGCCTCCTGCTAGGAACGCGTGATCTGCATCCGTCGTCCTGAGTCGCGCTGAACGACGTTGCCGACGATTGCTGCCGCATCGCCATCGGCCTGTAGCTCGCGCATAAACTCGTCCGCCAACTCCGGCCGCACCGCAATCAACAATCCGCCGCACGTCTGCGGATCGAACATCGCCGCAAACTCCGGCTGGCGGCGCAGAGGTTCCGCAACCTCCATCTCCTCCGCTGCTCCTCGATTCGCCGGTGCCAGCGTGCTTTCCAATCCTTCCACGAACAGTTGAGCCGCCCCAGGCAACAGCGGCACTGCCGACAAATCCAGCTCAGCCGCCAGATCTGCCGTCCGCAGCATCTCCAACAAATGCCCGGCGAGGCCAAAGCCGGTGACGTCGGTCGCTGCCCTCACGTCGTACTTGTCGAGCAATTCGGCCGCCGGCTGATTCGACCGAAGCATGGCCTCCAGCAGCGGCCCGAACCATTCGGCCTTGAGCCGGGCCTGCATGTGTGCTGCCAGCAGCACGCCGGTTCCCAGCGGCTTGGTGAGAATTAGCTTGTCCCCGACTTGCAATCCACCCTTGGTGCGCGTTGGCCTGTCTTGCGAGGCGAGGATCGTAAACCCGACGGTGAATTGCGGACCTTCGATCGTGTGCCCGCCGGCCAGTGTTGCGCCGAGCGGCTTGAGCTCCGCCAGACCGCCGGCCAGGAATTCGTAAAGCAATTGTTCCTGCTTCCGCGGCGAGCCCAGCGGCAGCGTCGCCATCGCCAGGGCCGCCATCGGCCGCGCCCCTTTGGCCAGCACATCGCTGACGGCGTGGAGTGCCGCCATCCGACCAACGAGGTACGGATCATCCAGCGGCGCGGCAAAGAAATCAACGGTCGTAGCGATGGGTTTGCCGCAGCGCGGTTGGATCACCGCCACGTCGTCGGGCTGAGTGAGACCTACCAGCACGTCGTCGCTTGCCGGCACGTCCAGTCGCGCTAGCGCGCGCGACAGGATCGAGCTGCCGATTTTCCCGCCGCAGCCGGCGCAGCGCATCGGCTGGTGATTGGACGCCTCGTCCACCTCGGCACTACGCATCATCGGCCGGTAGTCCTGGTACCTGTCCATGAACTTGCCGTCGATGCGGTCCTTCAGCCACCACACGACGCTGCCTCGAAAGTAGTGCCCGGCATATTCGCCGATGGCGCCGCCGTCCCCCGTGTTGAGCAGTTTCAAAAACCGCTTCTGCGGCCTGTACTGGGTGAGCTGCTCGTTTCTCAGCGCGCGCTGGATGTTTTCCCACAGCACGGGCCCTTCGCGAACGGCGTACACGCCTGCCTTGGGCAAATCGTGGCCGCGGATCGTTCCGCTGTCTCCCACCGCGAAGATGCCATCGGCTTGGGCGACTTGCAGCGTCGGCTCGGTCAGTAAAAACCCGCGGTCGTCCTTGGCCAGGTCGAACGCGGCCAGCAGTGGCGGCGCGACGGCACTCGTCGCCCATAGGACGAGATCGGCGGGAATATAGCCGCCGTCGTTGAGCCAGACGTGCCCACGAGAAATCTGCACAACGCGGCGCTCGGTGAGCAGTTTGACGTGACGAATCGCCAGCGTCTTGGCTACCGCGGTTGCAGTCAGCGGATTCAGCCCGGCGCCGACCTGCGGTCCCGATTCTACGATCGTGATCTTATGCGGCACTTCCCCCAGCACTCGCTTGATCCGCGCCGGCAGGCAAAAGGCGATCTCCGTCCCGCCGACGCCGCCACCGACGATGACGATGTTTAGTGTAGTAGGCACGCTCCGCGTGCCGTCGTTCGTAGCCGGCATATTCCGTGTGCCGTCCGCCGGGGGAACGGCACACGGAGTGTGCCTACTACGTAGTCGCTCGTCCAGTCGCGGAATGAACGTCTGCATTGGCTTGATCGGCAACAGCGTGTCGTCCGCTTCCTTCAGCCCCTCTCGGCTGGGAATCGAGCCAATGCCGATGGAGAGGAGGTCGAACGGCAGCGGCGGGCGCTCGTCGAAAAGCAGTTCGCGGTTGTCGCGATCCAGGCCAGTCACGTTACCCACGATCAGCCTTGCGCCGGCCGCGGCACAGAGACGCACCAGGTCGATCTCCATCCGCTCCTGCGGGTATTGGCCGGCCAAAACGCCCGGCAGCATGCCGCTGTACGTAACGACCGGAAAGTTGGAGACGCAGGTCAGCCGCGCGTTTTCGATCGGCTCCATCCGCCACATCTTCAGCACGTGGGCGTTGGTGTGGCCGACGCCGAGGAGGACGACGTCGTGGTCGGGAAGAGAATTGTGCATCGTGAATGTCGAATGTCGAAAATCAAATGACGAAGGAATGTCGAAGCACGAATGACGAAGGTCGGCCGCTCGTTCGTGCTTCGGATTTCGTCATTTGGCTTTCGTCATTCGTCATTTGCACCAAGCCGCCAGCTAGGGAAGTGACAGCAGCCGCCCCACGCAGTCCAGCAGCTTGTCCATCGCGAACGGCTTGCGGAGGTATTCGTTGACTCCCAGCATCTCCGCGTACTGCTTGTGCCGGCTCCCTTCGTTGGCCGTGATCATGATCACCTTGGCCGGCAGTTCGAGCTGCCGCAGCTTCTCCAGCACCAAAAAGCCGCTCCGCTTGGGCATCATCATGTCCAGGATCACGAGGTCGGGATGGTCGTGCTCGGCCATCGCCAGCCCCTGATTGCCGTCGCGGGCGATGAGTACTTGGTATCCCTTCGCTTCCAGGGCCGTGCGCACCACTTCGATGATCTCGTGGTCGTCGTCCACGATCAGGATGCGGCTGGGGGTGGGCTCGTCCTTGGTCTTTTCCTTCGACATCAGCAGTGATTCCTCAGTTTCGGGCGGCCGGCA
>DASRJP010000211.1:0-5886 GCA_035649415.1 Pirellulaceae bacterium | reverse complement strand
TGCCTGCGGCAGGGGTGCTGGTCGCGATCGCCCTGGTCGTCGCGCTGTGGGCGGCGCTGGGGGCCGGCCCGGCCTGGCTGCGGTGGCTCTTGCTGCTGGTCGTCGCGCTAGCCGGCGGCGTGGCCTTGGCTGTGATCGATTGGTTCGTCAACGGCGGGCCGTATTGGTACCATCCCGACTTCGCTGTGCCGTTTCGTGAAAAGTGGAACTGGTCGATTCCATTTTTCCGGTGGGTCTTCGACCGTGAATGGGAACTGATCGCCTGGGTCCTGCTGGCCGGCGGCATGCTCTTCGCCTCGCTGCTGATCTTTCGCCAGCTCGGCTATCGCCTGTGCCGCACGGCACGCCAACCGCGGCCGGCGAGTGTTCTGGCCGATTCTGCCCGCGCCAGCTAAGATTGAACGCACCGGCGGTTTGCAGTTGGTCCCTCGCTGGGACACACCCGTCTGTCGTAAGTCTTTGCCTGCCTTGAACATGCATTCCGCCGTCTCGCACATCCGCAACTTCTGCATCGTCGCCCACATCGACCACGGCAAAAGCACGCTGGCCGACCGGCTGCTGGAGTTCACCGGGACGGTGCACAAGCGCGACATGCAGGACCAGCTGCTCGACGACATGGACCTGGAGCGGGAGCGGGGGATCACGATCAAGGCTCGCGCGGTGGCGATGAAGTACGAGCGCGGCGGCCGCACCTACGAATTCAACCTGATCGATACGCCGGGGCACGTCGATTTTCATTACGAGGTCTCGCGATCGCTGGCCTGCTGCGAGGGGGCGATCCTCGTCGTCGATGCCGCGCAGGGCGTCGAGGCCCAAACGCTGGCCAACGCCTTCGCGGCGATGAACTCCGGCCTGACGATCGTCCCGTTCATCAACAAGATCGACCTGCAAAACGCCCGCACCGACGAAGTGCTCCTGGAGATGGAGCATTCGCTGGCGATCGACCCGCGCGACGTGCTCCAAGGCAGCGCCAAGGCCGGCCTGGGCATCCCGGAATTGCTCGCTGCCGTCATCGACCGCGTGCCGCCGCCCAGCGGCGATCCCGATGGCGTGCTGCAGGCGATGGTCTTTGACTCGCACTACGACGATTACCGGGGCTGCATCACGTATGTCCGTGTGATGAACGGCTCCGTCCGCAAGGGGCAGAAGGTCCGCTTCCTCCGCACCGGCAACGTGCACGAAGTGGTTGATCTCGGCCAGTTCGTCCCCGGTCCGCGGCCCTGCGAATCGCTCTCGGCCGGGCAGGTCGGCTACATCACGTGCAACATCAAGTCGCTGACGATGGTCCATATCGGCGACACGATCAGCATTCCCGGCGACAACGCCGCCCCGCCCCTGCCCGGCTACAAAGAGCCCAAGCGAATGGTCTATTGCGGGCTCTATCCGTCCGACGGGCAGGACTTCACGGAGCTCCGCGAGGCCCTCGAAAAACTCTCGATGAACGACCCCAGCTTCGACTTCGAGCCGGAATCGAGCGACGCCCTGGGGTTCGGCTTTCGCTGCGGCTTCCTCGGCCTGTTGCACATGGAAATCGTGCAGCAGCGCCTGGAGGGCGAAAGCGACGTCGATCTCATCCAGACCGCGCCGAACGTCACCTACGAAATCCTCACCAAGAACGGCGAAATCCTGCAAATCCACAAGCCGCAGGAAGTGCCCGATTCCGGCCAGATCGACGAGTTCCGCCAGCCGATCGTCCGCGTCAATCTGATCCAGCCGACCGAGTATATCGGGCCGGTGATGAAGCTCTGCCAGGACCGCCGCGGCGCGCTGGTGCGTCAGGAATACCTCTCGCCGACCCGCTCCATGCTGGTCTATGACCTGCCGCTGGCCGAAGTCATCTACGACATGCACGATAAGCTCAAGAGCGCGACCCGCGGCTACGGCACGATGGATTACGACCTGGTCGGCTACGAATCGGCCGACCTGGTGCGGTTGGACATTCTCGTCAACGGCAACCGCGTCGATGCCCTCAGCGTGATCTGCCATCGCCAGGACGCCGAGCGCCGCGGCCGCAACGTCTGCCGGAGGATGAAGGACGAGATCGAGCGGCACATGTTCGAGGTCGCCATTCAGGCGGCGATCGGTGGGCGGATCGTCGCCCGCGAGTCCAAGCCGGCCATGCGGAAGAACGTCACCGCCAAGTGTTACGGCGGCGACATCACCCGCAAAAGGAAACTCTGGGCCAAGCAGCGCGAAGGCAAGAAGCGGATGAAGTCCATCGGCCAGGTGGACATCCCCCAGAAAGCCTTCCTCGCCGTCCTCGACACCGGCGACGAGAAGTAGGCGAGTGGCTCGCGCGGTGCCAGCGCAAGAGCTCTCGCTCTTGCGGGCGGAGGGGCGGCGGACCAGAATAGTCCATTCGGCTAGCGGCCCCGAATCCTCCGGGGTTAGCTCGCCGCTTTGACCGATCGGCGTCTGCGGTACGCGCCGACAGCACACCCGAGAGCACCGAGGCTCCAGAGCGCAAGGGATGCCGGTTCTGGAGTTTGGACAGCCGGAGCAACATAAACGCCGCTCGTTCCGGACGTCATGCTGAACTTGTCGGTGGAGCTATACCAGCCGCCCACAAAGATTGCATTGCTGAGCGACGAGGTGTCCCCGTCGGCTGGACTTCCCGTCGTCAGCCAGTATCCGGTGAAGAAGCCGCCGCCGCTAAAGTCGCTGCCTCCCGCGATCAACGCGCCGGTGCCATTGTTCAACCGCGGTCCCTGCGGGTAAGGCAAAGCCGGAGTAGTTCCTCCACCCGAGGAACCAATGTCTCCCGCGACATTAAGGAAGTTGCTGGCGGTCAGTCCGCCGAGCGGCACAATTCCGCCTCCGCTTTGAAACTTGACTTGTCCCTCGTAACCATCTGCAAAGTTGGCATCCGTGTCCCAGCGGAGAATAAATGCGTCGGAGGCATCTCCGGTGATCATAAGTTGGGTGCTGATCCCGTTGAAATCCGATGTTACGTTGATGACGAGAGTCTCGGCCACGCCGTTCTGCGTGTTCAGCCCATTGAGGGAGCCGGCCGCGACGGAAGCATAGCCCGCTGTCGGCGACAACGCGTTGATTTGGGCGAACGCGCTTGTCAGATCGGTTCCCAATCCGGCGAGTCGCGCCACATCGCCTGTCACCCCGAAGGCCTGACCGACATTGTCGTCCACAATGTCCTGCCAGGCTCCGAGCGTGGCAGCATTGGAGTAGATAGTGCCCGCATAAGGCACAGTCCCCGAGCTGCGCTCGTCCGCCGATAGGCCGTTCACCGCCACGTCGCCGACAAATCCTTTGCTCGCACCCTGCCAATTGGCATCTTGGCTGCCGTTGGTGAAAACGAACAGGTAGTTCGTGAGATTGCCGAGATTAACCCCGCCCAAAATTGCGGCAGAAGCGGTATTAGCGGCAAGCAGAAAGCAGCCCATCAAGCCGATCACGCGGATTGCTGCCCAGACGCGCCAATTGTTCAGTTTTCCTGCCACACTTCTCTCCGTGGTCAATTCTCCGTACTCAACGTTATTAGGCCGCCAAGAGCGTGTTCCTGACGGTTTTTCCCACATTCGACCCCAATGCTAGTTCTTTAGACTGGCTAAAGCGTGCATTGAGACGGGATGAGCCAGAGGAAAAGCGTCCCCTTTGCCCCTGCAGAGATCTGCGGCGGGTAATGTCGCGAAAGACATCCCGTTTTAGCCGCCGACGGCGGTGCTGCGATCAGCGTCGACCACGCCGACAAGTTCGTCCGACGTGGTCTTGGCGGATCGCAGCCGATTCAGCTCTTCGGCGAACTGATTGAATTCGGCAGCCAGCTCCTGCCAAAAGTCGCCGTCGCGGAAGGCGATCGGCTTGATTGGTTCTCCCCGGTTCAGGGCTTGGAGCGCGGCTCGCAGGCGGAAAATCGGCCCGACCCAGCGGTGGCTGAGGCGGAGCAAATCGAGCAAGAGCGCAGGCAGAATAAGGGCCGACGCGAGCATCACCAGCTCCAAATGCCACCACAGTTGCTGACCGCGGAGGTGAAAGTCCGCGATCGAGTCGGACGTCATCAGCGCGAAGAAGAGCACCATCAGAACTTGCGAGATGATCGTCACCATCCAGAAGAAAACGGCGCGTAGCAGCAGTGTGCCCTGGACTGGATAATCGATGAACAGACGACGACGTTGGCTGTGCTGGCCCATGGCTGAAATCCCGTATCAGGATTGGATGGCCCAGGTCTACGCCTGCTGTGGCGACCCTGGCCTAGGGACATAATCGATTCCGGCCAACCCTAGCTTATGGCTGGGGCTGGCTGCGGCGTCCGCTGGCTGCTGGACGCCGGGTTGTTCCGCTCGCTACTCAACGAGCTTGATATCTCTTGGCCCGAAGCCGTCGTCGGGGTTAATGTCTTGGAACGCGCTCGACCCGGACAGTGTGAGCGTGTCCGAAATGTACTGTGAACCCATCGAGGCGCCGCTGCCGCCGGAAACGGTCACGGCCGCCTTGGCGGCATAGATGGTCCCTTTGAAGTCCCAAGTGCTGCCGCCCGACAGGGTCATGACGGAGGTCGCAGTGCGGTCCTGAAAGATGGCCATGCCGGCATAGTCGCCGCCTGCGGGTGGCGACATCTTCACTGCACCGCCGCCGCTCAGCGTGATCTTGCCCGTGCTGCCGCTGGAATTGCTGCCGTTATAAATCATGACTTCCAGGGCGGTCAGACTCGCCGCGCCGCCGCTCATCGTCAGTCCGCCGCCTTCCAAGTAATAAATGCCCGGCGCGAACGTGACGTTGGGCTGACTGTTGATTTTGATGCCGCCGATATAGAGGCCGGGCTGGAGCGTTTCGCCGCTGGTGGCGCTATAGATGGAGCTGCTCCGCACGCTCATCCCGGATTTATCGGGCACCGGCACGTCGGCCAGAAAATCGGAGACCGCGGACTGCCCCGTCTGTACCGATCCAGGATCCGCATGGAAATACGAGGTGCTCGAGGAACTGTAACCCCCTCCGATATCCATCTGGCTGCTGTTCAGGCTGGCACTGCCGCTGCTGATGGCCGCCTTGGTATGCGTGGAATTGACAACCACCCTGCCATCGACCTGGATGGCCGCGGAGCCGGTGATGGTCAGGGCCCCTTGGGCGCTGGGACTGAGCAGGAGCACGCCGATATTGGAGCCGCCCTTTTTTCCTTTCGCGACGGCCCGGCCATTCACAGGCAGTTTGCTGGAGCCAAAGATTGCGCTGAAGCCGCGTTTCTGATAGTAGGTGATCTTGACCTCGGCAAAGCCGGCCTGGCCAACGTGGTCACCAGTGGCCGGCGGAATGTTGACGGTCACCACCGACGTCGTGCCGTCGTTGGTAAATCCGTTGGCGCTGGCGGTGAGAAAAGCGGTGTCGCTCGCCTTGCCGTCATTGTCCTGGCCCTGATTGGTTGACCAGCCCTCGTACAGCTGTTCGGCGGCGGCCAGCGCTGCCGCGTCGGCGCCCGCCTGCACGCTGCGGCGCTGCTCCATCAGCATTCCACCGTCGATGGCGATCGCCGTGACGCCGAGAATGGCAACCAGGCACAGGGCCACCAGGACGACGATGACGCCCCGGCGGTCTCGCGAACGATGCTTCATAGCCTCCACCCTTCAGTAAGACATGACCGAGGTCGAGCTGCTGCTCAAGTTGATTCCGCCCAGGTAGGCTTCGGGAATCCAGTTGTAATTCACCTGCACCGTCACCGTGTTGGAGACCCTCACCGACTTGCCGTCCACCGTCTCCGAATGCGCGGGACTGTTGCTCGTGTTCCAGGTCACTGAATACGTGAGGTGGCTCGAATCGAGTCCCACGGCATAGGGCTTGATCGCGTGATCGTAAATGTCTTGAGGCGTGGCGGCGGTCTTGCCCGTCGCCGCCGCATACTCAGTTCCATGCACCGAGGCCCAGCGCGACGACTCG
>DASRJP010000210.1:0-3749 GCA_035649415.1 Pirellulaceae bacterium | reverse complement strand
TGTAGTCGGCATGAGAGCCATCCCGGGCCTGTTGGGCCTTCAAGAGATAGTGCGACGAACGGGGCAGAATTGTGCCACGAAAAATGCCGTGCAGCGGATTTCCATCGGCTGCTGGCAAACGAAGCAAGTTCCCTTTTTGGGAGAGGAGGGAACGGAGTGGAATCCGTGCTCCGAAATCGAGTCAACTCAATCGCTGGTAGAGCCAGGCCCGGGCGTAAGCCCAATGGCGGTTGGCGGTGCGGACGGAGATAGCGAGCGCCTCAGCCGTTTCTTCAATGGTCAGCCCGGCGAAATAGCGCAGCTTGACGACGGCGGCAGCGGCCCGCTCCTCCCCTTCCAGCCGCCGCAAAGCTTCATCCAGCGCGATCAGGTTCTCATCTTCTTCGTGGGCTATTTCGGCCTGGCTGTCGAGCTCGACGCGCCGGTGCCCTCCGCCGTGACGCAGGCGGTCCTTGCGTCGCGCCTGCTCGACCAGGATGCGCCGCATCGCTTCGGCCGCGGCGGAAAAGAAGTGGCCGCGGGAGTGGAACGAAGGAGTCAGGCGACAGGGGTCAGGATTCAGGTTGGATTCGTGATTCTTCTCCCTGACCCCTGACTCCTGACTCCCGACCCCTGGCCGCCCCACCAGCCGCACATACGCCTCATGCACCAGTGCCGTCGCCTGGAGCGTCTGCCCCGGTTTCTCGTGGGCTAGCTTTGCGGCGGCCAGCTTGCGCAGCTCGTCATACACCAGCGGCAGGAGCTGCTCGGCGGCAGCCGGATCGCCGGATTCGACCTGCGAGAGAATCCGCGTGACGTCGCTCATGCGCCTCAGCCTAGGAGCTTATCCGCCAGATGGCAAATGTGGTGGCCGCTCCTGCAGACGTGGATGTAACTCCGCGCGGCGCGATCTCACCTGGGCTGCACGCGCAGCTCCAGCAGTTTTCCATTGCGGATGATCGTCATGTCGAGCGACTGCGTGCCGAGCGGCCCGCTCAGGATGCGGTGCAGGTCGTCAGGAGACTCGACAATTCGCCCGCTGGCTTCCACCAACAAATCGCCCGGCCGCAGGCCCGCTTCGTCGGCCGCCCCGCCGGGGACCACGGACTGAATCTCGATCGCGCTTTCGCCCAGCAGGTCGAACTGGCGCACCATCCGCCGCGACAGGGGCGCCGAACTGGCGGCAATCCCCAGCGACCGCCGCTGCACGCGTCCATGGGCCAGCAGTTCTCCCACCACCCACTGCGCCGTCCGTGATGGCACGGCAAATCCCAGACCCTGCGTGAAAGCAATGATGGCCGTATTGATGCCAACAATCCGGCCGCGGGAGTCCAGGAGCGGGCCGCCAGAATTGCCGGGGTTGATGGGGGCCGTGTGCTGGATCACATTTTCGATGAGTCGGCCGTCGCCGCCACGGAGGCTCCGTTTGCGGGAGCTGACGACGCCAGTGGAGACGGTCGACTGGAGCCCCAGCGGATTGCCCATCGCGATCACAAGCTGTCCGACGCGAAGCTGCTCGCTGTCGGCCAGTTCGGCGTGCGGCAATTCCCGCGCTGACAGGCGGAGCAGCGCCAAGTCGGTCGGCGGATCGTCGCCGACGAGCGTCGCCTCCAGCCGGTCGCCTTCCTCGGTCGTCGCGGTAAGCCGCGAGCGCCCCGCCACGACGTGGCTGTTGGTCAAAGCATAGCCATCTGGCGTGACGATCACCCCCGAGCCGCTGCCGCCCCGCTCGTCACCACGCGGCGGAGACAGGGCGACCACGCTGGGACCCACTTGCTCCACCACTTTGATCACTGCTTGCGAGTAGGCGTCCAGCACGTCGGCATCGCTGGCCGCCGGCATCCGGGGCCCAGTTGCTTCCGGCCCCAGGCGCGGACCGTCGTCCGCCAGCCGAAGGAATCGCTGGGAATCAGCCGGGGATAGTTGCCACGAGCCGTTTGATGACACGGACGAACTCCTTTCAGATGTTTGTTCACAGAATTTTATGCGTGACGGCAAGGCTGCGGCCAGCGCCGGCGATAGCGGCGGGATTTTTTGCCAGCATTCCGACAAATTGCCCTGCCCTTTTTTCCCACTTCCGCGCTATCATCTCTTGCGAACTTGCGCGCCGCCAAGAAGAATGGGTCTTAGCCACTCCCGCCTCCCCCGTTTGGTCCCGCCCGGCCGCTCTAACCAATGTCCGCGCTGGATGTTAACACGCCCGACGGTACGCTCGTCGCCACGGTTCTGGCGGGCCGGCGAGAAGCGTTCGACCTGATCGTCGAGCGCTACCAGCGAGCGCTGAATTTCGTGGCTCGCGGCCGGCTCGGCAAAGCCGATCTGGCGGAGGACGTTGTCCAGGAGACGTTTTTGTGCGCCCTCAAGTGGCTGCACACCTACGACTCCAAGTACAGCTTTCGCACCTGGCTGTGGACGATCCTGCTCAACCAGTGCTCGCGGGCCGCCCAAAAAATCGGTCGCCAGCACCGGGCGCTTTCGGCCGCGGCCAATCTCCGCGGGGGCAACGTTGACGCGGCTCTCGTCCCCAGCGAGGAAGCATCGCCGCTAGAGGGATTACTGGCCCGCGAAAGCGCCGGACACTTGCAGCAGCTTCTGGCGCGGCTCCCGGAGAACCAGGCGGACGCCGTGCGGCTGCGGTTTTTCGGCGGCCTCAAGTTCCAGGAGATTGCCGAGGCGCAAGGGTGCAGTTTGACGAGCGCCAAGACCCGCGTGCGGCTGGGTCTGATGCAGTTATCGCAGTGGCTCGGCGAAAGCCAGGCAGTGCCGCGCGTGACCGGAGAAACCCCATGAAGCTCCTCGTGACTTGCGACCAGGTTTTCGATTGTTTGACCCGCGGCCCGTTTCCCAGCGGCGGCCGGGAGGACGAGGCCGTCCAGCGGCACCTGGAAGCCTGCCATGAATGCCGGCAGCTTGCTGAGGCGCTGCGCCCGGCGGTGGCGCTGCTGCACGAGGCATTGCCGGTGGGAGAGCAGGCCGATTTGCCGACCTACGGCGCGGCACAAGAAGACGAAGACCTGTGCGAGCGGGCCGACGGAGCGCTGGCCGCGCGAATTCGCATGATCATGGACCGCGGTGAAACGCGGCCGCGATCGATCACCAGCCAGGAGAAGTGGCTCTATGCCGTTCGCTTCCTGGCCGCGTCGGTGCTGGCTCTGGCGCTGGGGACTCTGCTGGCGGGAGTCTTCTGGCAGAACAAGCAGGGCGAAGTAGGGCAACTGAAAATTGCTCCGGTGCTCGGAAGCGAGCACCATCAGCCGAATGCCGAGGGACTCGTGCGCCTGGCGGCACTCAACTTGCCCAGGGTTTGTCTGCCGGGAATGCCGGCGGCGATGGGGTCGGGAGTCGTTTCGGGTCAGGAGACTGTGCCTGTGGACGATTCTTCGGCCCGACCTTCTGGCGGGACAACGCACGCCTGCTGCACGCGCTGCCACGCAGCGGGTAAAGAGGGCGCGGCGCTGACGCAGCGCACGATTGCGGCACTCCAGCAGAGCTGCATTCTTTGTCACCAGGCCAGCTTGTAGAACGGAAATTGCTCCATTTCCACTTTCTGCGGCCGCCAGATGTCACGCTTGTTTCGAACGGAATGAGATCCGTTCTACGAGACCGTCGGCACAATGCGGAAATCGAGTCCCGCGATCGGCGCCCCGGGATTGTGAAACGTCACGTGGTTGTGCCGGTAGTGCGAGAGCGCGTCGTGCGTGTGGCCAAAGTAGATGTGCTCAATCCCTTGCATCGGACCGTGACCGATGCGATTCAGGTAACCGAGGATG
>DASRJP010000209.1:0-8106 GCA_035649415.1 Pirellulaceae bacterium | reverse complement strand
CTCGTAGACCTCATCGACGCGAGAAGCGTCGTCACCAGCGGTAGCCGCTGTGGGCGATCCCAGTTGCTTGACAGCCATTTTCAACGGGGCTAAAGTGAATTCACTTGTTCCAGGTTCAATTTGAATTGTAAGCGCTTATACAGGATCAGTCCACAGTTGTGAATCCACTTATGACCGAAAACCATCTGCTCCGCGCCGGCATGGTCGGCATGGGGATGATCTTTGACGAGACCTATCGGCCGTTCTTCGAGCAGGCACACGCGGCGGGCGGCATTTACGACCGGGCATTTGGCCTGTGCGGTGTGGAGTTGGCCGCCGTCGCCAGCCGGACCGGCAGTCGGGCCGAAGCGTACAAAAAGGCGGCGGCTGGGAAGATCGGCGAATTCGTCAGCATCAAGGAGCCCGACTCGATCGGCCAGCTCCTGGCACACGACGTCGATTTTGTCTGCGTCGCCACCCCCGATAACCGCCACTTCTCGTCGGCCAAGGCGGCACTAACTGCTGGCAAGCACGTGCTGATCGAAAAGCCGTCGGTCCTGTCGCTCGCGGAGCTCGACGAACTGGACGCTTTGGCCCGGCAGAAGGGACTGCTGGCGAAGGTCGTCTACCACAAGCTGCTCGATCCGGACCATAAGAAGCTGCGAACTCTCGTGGCCGACGGCGAACTGTCGCACGTCAACACCGGCTACTGCACGCTGATGGAGCCCAAGAGCATCAGCGGCAGTCAGTTCGCCGAGTGGATAGTGGGCCGCAATCCGGGGACCTACGTCGCGGTCCACTACATCAAGCTGATCGACTTCACGTTCGGCGGCCGGCTGAAAAGCGTCGCCTGCACCGGCCAGCGGGGCATCGTGGGCCCGGCCGACGGCCCGACGTGGGACTCAACGCAGCTCCGCATGATTTACGAATATGCCGACGGTCGCGAGGCCGCCTTCGACATCCACACGAGCTGGGTCACGCCGGACAATTTCCCCGGCTACGTCGATCAGGAAGTGCAGTTCCGCTTCGACAACGGCGTCTGGAACGGCCACAGCCGAAAGCGCGGCGTGGAATGCACGGTCGAAGGGCGGACGCCGCTGGCGCGGAAGATCAACATCAACAACCACTACAACGGCGAAATTCTCGAACCGTGGGGGCAGCGCTCGCAGCGAGGCTACGGCATCGAAGTTCTCGAACGGTTCGTCCGCGAGTTGGCGACCGTGGAATTCGGCGGGCCCTCGAGCGAGCGAACGAAGCGGCTCGAAGCGGCTCGTAAGCTCTCCTACAACGACGTCTCATCGGACCGTCAAACAGTCGCTGCCGTGCAGGCGATGGAAGCGATTCTCGCCAAGCACGCCGCGGGCGTTCCTAACTGCATCGTCGAAATCGACCACAAACTCGGCGGCTTGGTACTGCTCGCACCAGGGACGTCTGAGCCTGAGGTCATGTACTCCGGCCACGTGAATCCGTCTCGATAACCTTGAACTTTGAATCTGGAACTTTGAACCATGACCGCAACAGCCGAACTCGTCCCCGTCATCACGCATCCCGGCGAAGACGTCTCCAACGACATCCGCCGTCGCCTGGCCGAAGTTGAGCCCCATTGCTTGCGGACGTTCACACCGAGCCTGGCCGTGCTGGCCAAAAGCGCCGGCTCGTACCATTACACGCCGGAAGGGCGGAAGCTGGCCGACTTCAGCTCCGGCGTATTGGTGATGAACCTCGGCCACAATCCAGTCCGTTGGTGGCAGCGGGTGATCGATTACCTGGGCCTGGGGGCCATCAAGCAAGGGGGCGAGTTCTGCCGGGCCGTCACGCTCAATGGCTATAACGCCGTCACCGAGGTAGAGACTCTCTGCTGCGAGCGGCTGATTTCCTTGATGAAAGAGCAGTCCGGAGGCGCTCGCTGCGAGCAGGTCCTGTGGGCTGCCAGCGGCAGCGAAGCGATCCAGAAGGCGCTCTGGGCGTCGCTCGACCGGGAAGAAAGCCGCGACCTGATCCTCAGCACGCGGCACGGTTTTCATGGCAAGAAGGGGCTGGCCGGCGCGGTCACCGGTAGCGAGGCCGATCCCGAGCGCGACCCGCGGGTCAAGTTCATCAGCTTCCCGCGCGAGGAATGCATCAGCGTACAGCGTCGCCAACAGTCGATTGACTTGCGTCCGTATGAAATGGAACTCAATCGGCTGTGGGACGAGCACGGCAACCGCATCGGCACGCTGATCACCGAGCCGTATCTTGGCGGCGGCGGTTCGTATCATCCGCAGAAGGAGTACGTCCAGCTTCTGGAGCGGTTCTGCCGCGAGCATGACGTTGTCTTCATCCTCGATGAAGTGCAAGCCAACTTTGGTCGCACGGGATCGCTGTTTGCGTTCACGGAATACGGGGTAGAGCCCGACATCGTGGTGCTGGGCAAGGGGCTGGGCAACGGCGTGCCGGTGAGTGCCGCGGTGGGGCGGGCGGACCTGTTTGCCGCCATGCACTACGGCGAAGGTTCAGACACGTGGAGCGCCAATCCGCTGGCCAGTGCGGCCGTGCTGGCGACGCTCGACGAGTATGAAACGACCGACGTGCTGGCGCGGGCGCGCCAGCTCAGCCAGGTAATCGAAAAGGGACTGCTCAATCTGCTAAATACGGGCGCCGTCGCCAATATCCGCGGCGAAGGGGTCGTGTGGGGCGTGGAATGTGCCCCGGTCGGTGGCACGCCAGCAGACGCGGTTGCAAATGCGTGCGTGGAAGCCTGCTACCGCGGCGACTCGCACGGCCGTGCTATCCATCTCCTCGGGCCGCTGGCTGGCAAGGTGATCCGCGTCAGCCCGCCGCTGGTAATGCCGCCGGCCGAGGCGCAGGAATATCTCGAGGCGATGCACGGGATTTTTGCAGAGGTCGCAAAACGGCTGCGGGGATAGCCCAACGGGGTCGGGAGTCGATTTCGGCGAACGATTCTGCTGTTGGAGAATCATCGACCGAAATCGACTCCCGACCCCTTCTCCCTCGGCCCACTGGAAATCGTTGACACGCATCCCCACTGTCGATAGCGTGGCGCACACACCACTTCTGCGTTCGTCGTCGTAGGACTAATTAATGCGCTTCGCACTTGCCTTTCCCTTGATAGCAACTGCGGCCATGACGGCCATCAGCGCCGATCCAGCGCTGCCCAAGATTGGCGACGAAGTGCCGCGGCTGACGTTCAAGGATATTCGCTATCTGTCGCGGTCGCTGGCCAATTTTGGCCAGAAGAAGGCGTACGTGCTGGTGTTCACGAGCACGACCTGCCCGCTGGTGCAGAAGTATTGGCCCAAGCTCAAGCGGCTGTCAGATGAGTATCGCGAGCAAGGGGTGCAGTTTGCCAGCGTCAACGTCGGCGCGGACGATGAGATGCAGGATGTCGCGCAGCAGGCGATCGACTTCGGCATTGAGTTCCCGGTGGTGAAGGACAGCGATGGCACGTGCGCGAAGGCGCTCGGCATCGAGCGGACGCCGGAAGTTGTCGTGCTGGATAGCGGCAGAAGGCTCCGCTATCGCGGGCGAATCGACGATCAGTATCGGCTGGGCGGATCTCGGCCGGACGTGAAGAGCGACGATCTCAAGCGAGCGCTCGATGATCTTCTGGGCGACCGCGAAATCGCCACTGCCGAGACCGAAGTGGACGGATGCCTGATCACGCTGCCGCAGTTCCGCCCGCCAGAAGAATCGCCGACATTTCACGAGCACGTCGCCCCGCTTCTACAGAAGCATTGCCAGGAATGCCATCACACGGGCGGCACTGCGCCGTTTTCCCTCGTCACGCTGGAGGAAGTCTCGGCTCAGGCGGAGGCAATCGCCGAAGCGGTTTCCGACCGGCGAATGCCGCCGTGGTATGCCCACCGCAAGCACTCGTTCGTCAACCAGCGCGGGCTAACCGCCGACGAGCGGCAGCAGATCGTCGCCTGGTTAAAAACGGGCCGCGCCGCCGGCGATGCGTTCAAAGCGCCGCCGCCGCTGAAGTTTTCGGACTCCCAGTGGGAAATCGGCGAGCCGGATCTGACGCTCACCGCCATCGAAACGCACGAACTGCCGGCGGAAGGATTTGTCGATTACAAGTACGTCGTGATGCCGCACGTGTTCCTGGCCGACACGTGGATCTCGGCCGCGGAAATCCTGCCCAGCAATCCGGCGGTCGTGCACCACTGCAACATGGCGTACTGGAAGGTGGGCCAGGAGTTCAGCGACGGCAACTTCATCACCGGACGCGTCCCCGGCGGCACCGCGATGCATCTTGGCGACGGCGTGGCGTTCCGCATCCCGGCCGGCTCGGTCGTCGGTCTGCAAATTCACTATACGACTACTGGCAAACCGGAGAAGAACCGAATGTCCGTCGGCTTCCGCTTTCCGCGGAGCGTCGTCCAGCAAGAGCTGCACCATGTGCAGTGCACCACCAGTCGCTTTGCCATTCCACCAGGGGCCAGTGCCCACGAAGTTGCCGCCAGCCGTACGCTGAATTGCGACGCCAGCGGCATTGGCATGTTCGCCCACATGCACCTCCGCGGCAAAGACATGACCTTCCTGGCCCACACGCCCAACGGCAAAGTCGAGACCCTGCTCTCGATCCCCAACTACCACTACGACTGGCAGCAGAATTATCGCTGGCAGCCAGGCACGAAAAAACTCCCCAAGGGGACGCGGATCGAAGCGATCGCCCACTTCGACAACTCGGCCTTCAACCCGTTCAACCCCGACGCAACCGCCACCGTCAAGCACGGCCCGCAGACGGTAAACGAAATGATGTTTGGGTTCTTCTTCTATACGGATGACGACGAGCAGTTGAACTTGCGGGTTGATTCGAAGTCCGGGCGGAGGGCAAATGACCAATGACCAAGCACCAATGACCAATGGGAGTCATAAGTCATAAGTCATTGGTGCTTGGTCATTGGTCATTTCGTCTGCCTTACCCCGCATACTCTCGATCGCTGACTATCCCGGGCAGCGGGATGGGATAGCGGCCCTTGGCGTCGGCCTTGATCGGCGCTTCGCCACCGAGGACCAGCTTGTCCACATTCGGGGCGAATTCGTGCTCGCACTTGAGCATGTCGTCGAAGGTGATGATCTGGCCGGTGTGAGCCGCCATGCGCCCCATCGCGGTGACCAGGCTCGCCTCCGCGCCCCGCTTGACCTCATTGTGCGGGCGGTCGGTGCGGATGGCGTCGATCAGGTGTTCCCACTCGAGCTGGTACGGATTCGGCTCCGGCTGCGGAAATTCCCAGGCCAGCTTGGACTTGTCTTCCTTCTGGCTGTTGTAGATGCGGCACTTGGCCGGCGTGTGTGATGACGTGGAGATGATCCCCAGCCCCTTGCTGCCGTGGGCATAGCTGGCGAATTCGTCGTGGCAGCCAGGCATCGTGCGGCCGTACAAAAGCAGCTTGCTCCCGTCGGCATACGTGTATTCGACCGAGTAGTTGTCGAAGTTCTGGTCGATGTCCTCGCCCTTGCCAATTTCGGTCATGTAATGGCGGTTGTGCCGTCCGCCGGATGCCTGGGCCTGCACGGGCCAGGCATTTTTCATCCAGCAGCACTCGTCGATGTTGTGAATATAGAAATCGCTGTAGCAGCCGCCGCTGGCCCACAGGAAGCTGTGGAACCGGCGGATCTGGTACTCCAGCTCGTTGACGCCGTCGGGTCGCGGCGCCGAGAAGGCCGAACCGACGGGACCGTGCATGCGGTAGCAGCGGAGGGTGATGAGGTCGCCGATTTCTCCGTTCTGAATCCGCTTGAACAGCTCCGCGCGGGCCTCGCAATGGCGGCACATCAGGCCGACCGCCACCTTGAGGTTCTTTTCCTTCGCCCTTTCGGCCAGTTCGAGCATTTTCCGCGTGCTCGGACCGTCCACGGTCACCGGCTTCTCCATGAAGACGTTGACTCCCTTTTCGATCGCATACTTGAAATGCACCCAGCGGAATGCCGGCGGCGTGGCAAAGATGGCGACGTCGCCCGGCTTGAGGCAGTCGATGGCTTTCTGGTAAGCGTCGAAACCGATGAATTGGCGATCGATGGGGACGTCTAACTCTTTATCGAAGTCCTTCTGCAGGTTTCCGAGACTGTTATCGAGTCGGTCCTTGAAGGCGTCGGCCATCGCCACGAGCTTGATCGGGCCGCTCTTGACGCGGAGGGCATTCGTCGCCGCGCCGGTGCCGCGGCCGCCGCAGCCGACGAGGGCCACTTGCACGGTGCTGTCCTGGGCGGCGTGGACCAGTGGGACCGTCATACCGGCGAGGGTGCCGGCCGCAACGAGGGTGGTCGATTCTTTGATGAACTGACGGCGGGTGGTGGTGTTCGTTCGGGGCATCGCAATAAGTCCGTGGAGAGGTAGGTCAATCGCAATCGGCTTGCTGGCCGCGGAAGCCGCGGATTTGGCAGTATAATTCGGACGCGAAGCCGACGCTGTTTTTTAGCAGAATTTGCGCGCGTGCAACACCATCGGACAGTGGCGCGGCAGCGGCAAGCCGCAAACTAGTCGGCCCGCGAGATACCGCTTTCGAAGGCGTCCTACCATGTCGCGACTCTGCGTCCCCCTGGCAGCGGCAGTCATTCTGACCTCAATAGCAAGGGGTTCGGCGACAGCCCAGGAGCAGGCGAAGGCGACATCAATTCGACTGATCGTGCCGGCCTATTTCTATCCCTCGCGCGATGGGCTGGCCGCGTGGAAGGAACTGCTCGCGTCGGCGAGTGAGACGCCAATCGTGGCGATCGTCAATCCCGCCAGTGGCCCCGGACGCCGCGTTGATCCAAATTACGAAGAAGTAATGCGCTTGGCCAGGTCGTCCAAGGCCAAGCTCATCGGCTACGTCACGCTCAGCTATGCCAAGCGCCCGGCGGCGGAGGTGATGGCCAAGGTCGATGCGTGGGTCAAGTTCTATCCCGGCATTCAGGGCATCTTTTTTGACGAGCAGCCCAGCGGCGCGGAGCACGCGGCATTTGCCGGCGAGTGCTTCGCCCATGCGGCGGCGAAGATCGACAAGGCGCTGATTGTCAGCAATCCGGGAACAAGCTGCGCTCGAGAGTATGCGGAGCTGCCGCAAAAGCCGGTGATCGTTCTGTACGAGCGGGGAACCGGCCTCGACAAGTACCAGCCGCCAGAGTGGACGAAGGATTTTGCGGCGGACCGATTCTCGGTGCTGCTCTACGGAGTGAAGTCAAAGGACGAGATGCGGCAGGCATTTCGCGATGCTCCTGCCAAGCGCGTCGGGTACTTCTACGTCACCGATGCCGAGGGGAGAAATCCGTGGAATCGGCTGCCGGGATACTGGAAAGAGGAAGTGGAGGCAGCAAAAGACAAGAGGGCCCACCGATGACTACAACCCAACCCGCTTGTATTCATTGGTCATTGGTGCTTAGTCATTGGTCCTTTAGCGTCACTCCCCTACCGTCTTCTCCTTGTCGATCTGCGGCGGCTCTGACTTGTCCCACTTGGTGACCCGCTCCTCGGCTGTCGGCACGGTCAGCGGCCGCACGATCCGAAAGCCCAAATTCAAAGCGTCGGTGAAATAGTAAATGCTCTGCGGCACCTGCGGGTCCTGCTGCTTCCAGTCCTCGATCGACTTTTCGCGGGCCGCGCTGCGGCATTTCTCGGCGTCGGCGTCCCAGGATCCGCCGCGGACGGCCCGGCCGTATTCCTCCAGCGGGATGCGCAGCGAATCTTTCACAGTGCCCTTCTCCTTGCACTGGACGTAGAAGTCGGTCGTGTGCTGATCGAGCACCCACTCCTGCACGTTGCCGTGCATGTCGTGCAGCCCCCACGGATTGGGCTTCTTGGTGCCGACTTTGGCGTACTTCTCGTGGCTGTTGTCGTAGAACCAGGCATACTCGCCCAGCTCGCTTGGATCGTCGCCGAAGGAATAGGCCGTGGTCGTGCCGGCGCGGCAGGCATATTCCCATTCCGCCTCGGTCGGCAATCGGTAGTAGCGTCCGGTCTTGGCGGTGAGCCAATCGCAAAAGACGCGGCAGGAGTGCTGGGTCATGCAAATGGCCGGGAAACCTTTCTTTCCCATCTTGAAGGTCATGTCGGTGTACGGCTTGGTCGGCCGGCTGATCTGGAACGGCTCGGCCAGCTTGTCGCGCTCGGTGGCAGGAATGCCGAACGCTTGGCGGCGGACG
>DASRJP010000208.1:0-3957 GCA_035649415.1 Pirellulaceae bacterium | reverse complement strand
ACGTGCAGCTGACGGCCAACCGCCCCACGCACATCTGGACGTTCCCGATTCAAACCGTCAGTCAATCCGAAGGGGGCTTCGAGCTGGTGCACCAATCGGTTGCCGTCCTGCCGCACTGGCAGATCCGCGGCGATGCTTCCGGCCGCTGGACGGTGACCATGACGCTGACGGCCAATACCGCGCTGGCGGAAAGCCGGATGCAGCCAGCCCGAGCCGAGACGGTTACGGCGGGAGCGTAGATGCCGCCGAATGACCAATGACCAAGCCCCAATGACCAACGGAGGGATCATTGGTCATTGGGGCTTGGTCATTGGGATTTCCTTGTCGGTGGCCAGTGCCAGCCAATCCACTTCCCGGTCGAACTGTACCGCCCCGTTGCCTAGCTGGGCCACGACCGGCGGCACGCAGCGCAATTCCAGCTCCAGTCGGTTGCTGACGACGCTGGGATCGGGCACTCGTCCCGGGGGATAGATATCGTTAAGCACAATGCCGGCTACTTTCAGGCCGCCGCCGTACGTCTCGGCGGCAATCAGCGTCTGTAACGTCTGGTTAATCGTACCGATCTTGTTGGGCGCCACGACAATTAGCGGGAAACCAAAGGCCTTGGCTAGATCGGCCACGTACTCCTGGTCGCCGATGGGGGACATCAGGCCTCCCGCTCCCTCGACGATCACGATCTGGCTCCGCCGGCGCCAATAGTCGAGCCCCTTGCGCAGCAGGTTGCTGTCGATCTGCCGCTGCTCCTCCCGCGCCGCCAAATGGGGGGAAAGCGACGCGACGAAACGCTGCGGACAGACGCGCTCGATGTCCCCCGGCTTGCCCGCCGCTTCCCAGAGGGCGATCGCATCGGAGGAAATTAGCCGCCGCCCCTGACGCACGCAGCCACTGGCCGCGGGCTTATAGACCCCGACCTTGATTCGCCGTCGCCGAAGCTCGTCGGCAATCCGGGCCGCGACATAGGTCTTGCCGACGCCCGTATCCGTGCCGACGACAAACAGCCCCACGCAGGCGCGCAGCGCCCCGTTGCTGGCGGCTAAAGCGCGGGCAGGGCGTTTCGCGAAGGCGGTTTTGGTCGAACTCATTAGTTCCACGCTATCAACTGACCAGCGCCGAGAACAAGCAGGGATGCGGCGGAAACGGCGCCGCGATGTTCAAGAACCTTAACATCCGCTTTTTTTGAAAATTTTCGCTGGCGAGCGCGCGAGCCATTGAGTCCCGGCAGCGTTGCAATTAGGGTGGACTGGTGGAGGACGCAGATTTTTTCAGCGGCATCGAAGCTACAGGTACCACGCTTTGCATCGGGGATTACGAACATGACTGGACTTTCGAAGTGGATTCTCGGAATCGCGCTGGCCGCCATGCTGCCAGCAGCAGCCTACGCTCAGGGACCATACGGTTACTGGGGCTATGGCTTTGTCGATGGCTACGGCCAAGGAAAAGTGACGGCGGACGACAACATCCCGTACTTTTCAGCCCATCCGCCGGTCTACTACAGCTACGAGATGGTCACGCGGCCGATGGGACCCAGCCCCTTTGCCTATCCGGGCTACTATGCCCCGATGATGGCGGCTGAAGTGCAGGTCGCGCCGGCGATGGCCGCTGCTCCCAAGAAAATGGCGCCGGTGATGATCGACAACTCCTTCTTCGCCTCCAAGAACGTCGGTGAGAAGAAGATGATCCGCAAGGCGACCTACGTGCAGCCGCTGGATCGCGAAGCGGCCGCCGTGGGAACCCAGATGGTTGTCAACCCGTTTGTGAAACGGTAGCCTACAGGCACAATTTCGCCAGCCTCCGCGGCGCTGTCGGAAGTCTCCGGCAGTGCCGCTTTTTGTTGCGCGGCAAGCTTATGCCCCGTGGCTAATATCGTGGTCGCTCGGCGGCCCTTTGGCCCACAAGTAGTGCTCATAGACCAGCACGATGAAGAGCCAACTGGCCAGCCATGTGACGATGACGCAAAACAGGGCATACCAGCGATTGGCCAGAAACATCAGGCATGTCAGGCCGAAGGCCCCCAACCCCAGACCGAAGAACACGAGCAGGATCAATCGCAGCGGACGAATGGGGTTCGCTTGTCCGCTGGAAAGTGGATGCGCGACGAAAAGCCACGGAATCTGCCATAGCAGGCTCGGGACGAAGAAAGCCAACAGGACGTAGTCCAGGATGAAAGCCGAATCCGGCAGCAGGATTTCAGCGCGGTCGAATCCCGGCACGCGGATGCCGGCGCCCTGCACGGAGCTGAACAGCAGGTTGGTGAGTGACAGCAGGCACGCCCAGGCCGCGAGCAAGATTCCCGTGGCCGCAAGTCGCGCACTCCAGTGGCCCGAATGGTTGCCTGGTTCAATAGCAGCGGCCGCCGGCCTGAGCCAAATGCCAACGAGCAGCAGTCCCCAGCCGCTCCAAAACACGAGCATTTCAAGAACGCGGTGTTTGGGAAGCCCCGTCACCTGCGGCATCCACGGAACCAGCAGCGTCCAGAGCAAGAGCGCGGCCAGGCAGGCGAGTTGTCCCATGAGGTGCATCGGCATTTGTCTATAGACGCCAGCGATTGATTGGCGCGATCAGGCTAGTGTTCGCTCACCTGCACTAAATCTTACGTGCAATTTCATACGAGCAGGCCCCCATTGAACGGTGCCGTGCACGCCTCACCCGTCAGTAGTGGCAAAGCGTGACTTGCCGCCTGATGACCGCCATCGTCGACATTCGACGCCTGGTGCGCTGCCGCGTGCCAGGCAAAAGTCCCGTCGTCGTACCAGAAGTGGCTGCCAATCTCCTCCGGCTCGCCGTCCTTGGCCAGCGTCAGGCCGCAGCGCCGCGCCAGTCGGCCGCAGAACGCTGCCACGAGCGCCAGGCACGCTTCGCGATCGTCCTTTCGCTGCTTGTCGATCGCCATATAGCAGCGGTAGCCCAATAGCTGAAAATCGCCGCTGACGGCAATGAGCTGCCGCGCCACGACCTGCCGCCTGCCGGCGGGGCTTTTCCCCACGACGAACACAACCTGCTTGTTGGCATCGTAGGCGTTGGCCAGTACCGACATCTCGTTGCTTTGGCCGATGCTCAAGCAGGTCGCGAAGTATTCGCCCATCATCAGGATCTCGCGTGGATCGCGGGCGATGCTCACGCTGACGGACTGTCCCGCCAGAGTCGCCAATTCGCCGCGCGACTGCATCCAGGCAGACGGGTCGCGGCCGCTGGCCGTTAGGCGGGCGATCCAGGCCTGGTTCTGCGGCAATTGAAACTTGTAAGCTCCGCCGTAGCGGTTCCAGGCGCTTCCCACCTCGCGCAGCATTTGCCGCTGTGACTGGTCGAGTTTTCCGATCCAGCGGACGAGGTTCAGCGCCCGGGCCAGCGGGACCACGGGCGGCTCGCAGCCGGCCTCCGCACGCCACAGGTCCGCGCAGCGCCGGCCCAGGAGGGTCCGCAGCGCGGAAATTGCGATCGTCAACAGCGCTTCTTGCGCGGCACGCACAGCTCGAGAGGAAGTACCCTCCGCTTCTGTTGGTTCGCCCCGACGCAGGACCTTTTGCACTGACGGCGGCGTCACGGCGGCCTGGCCGGCCAGCGCCTGATAAGCACCCGTGCGGCGCAGCCACTGGACTAGCGGACCTCGCACGCTGGCATCGATGGCGATTTGGCAGTGCGGCGGATCAAGCCAGCGGCAGAGGCAGTCGTGCAGCCGTTCTTCTCCTATTGCCGGCAGGACGAGGTCGCGTCCTGCGCTGGCCAGCAGGCGAGCCAGCCGCGGCGTGATGGTCTTGGCCGAGAACTGTCCGACCCAGCCGATCCAGCGCTGCACGAGCACTTGCCGCCGATGGCACGTGAGCACATTCACCAGCTCCGAGATGTCGTTCTGTCGCAGCGCGATCCCCACATGGGCAAACCGATCGACCAGCCGCCGCGCGAGCGCAGGCCGCACGCCCGCGTCGGCCATCCGCCAGACTTGCCCCTGCTGCGCGGCCC
>DASRJP010000207.1:0-7196 GCA_035649415.1 Pirellulaceae bacterium | reverse complement strand
TGAAAAAGACCTCGGCCGCACCATGTGGCGGTACCGCGACTGGGTGATCGACGCGTTCAACCGCGACCTGCCCTACGACCAGTTCACTGTTGAGCAAATCGCCGGCGACCTGCTGACGAGCCCGACTCTGGGGCAGCGCATGGCGACGGCGTTTCACCGCAACACGATGACCAACACGGAGGGCGGCACCGACGACGAGGAGTTCCGCGTCGCCGCCGTCAAGGACCGCGTCGATACCACGGCCCAGGTCTGGATGGGCCTGACGATGGGCTGCGCCAAGTGCCACAGCCACAAGTATGACCCGCTGACCCACACCGACTACTACCGCTTTTACGCGATCTTCAACCAGACCGAGGACGCCGACCGGGGTGACGACGGCCCGACGCTGCCGCTGCCGACGAACGAGCAGAAGGAGCGGCGGCAAAAGCTCGATGAGCAGATTGCGTCGCTCAAGGAGCAAGTGAAGAAGGAAGAGGAGTCGGCGACAGGCCTGGCCGCCGAAGAGGAAAAGAAATGGCAGCCGCAGAAGGCGAGCGAGGCGAAATCGACCGGCGGTGCGACGCTCAAGGTCCAGGAAGACAGCTCCATCGTGGCGGAAGGAACATCGCCGGAGTCCGACGTCTACGAGCTGACGCTTATGCCGGCCGCCGGGAAATACACGGCCCTCCGCATCGAAGCCCTGCCGTCCAAATTCCTCGACGGCAAACAGGGGCTCGGCCGCAACCCGGACGATCCGAATTTCGTCATCTCCGAGTTGACTGTCGAGCGCATCGCCGATGGCAAAGAGCCGGAGAAGCTCAAGCTCGCCAAACCGCGGGCCGACTTCTCGCAAGACGGCTGGAATGTGACTGCCGCCATCGACGGCGACACCAAGACCGGCTGGGCCGTCAGCCCCAAGCGTGACCAGCGGCACGTCGCCCTGTTCGATTTCGACCCGCCGCTGGAAATCGCGGACGGCATGACGCTGAAAGCCTCCCTCTCGCAGCAATACGGCAATCGGCTCACGCTCGCCAAATTCCGCCTGAACCTCTCGACCGCGCCGGCGGCCGACCTCAATCCAATTCCAACGACGCCCAAACTCGCCCAGCTCAAAAAAGACCTTGACGCGGCCCAGTCGCAGCGCTCCGAACTCGAAAAGCAGATCGTCAAGCTGCCGATCTATCGCGAGCTGGCAGAAGGCAAGCGCCGCGTGACCAAGATTCACAACCGGGGAAACTTCCTCGATCCGGGGGACGAAGTGCAGCCTGACGTGCCGGCCGCGTTCGGCCCGCTGCCGGAGGGTGCGCCCCAGACCCGTCTCGGCGTCGCCCAGTGGCTCACGAGCAAGGACAATCCGCTCACGCCGCGGGTGATGGCTAACCGCGTCTGGGCGCGGTTCTTTGGCCTGGGGATCGTCGAGACCGAAGAGGACTTCGGCGCCCAGGGCTCGCCGCCGTCGCATCCCTACCTGCTCGACTGGCTGGCGGTCCATTACCGCGATGATTGCCACTGGTCGCTCAAACAGCTTGTGCGGTCGATCGTCACCAGCAGCACCTACCAGCAGGCGTTTGTTGTCGATGCGAATCGCCGCGAGCATGATCCGCGCAACGTCTGGCTCAGCCGCGGCAGTCGCCAGCGACTATCGGCAGAAGTCGTGCGCGACCAGGCGCTGGCCATTTCGGGATTGCTATCGGCCAAGATGGGCGGGCCCTCCGTCATGCCGCCGCAGCCCGACGGCCTGTGGAAATCGACCTACAACGCCTCCAAGTGGGTCACCTCCAGCGGCGAGGATCGCTATCGCCGCGGCATTTACACCTACTGGAAGCGGACGACCCCCTACCCGTCGATGATCACGTTCGACGCCGGCAGCCGCGAAGTGTGCCTCGTGCGGCGAATTCACACCAACACGCCGCTGCAGGCGCTCGTCACGCTCAACGATCCGGTCTATCTCGAAGCGGCGGCGGCACTGGCCAAACGGATCATTCAGGCGACCGATCACGGCGAGAGCTGCAAGGCCGCCCTCGGCCTGCGGCTGGCGCTGACGCGAATGCCGACCGGCAAGGAGATCGAACTGCTCGAGAAGCTGTACGAAGAGGCGCTGGCCGAGTTTTCGGCCAGGCCGGATGCCGCCGAGGCGCTCCTCAAGGAAGCAAATAGCACACCGCCGGAGGGAGTCTCGGCCAGCGAGCACGCGGCGTGGACTGTTGTTGCCAGTGCGATCTTGAACCTCGACGAACTGCTGATGCGGAATTGACCTCACAAGCCCGACACGCAAGCGAGGGACAGGCATTCACTGGCAAACGGCCGTTTCCCTCACTGGCGCGTCGGGCTTGTACACGATAAACAATCGCCATGAATACTCCTCACCTCGACTTCCTCCGCGACCAAACCCGCCGGCACTTCCTCTCCTCCGCCGGTCTGGGAATAGGCGGCATGGCCCTGGCCGCGCTCGCCGGTCAGCGCCCCGCGTCCGCCGCGCCGCAGAGCACAACGGCCAATCCGCTCGCCCCCAAGCAACCGCCCCTTCCCGCCAAGGCCAAGCACGTCATCTATCTCCACATGGCCGGCTCGCCGTCGCAGCTCGACCTCTTCGAGAACAAGCCCGAACTGACCAAATTTCACGGCACTCCCTGCCCGCAGCAGTATCTGGAAGGGAAGCGGTTCGCCTTCATCAAGGGGGTGCCGAAAATGCTCGGCCCCCAATTCAAGTACAGCCAGCACGGACAAAGCGGCCAGTGGATCAGCGAGCTCTTGCCGAAATTCGCCTCCGTCGTCGATGAGTGCTGCGTGATCCGCTCGGTCCACACCGACCAGTTCAACCACGCCCCCGCGCAACTCTTCGTCCACACCGGCCAGCCGCGGATCGGCAATCCGTCGCTCGGCGCGTGGACCACATACGGCCTGGGGAGCGAGAACGAAAACCTCCCCGGCTTCGTCGTCCTCCTCTCCGGCGGCAAAACGCCCGATGCCGGCAAGTCGCTATGGGGGACCGGCTTTTTGCCGAGCGTCTATCAGGGTGTCCAGTGCCGCACGGTCGGCGACCCGGTCCTGTACCTTTCCGATCCCAAGGGGATGAGCCGCGAGCTGCGCCGCAAGATGCTCGACGGCGTGCAGTCGCTCAACCGGCTGGCCCACGAGCGGACCGGCGACGACGAAACGCTGACTCGCATCTCGCAGTACGAGCTGGCCTTTCGCATGCAGCTCTCGGTCCCCGACGTGATGGACATCGGCCGCGAGCCGCAGCACATTCTCGACCTGTACGGCGCCAAACCGGGCTACGTCTCGCCGGCGGAGGACGCGGCCGACCCGCGCGTGCTCTACAAGGGGGATGATCCGACGTTTGCCAACAACGTGCTCCTCGCGCGGCGGCTGGTCGAAGCGGGCGTCCGCTTCGTGCAGATCTACGACTGGGGCTGGGACCACCACGGCAGCTCGCCGGGCGAATCGATCGACGAAACGCTGCCAATCAAGTGCCAGCAAATCGACCGCGTCGTCGCCGCCCTGCTGAAGGACCTCAAGCAGCGCGGGCTCCTCGATGAAACGCTCGTCATCTGGGGCGGCGAATTCGGCCGCACGCCGATGATGCAAAACAACGTCCGCGACACGCTCCAGAAGGGCTTCATTGGCCGCGACCATCATCCCTTCGCCTTCACCATGTGGCTGGCCGGCGGCGGCATCAAGGGGGGCCTGGCCCACGGGGCGACCGACGAGATCGGCTACTACATCACGGAAAACCCGGTCAGCCTCCGCGACCTCCAGGCCACGATCCTGCACCTGTTGGGCTTCGACCCGTTCGCCTTTTCCTTCCCCTTCCAGGGCCTCAACAACCGGCTGATCGGCCCGACCGGCGAGGGGAAGATTCTGAAGGAGATACTTGCGTAATTGGATCTTGCCTGACGGTTTTCACACTGGCGCCATGCTTCTCTGTCAGCATGTCGCTTGTTGTGTCAGAATAGTACTTACGGTCATCGCCCCATTCGTTTGGCGGAATCACCTTCGTCGGCTGTGTGCACTTTCGACCCACCACGCGGAGAGACGTAACGAGTCTACATCAAGCCCACATGGGAGCCACTTATGCTCAGGCGACAAGGAGACCTCTTCATCGACGACGCGAAATCAATTCCCTCCACAGCTGTCAAGCAATCTAACGGGGTTTTAGCCGAGGGTGAACTGACCGGCCATCGTCATCAGATCGAGGATTTGGACGGAGTAATCGTCTACGAACATTTGGGCGAATGGTATGTGGAAGTGCAGCGGGACGCTGCCCGCATTGTCCATGAGGAACACGCCGCCATCTCCCTGCCATTGGGCACGTATCGCGTCTGGCGACAACGCGAGTATGATCCATTGCGGAATCGGCGCGACCGGCTTGTTTTGGACTAGGGATTCGCCGACGGATGTGCGTCATGTTTGGCTGGCTGAAATCGCTGTATCAATGGACTCCCGTGGAAGCACGGCGGCGAATTCTGGAAGGAAACGCGCCCTCAGGCATGCGCGTGCAGGGATACTTGTCTTTGAACGATACACCTACCCTCGATTCTTTGCCGCCGAATCTAACTGCCAGCACCATCAACGTCACGAACTGTCGCAGACTGCGGCGACTGCCCGCTGGTTTAAGCTGCCAGCGACTGCTCATTGGGGGTACTGCGGTGGAGTGGCTGCCGCCCGACCTGGAAGTGTCGCAGCGGATCGACGCCAGTGACTGTCGCTCGCTGCGAAAGCTTCCTGCGCTCCGCGTACATGACCTTGACTTGCGAGGCTGCACGGCGCTCGAAGAGCTTCCGGACAATTTGCAGGTTTGCCGGCTCGACATCAGCAACTGTCCGCGCGTGAACGAGATTCCGGCTCGGGCGGCACGTTCGATCGAACACCTGACAGCCCGCGGCTGCACTTCGCTGGTGGTTCTCCCGCCACAACTTACGAACTTGGAACATCTTGACGTCAGTGGCTGCACGAACCTGGAAATTCTTCCCGATGGGATGAAGGCCAGGTCTTGGATCGACCTTGCTGGAACGTCAGTGCGTCAAATTCCTTGGTCGCTCCGCTCAGTGAGAATATTGTGGCATGGCGTGCCCGTGTCGGATCGCATCGTTTTCGACCCCGAGAGCATTACCCTCCGGGAGATCCTTACCGAACCCAATTTGGAATTGCGTCGAGTGCTAATCGACCGGGTCGGCATGGAATGGTTCGTGGCGAATTCGCGTGCCGAAGTCATCGATCGCGATCGGGATCGTGGCGGCGAACGGGAACTGCTGCGAATCCGCTTCGATGGCGGTGAAGACTTGCTCTGCGTGGCCGTGCACTGTCCGTCCACCGGCAGGCGGTACATCCTGCGAGTTCCGCCCGACATGCGCACGTGTCGTCACGCCGTGGCCTGGACTGCCGGCATACAGAATCCTGCGGAGTATCAGCCGGCGGTGGAAACGTGAGTGTCCAAGCCTTTGGCGACGGACAGATCAAATCAGTTCGGCAATCGGTTCGCCCGCAGGCAAGATCGGCAGCGGCCGGCCGCTCCGGTCAGGGAACACATCCCGTTGATCGATGCCGAAACGGTGGTAGAGCGTAGATAGCAGGCAATTGCTATCCATCGCGCGCTGCACGGGTTCCTCGGCACGGGTGTTGGTTGCGCCGATCACCTGTCCCATTTTCAGCCCGCCCCCCGCCGCAAACACGGTCATCGCCCGGGACCAATGGTCTCGCCCCGGCCGCCCACTGGCGTCCTGATAGCGAATCAGAGGCGTGCGGCCAAATTCGCCGCAGAATAGCACCAGCACGTGGCGATCGAGACCGCGCTGTGCGATATCGTCAATCAAAGCGGACAGGGCCTGATCGAGCACTGGCAGCTTCCGCTCGTAGGCCTGGAAGATGTGCGAGTTCACCGAGTGATCGTCCCAGTTGCTCGTGCGGCCGATCTGGGGCGGCAATCGGAACTCCGCCTGGCACTGCACGAACCGGACACCGGCCTCGATCAGCCGCCGGCAGGTCAGCAGACTCCGCCCCCAGTGCGTATCGCCGTAGCCAGCCCGCGTGCGCTCGCTTTCCCGCGACAGGTCGAGTGCCGTCCGCACGCGGCCTCCGGCCAGGATGTTCAGCGCTCGCTGCTGAAAGCGATCCACCGCCGACATCATTCCTGCGCCGTCAAGATCGCGCGGAAGCTGATCGAGCCCGCGCAGCAAATTGGCTCGACGATCGAGCGTCAGCACGCCTTCCTGCGAGATCGACAAACGATCCGGCGTGCCAGGCGTGGGATAAATGGGAATTGGATCGTAGATATTGTTGCCAGTTGACGACAGCGGGTTGGGACTGGGCATGAACGGCGCGTACGCCGGCCCCAGGTAGGCCGGACCACTGCCGTAGAGCTTGGTATTGGCCACAAACGGCGGCACGTCGCTGGCCGCGGCTCCCAGCTTGCGCGCGACGACCGAGCCGATCTCGGGGAACTCCGCATCGTTGAGATTGGCCGCTCGCGAAGCGTAGCCGGTGAGAAATCGGTGCGTGCCCCCCGAATGCTCGTCCCGCTCATGGTGCAGGCTGCGGATCAGCGTGAACTTGTCGGCCCGCCTGGCCAGCTTCGAGAGCAGCTCATTGATCGCGATGCCGGGGACGTTCGTGGGGATGGGGCGGAAGGGGCCGCGATACTCCGCCGGCGCGTCGGGTTTGAGGTCAAACAGGTCGATATGGCTGGGACCCCCGTTGGCCCAGAACAGGATGACCGAGAAGTCGTCGCGCGTCCCTTGACCGGCCGCCTCGGCCGCCAACAGGCGCGACAAACTCGGCATTCCGCCCGCGGCCAGCGCGCCGAAGCTGAGACCGCCGATGGTCAGCCAGCTTCGGCGGTCGATGGGCCCGCAGCATCGAGTGACAGTGGTCATGCGTCTGGCTCCGACAGCGCCGCAAATTGTATCAGCCACGTTAGTCAGGTGCCACAGTTCACGCCAAGCCCAATAAATTGTCGGGTGTCTCCTGTTGCCTGTTGCCTGTCCGTCCCCGCCGCTTGATCCGCGGCCGCTCTGAGTACAATGTGTACATTAGAGCGCTTGTGGTCAAACGTTCCCTTTGTGGTCCGCCCAATAACGCGGGCGGCGGTGAGCGCCCGAGTAGCGCACGCCACAGGGCGGCCGTTCTTTCCCAATTTGGTTGTCTTGCCCAGGCATGCGGCACGGCTGGCTGCTGCAAGAATGCTCCCCTGGAGATTCCGACCGCTTGCGAAAAACGCG
>DASRJP010000206.1:0-24463 GCA_035649415.1 Pirellulaceae bacterium | reverse complement strand
CTCCGCCGAGACGGCTCGGGTCGTTGCCGCACGCACTGCAGACCTTGAGGCACTGGTCCTGCTGCTTCTTGTTGCGGCAGTTGCAGAACGATTTGCACGGGTCCGGTTGTTTGGGAGGAGGACCGCCCCGCGCAAATCCTGTCCCCAGCGGGGCGAGCACGGTGGCGGTGAATACGGCGCCCAATCGCCGCAGCGATTCGCGGCGCGGGACGGGCTGAGCGAGGGATTTCGAGAATTCGTCCCAGTGATGGGTCATGGCGAGTGCCTTTCGTCTGAAAGGATTGTGACTTTCGGTGAACAGTCGATCGCTGAGAGCAAGGTGTGAAATTGGTCGTTTAACCCGTAGCCGCAGGCGAGGAGTAAAGTCCGTCGTCGTTTGCCTCGCCTGCGGCTACGGGTTAAACGAGCGTCAGGACGCCCGGGCGACCTCCCTTCCGTTGCGCGATGGTTTGACTCCGACGCCGGACGACGGCGGCATTTCGGCGAGTGCCAGGATCGGTTCCACACCGACGGCGACATCGCTCAACAAGACTCCCTGTTCATTGATCAGGTAGCCGATCGGCGTGGCGAACATCCCGTACTCCTTCGAGATCTCCCACTGCTGCTGCATCGCGATGGGAAATGTGAGTCCGAGCGCCGTTGCTTTGGCGCTAGTCGCCTCAGTATCGCGGCGGCTGATGACGAGCACCTGCAAATCGGGCCGCTCGACGTGCAGTACCTGAAGCAGCGGCGCGAGCTCGTCGCAGGGACCGCAGTTGGGATCGGAAAAGACGAGCAGTACGCGCCGGCCGCGCAGCTCGGCTAGCGACAATTCGCCGCCCGCAAGCAGCGGCAGCCGAAACTCGGGCGCGACCGCCCCAGCTTTGAGTCCGCTGCGATTGAGCCGGCTCTTGGCCAGCGACGGGTCGGGCTGTTTTCCCTTGTGGACAGAGCCATGTTCGGCGGAGGTCTCGGACCTCGCCGAAACGCCTGACCGCAGGTCTCCGATCGTTCGGGCGGGGGCAGGAGACCCTCGCCCAACAGCATTCAGGTCTGCCTGTTTCAAGACTGCCTCGGCCCCCACGGCCAAGTCGCTGGCGATCCGCCCCTCGGCATCGATCCGATAGCCCATCGGCGTCCCCTGGGCGCGGTACTTCGAGGCGACTTCCATCTCCTTTTGCACGAGGACGATGCAGCGAATGCCGAACTCATCGACCAGCCCGCGGTTTTCTCCTACATCTCCGGTGGTGACGACGATGGGAACGGCGCGCCCTGGGCCTCCTTGCGGCGTTAGCGCTGCCAGGTCCGCAGCCATCTTGGTACAGAACCCGCACTTCGGATTGAAAAAGACCAGCAGCAGGTCTTTGCCACGGAACTCGGACAGTTTCCGGCGGACGCCTGTCAGATCGGGCAGCTCAAAATCGGGTGCCATCGAGCCGAATGGCAGCCCGACCGACTCGTGCTGCTGCGCCGGTGACCGAGGCGCGAGTCTTCTCTCGATTGCCTCCAGCCGCAGCAGGATGCGGCCGTTCTGGCGGACGAGCTGATATCCCAGCCAGATTCCGAAGGCAATCAGCAGCCAGGGGAACGCCGCTGCGATGAGGACGGTCGTCATTGGGGGTCTCCATGCGGTCTGCGTTACAATGGAGACACATCGGCCGAGCGCGCAAACCGAGCGCCGGGGCGGTGCCGTGGCCGATGGGGAGCTTGCTTGGCGGTAAGGGCCTCACCGGCCGCTTCTCAATCGCATTCGAACCACAGAGGCACAGAGAGCACAGAAGGGAAGAACGGATTTGGTTTTCCTCTGCGTCCTCTGTGCCTCGGTGGTTAATTCTTCTTCTCTTTGACTTGTCCTGTCTCCTTGAGCCACTCCTGATACTCCGGCGTTTGCTTCCAGCGTTCGTAGGCCGGGCCGGGGCCGACCAGGTCCACGTCGGCACCGAGGTCTTTGCCGTCCTTGCCGGCGCGGTAGCCGGGGCTGTCGGCGCGGAGGCGGAAGTCCTCGGGCGTCAACTGCTTGATGGCTTCACCAGTCCGAGAGAGGAGGTTGCCACCATGGAATCGGATGCTTCCTTCCAGCGAGTCCGCCTCTGCAGTCCCCCAGAATGCCTTCCAGTCTTCCAGGCTCTTCGGACCGCGCGGGGGTAGTTGCTTAAACTCGACGGTCCAACACAAGGAAGGGCTACCCTTGGCAAAGAGATTTCGCTCGCCGCGCCACTGCAACAAGCCAAGCAGGGCGGCCTCGGCTTCCTCAGGACGATATTCGTCCGCCTTCTTATTGAGATTCTGTTCGAAACCAACCGCCGTTGGGACATCGAAGATGCACTCGGAAACTTCGAGGTGAAGCGGCTGGGGCGCGTCGGCTCGATCCCCCGAGATAGGCAAGGAACTTCGGCACACGGCCCAGATCGACGTGGGCCGACTAGCGAATGTGCTTCGCCTGATTTGAAGCGATGCATCGTGCAAGGGGACATCATAGTAGGGATGTATCGCGCCTCCCTCTGATCGATGCAGGCAATTCTCCAAAAGAATTCTCGTGTCGGCGTGAAGCGATATACCTAGTCTGGCATACTCGCTGAGAAATTCACAATTACGGATCTCGCAAGTCGTCGGTTGACCCGCCCAAATGCCGCGGCCAAATCGACAGTTGGCGGCCCGCAGAGACGCCCGATAGGAACGAACGACCGCCCAACTCCTTGGATCGTCGGAAATTGCTCGATCCATTTCGATGCCTTCCAACACCAGAGCGGCATTGGTCACTAACAAAGCGCTCGCATCGTTCTGCGTTACTTCGGGAGCCATTCTGATCACCGGTCGAAAACTCTCGCCAGCCCGCACGGTAAGCGCTCGATAGATGACGATCGGCTGGCTCAAGAACGGTCCATTGCCGCGAATCTCGATTGTGTCGCCGTCGCTGGCGGATTGAACCGCCTCGGCCAGCGTGTCAAACTTGCGCTCGGCGACGCCCTTGCCGGTCAGCAGCACGAAAGCGCCCTTTTCCAATTTCGGTCCGCCTGCAATCCCCGGCTCACGTTCCAGCCGCACGCGCACGACCTGCTTGCCGCCGCGTGTAATGGTCACCATCTCCTGGTCGAGTGAAACCGGCTTGCCGGCCTTGTCGGCGCGAACCTTGTAGCTGCCGGGGCGCAGGCGGATTTCCTCGAGGCCGGCACCGGTGATCACCAGGCCGCCGTCTCCCTCGATGGTGACCTTCACTCCTGGATCGTTGGTCTCGACGACGAGTGTCCCTTCCGGCGTCAGCAGCCGGACGACCGTCGCTGCGACTTGCGTGACGCCCGTCGCTTCGGCCAAGCCGAACGTGATAGCCAGAGCCAGCAAAACCGCAGCCGCGACAGCCCAGCGCTTCCAGCGCGTGGGATCGGCCCGCTGAGCCGGAGCCGGCTTAACGGTTGCCAAGAGTGGCAGAGGCGCGGAATGTTGCAGCTCGGCCAGACGCTGGCCCAATAGCTCGGCAACTTCCGCGGCGGATTGATAGCGATCGCTGGGGTTCTTGGCATGCAGCTTCGCAATCACCTCAATCAGCCAATCGGGAATATCCGCATTGGCCTCGCGAATCGGGCTGGGCGCCTCATCGCAGACCCGCTTGAGAACGGCCATGCTGCTGGTGCCGCGGAAGGGGGCCCGCCCAGTACACATTGCGTAGAGGACGCGCCCCAGACTGAAGAGATCCGAGCGCTGATCGAGCACCTCGCCGCGGGCCTGCTCGGGGGACATGTACTGCGGCGTGCCGGCGACAATGCCACTCTGGCTGACGCTGGCGTCGGCAGCCGCCCGGGCCAGGCCGAAGTCGGTGATCTTCACCCGCTCGACGCCGTTTTCCAGCAGGATGTTGGCCGGCTTGATATCGCGGTGGATCAGGCCCTGCACGTGAGCGGCGGCCAGGCCGGCGGCAGTTTGCATGCCGATGCGGAGGATTTCGTGCACCGCCAGCGGCCCGTCGCGATCGATCCGCTCCTGGAGCGACATTCCCGCGATCAGCTCCATGACCAGGTAGGGCAGACCCTCCTTTTCTTCCACGGCATAGATCGTCACGACCTGCTCGTCCCGAACCGCGGCAGCCGCCTTGGCTTCCCGCAAGAATCGCTGTCGGGCGGCGGCATTGGCCGCCAACTGCGGGGCCAGAAACTTGACGGCCACAATGCGATCCAGCCGCGTGTCGCGACCTTCTAGGACGACGCCCATTCCCCCGCGGCCAATGACCCGCGCGATTTCGTACGTCCCCAGCCGGCCGAGCGACTGGGGCTGGTCGCTGGGCGAAAGGAACTCCAGTGCCGCCTCTGGGCTGTCAGCCGTTTCCATGTCGCTCGCGCCGATGGTGGCGGCGGGGGCGTCCATGAACGATCCGGCCTGGTCGCTGGCGGCCAGCAGCTCTTCGACGCCGCGGCGGAGGTTGGCGTCGTCGCCACAGGCGTCCCGCAGGTAAGCGGCGCGCTTTTGGGCATCGTCGATTTCGAGAGCCGCCAGAAATACCGATCGCTCGTTCATGGCCCTGACCGGAAATTGCCAGTGAACATCGAACCTTTGCTAATTCTCTATGCGAAATCCGCCCGCTCGCTCACGCCAAAAATCCCCGCCAAACTCCCTAGCCTGCATTGGTGCTGCTGCCTGCCGCGACCTCCCGGCCAATTTCGCGATACAGCCAGGCCCGCGCGTAAACCCAAAGCCGGTCAGCCGTTCGGGGCGAAATATCGAGCAGCTCCGCCGCTTGAGGAATGGTGAATCCGGAAAAGTACCGCAACTTGACGAGCTGGGCGGCAACCGGGTCCTGCTCCGCCAGGCGGTCCAGCGCCTGATCGACGGCCAGCACTTCCCCCGGCCGCTGCGGCGCGGCGACTTCGATCTCGTCCAGATCGAGCCGCTGGTGCTCGCCTCCCCGCTTGAGCGATCCTTTGCGACGGGCGTTTTCCACCAGGATCCGCCTCATCGCCTCGGCTGCCGCGGCAAAGAAATGCCGCCGCGAGTCCCACTCCTGCGGCTCGTCCTCGACCAGCCGCAAGTACGCCTCGTGCACCAGTGCCGTCGCCTGCAAGGTCTGCCCCGGCTTCTCGTGGACCAGCTTCGCCGCGGCCAGCTTCCGCAGCTCGTCGTAAACCAGCGGCAGAAGCTGCTCGGCGGCCGAAGGATCGCCAGCATCGATCTGCGCCAGGATGCGGGTGACGTCGGACATGGCACTATTCTGGTGCGCCGCTGTCGGGTGTGCAAATCGCTTCGGGCGCTGCAATGGGAATGAACCCCGTGCCAACGACAAGAGACAACCGGCGTGCCCTATGGGGTCGATCCTGCGTCCCAGACCAGAACCTTCCCAGGCTCTCCATTCACAGCGCTCGCCGAAGCGAGGTAGCGACCGTCCGGGCTGAATGCGACGCTGGCAATCGGTTCATCCTGGCCGCGGAGCACCAGCACCTCTTGTCCATAGCGAGTCTCCCAGATTCTCACCGATTGGTCGGCGCTGGCCGTTGCCAGCCGCCGCCCATCGCGGGTAAAGGCCAGGCTGACGACTGCGCGGGCATGACCGCGCAGGGTACACAGGACCTTTCCGCTGCTGGAGTCCCAGATCGTCACCGTCCCCTCCTGGCTCCCGGATGCAATCTGCTTTCCATCCTGGCTGAACGCCAATCCAAGTCCGCCGCCAGCCATTCGCATCAGTTCCTTGCCGGATTCGGCGTCCCAGACCTTGACTTCCGCTGGCAAAAGTTCCGTCCGTTCAACGCCGTCAACCTGGCGGGCCAAATATCCGCCCCAGCTCGTGGTGGCAAATCGTCTGCCATCCGGGCTGAAGGCGACATCGTGCACATGGATCGTGTGGGGTTGGAATTCGTGCAGGACACGCGCGGTCGCAGTCTCCCAGATCTTCAGACCGTCACTTCCAACGGCGGCAATGCGCTCGCCGTCCGCGCTGAACGCCAGGCCATCCATGGGAAAAACACGCACTCGAAAAAGTCGAATCATGTCACCGGTCGTGTGGTTCCAGAGCTTGACCCCCTCATCGCCCCCGGTGGCAACGGAAGTGCCGTCGGGACTGAAAGCGACTGCCGAAAAGCCCATCATGCTGGGGTGCAGAACCGATCGTGTCTGGCCAGAGGCGACTTGCCGGACGATTGCCTCGCCGGGTGTGATGCTCGACATCCCATTGCTAGCCGACACCAGAAGTTTGGAATCCGGGCTAAAGGCCACGCTCGTCACCGGAGCCGTGTGTCCCAGAAAGGTGCGAGCTGCCTGATTGAGCGCGGCGTCCCAGATCCGCACTTCCCCAGCGTTGCCGGGTCCCCCGCCTGTGGAGGCGAGTAATTCGCCGTTGGGACTAAAGGCCACGGCGAGCACCCCTTGAGTGTGTCCGCGGAAAGTTTTGGTTTCTCGGCCTGTCGCCGTGTTCCACACACGAACGACTTGATCGTCACCGGCTGACGCCAAAGTCTGTCCATCGGGACTGAAGGCAACGCTGCGCACCCAGCCAGTGTGACCGCGAAGCGTAAGAACCTCGCGCCCCTCCGGAATTTCCCAGACGCGCACCGTCTGATCAGCGCTGGCCGACGCCAGATGCTTGCTGTCGCTGCTGAACGCCACGTCGGTTACCCAAAAGGTGTGTCCTGTGAGCGTGAGCACCAGGTTGCCGCTGCTTACATCCCACACCCGTACCTCGCCCGGCTGGGCAGGCGCTATGGCATACAGAGACCCAATGCCGGCGGCCAGGTATTTGCCGTCCGGGCTGAAGGCCAGGCCATTGGCCCAGTGTGACAGATCGGCGAAGTGGAAGAGTTCCTTGCCCGTCTTGGCATCCCAGACCTTCACCTCGCCTCCTTCACGCCGTCCAGCACCAGGCAAACTTCCGCTGGACGTGGCCAACTTCTCACCGTCCGGACTGAACACCGCGTCTTTGACCAGGAACTCATGAGCGCGAATTTCCGTTTCCTTTTTGCCGCTGTGAGCGTCCCAGATGGTCACGGTCTGAAAGCCGGAAGTGACCAGCCGATTCCCGTCTGGACTGAATGCCACGCCTCCGCCGGCGCTTGCCGGGATGGTGAAGAGTTCGCTACCGGTGGCTGAGTCCCAGACCTTGATCTGCCGCCAGCTCGTTGAGGCGACGCGGCTGCTGTCTGGGCTAAAGGCGACATTGTTCACCGCATCGGCATGCCCGCGGAAGATGACTCGCTCCGAATGGCAGAGCCGCAGCAGGTACCGCCACTCCCAGTTGCGCAGGTCTGGGGGGCAATCCTCCAACAACTGCTGCGCTCGGCCGACATCCCCGGCCAGCCACTCGCGATGCGCCAGTGCAATGCGGTTAACGTACGATGTGAGTCGCTCCCGCTCGAGGGAGGCCGCCATCTGATCGCGCGCCGTGTTTGCCTCCTGGCGATCCTTGAGCGCCGACTCTTTTGCTTGCTTCTCGGCGATCGCGGACTCGATCGCCTTCGTCGCGCTGTCCTCGGCCGCGCGCCTCTGCACGGCCTCGGCCGCCCGGGCCTGCGTCGCTCGCACTGCCTGCCAGGTGGCGATCACTGTGCCCGCGACCAATGCCACGGCAATCGATATTGCCGACATCACGGCAGCCCGATTTCGCTGGATGAGCTTCCTCAGTCTGTACGCCCTCGACGGTGGGGTAGCTGCGACCGGTTCATTGCGCAGGAAGTTCTCCACGTCGCCCGCCAGGCCGTTGGCAGTTGCGTACCGCCGTGATCGTTCCTTCTCCAGCGCCTTCATGACAATCCAGTCAAGGTCGCCTCGCACGATGCGACCAAGCTGAGCTGGCTCGACCCCACGCTGGGCTGCCACGCTGGCCAGATTCTCGCTCGAACTGAGCTTGGTGCTCGGCTTGCTCGGCTCTTCCTCCTTGATCAGCCGCAGAATTTCCTGGAATGCCGCATCCTTGAACCGCTTGCGTTCCAGGGGCGTCGATCCCGTGAGCAGCTCGTACAGGATGACTCCCAGCGAATAGACGTCCGATCGCGTGTCGATGTCAATGTTGTTGGACTCTGCCTGCTCGGGGCTCATGTACAGCGGGGTGCCCACCATCATCCCGTGCACCGTGTAGAGGGTATGCTCCGTGAGTGGCTGGCTGATCGCCTTCGCCAGGCCAAAATCGATGACCTTGGGAATCGCTTGCCCGTCGTACATGCAGACGAGAATGTTCGACGGCTTGAGGTCGCGATGAATGATTCCTTTCTGGTGGGCGTGCTGCACCGCCTGGCAGACTTGCACGAAGAGCTTCAGCCGCTCGGGGATCGACAATCGGGCCTGGTCGCAGTAGGCGGTGATCGGCACTCCCTTCACGTACTCCATCACGAAATATGGCCGCGCATGGCCGGTCATGCCCCCATCCAGGACTTTCGCGATGTTGGGATGATCCATCAGCGCCAGCGCCTGCCGCTCGGCCTCAAAGCGCGCGAGCACCTGCCGCGTGTCCATGCCCGGCTTGATGAGCTTCAATGCGACGCGGCGGCGGACCGGCTCAAGTTGGTCCGCGACCCAGACGGTCCCCATTCCTCCCTCGCCGATCTGCTCGCGGAGCTTGTACTTGCCGGCAACGATTACTCCCGGCCGTTCGGTCGGCTCTGGCTCCGGCTCGATCGTGACGGTCGCGGACTCAAGATTGAGGAAGAAGCACTCCTGCTCATGCGCCACCAGCAGCGACTCCACTTCGCTGCGCAGCTCCGAGTTGTCGCCGCACGCCCGGTCGAGAAATGCCGCCCGCTGCTCGGCGGGCAAATGGATTGCCGCTTTGAAAATGGCACTGTCGGTCAGTTCTTTGTCTGACATGGCGTCCCTCCAGCAATCAGTGCGAGAATTCGGCGTCGGACCCCGGTGAAAAAGCCGTCAAGGAGTCTAGTTTTCTCCGCGCGCCTGGCCGCGGAGCCACTCCCGCCGCAGCCAGGCCCGGGCATAAGTCCAGTCCTCTTCGGCAGCGGCCGCTGTGATTCCCAGGACGTCGGCCGCCTCGACTAGCGTACAGCCCAGGAAATAACGCAGTTTGACGAGCTCCGCCTTGCGGGGCGACTTCTGGGCCAGCCGGTCGAGCGCTTCATGGACCGCCAGGACCAGCAGCGGATCGCGCTGCTCGGCCAGCGGCATGGCATTCAGATCAACTGGGCTGTGACGATGAGCGCCGCCGTGCTTGATGCTCTGTTTGCGCCGCGCTTGCTCGACCAGAATCCTCCGCATGGCCTCGGCAGCGGCAGCAAAGAAGTGGCCGCGGGAGTGGAAGGAGGCAGGAGACAGGGGACAGGTGACGGGAGACAGATTTTGATTGCCAGATTCCTGGCTTCTGAGCTCTGACCTCTGACCTCCGTCCTCTGTCCCCTGTTGCCTGTCTCCTGTCCCCTTGCCGCCTCCCACTAGCCGCAAGTAAGCCTCGTGTACAAGTGCCGTTGCCTGGAGCGTCTGTCCTGGCTTTTCATGGGCCAGTTTCGCGGCGGCGAGCTTCCGCAACTCGTCGTAGACCAGCGGCAAAAGCTGCTTAGCTGCGGTGGGGTCGCCGGAATCGATCTGTGCCAGGATGCGCGTAACGTCGCTCATGGTTGCGGCAGACCGGCCACCTGGCCGTACTGCGGCACCATTGTAACCACAATTTCAGGAGGGTTACGTTTCGTCCTTATCGGCGGGCGATTCCCGCCGAAAGACGGCGACGATGTCCTCCACGGGGATCACAAAGAGCTGATTGTCCGATTCGAAATCGACCGGGATGGCATTCTTGGGGTGAAAGAGGATCTTGTCGTATTGCCGCAGAGGGAGATCGTCATCGTTTTCGATTTGCGCGGAGATGGAAACGATGCGGCCCGTGATGGTTGGAATCTCCGCCGCGTCGGGCAGGGCGATACCCCCTTTGGTCTCTCGTTTCGGGTCGTCCTTGCGGACCAGCACGCGGGCACCGATGGGCTCAACGTATTCGAAAACCTTCTTGGTCGCTTTGGGCATTTGTTTGATGGGGAAATATCGCTCTAACTAACTTCAGGCACTCTCGACTTAACCTTACTCCCCACTGTAACTTCGGGCAAGTGAAGACGACCTCGGACTGGCCGACCTCATACTCTCACACCCGCATACCCGCACACCCGCTCAAGTGTCGGGGTGTGAGAGTGTGAGGGTGACAGGTATTCGCCGCGCCGCAGAAGCCGCGCAAATTCCTCGCGTCGGGCTTGTCAGTGGCGGCAATTTTGGCACAATTAGGGGTTTCCCTTGCGGCCCCCTTTCGTCCGAGTTCGCTGCCAGTAAGGGACTTGCGGCGGCCAGGCTTGCCGCATCAATCGCCTGCGAGACATCCATTCATGGCTGATACGCTCAACGTAACGTCGCGCAACGAAACCGGCTCCTCGCGGATGCGCCGCCTCCGCCAGCAGGGGATGATCCCAGCCATCCTCTACGGCCATGGAGAGGCCAATGTCAATTTGGCCGTCTCTGCCGAAGACCTTTTTAGCGTCATCAAGCGCGGCGGCAAGCTGCTCACGCTCCGCGGCGAGGTGGCCGATAGCGCCCTGCTTAGGGCACTGCAGTGGGACACCTTCGGCAAGGAGGTGCTGCACGTCGATTTGATGCGCGTCTCGGCGACGGAACTGGTAGATACCACCGTCACGATCGAGCTGCGCGGAACTGCCTTCGGCATCAGCGAGGGGGGCGTCATTCAATTCATCACGCACGAGATCGACATCGAATGCCCGGCGGCTTCAATTCCTGAAAAGATCCAGGTCAACATCAGCGACTTGCACCTGGACCAGGCGGTCCATGCCTCCGACGTGCCGCTCCCCCAAGGAGCCAAGCTGGTGACCAATCCCGACGCGGTCATTGCCCAGTGCATCACGCCGAAGGTGGTGGAAGAAGAACCAGCGGCGGCGCCGGTGGAAGGTGCGGTCGAGCCGGAACTGATCAAGAAGGAGAAGCCCGCCGAGGAAGAAGCGGAGGAGGAGTAGTGCCGCCGCGGGTTGCCTGGGGGCGGCCGGTATGAAGCTGATCGTCGGCCTGGGGAATCCAGGCACACAGTACAAGGGAACGCGACACAACGTGGGGTTCGAGGTGCTCTCGCGGCTGGCCGGCCGGTTTGCCACCGCGACCCCCCGGGCTCGCTTTCACGGAGAAGTAGTCGAGTCAACCATCGCCGGCCACAAAACGCTGCTGCTGACGCCGCTGACCTATATGAACCTCAGCGGCACGAGCGTGCTTGAGGCGCGGGATTTTTACAAGATTGAGAACAGCGACCTTTTGATCGTCTGCGACGACTTCAGCCTGCCGCTGGCCAAACTGCGGTTTCGGGCCAAAGGAACGTCCGGCGGACAGAAGGGGCTGGATGATGTGATTCGGCGGCTGGGTTGTGAGGAGATCGCGAGGCTGCGAGTCGGCATTGGCCTGCCGCCGCCGGAGCGGGACGTGACGGGATTTGTGCTCAGCCGTTTTACCGCCGAGGAGCAACCGGAAATACAAGCCGCGCTGGATCGGGCCGCCGAGGGGGTGGTCGCCTGGGTCGAGCACGGCATTGCCCACTGCATGAACCAATACAACGCATAGGAGTCGAGCTTTGGCCCAGAACGTCTACGAGAACATGGTGATCCTGGATTCGAACAAGTACGCGCAGGATCCAAATGGCGTGGCGGCGATCGTCCAGAACCTGGTGGCCAGCCTGGGAGGCGAGGTGCTCGTTAGCCGCCTGTGGAACGAGCAGAAGCTGGCGTATCCCATCAAGGGGCACCGCAAGGGAACGTACTGGCTGACGTACATGCGACTGGATCCAAGCAAGCTGACCAATTTCAGCCGCGAGCTGCGGATCAACGAGACCGTCCTGCGAACGCTGACGCTACTGGTCGAGCCGCGGCTGGTGGACGCTCTGGTCGAGCACGCCAAGACCGGCGGCCGGGCCAGGCCAGTGGAGACCGCGGCAGTGGCCGAGACCGCCGAAGCCGAGGAGCCGGTGGCGGCCGGCGTGGAGTAGACCGCGGGATCGCCGCATACGCGCAGCTTGCACGCCGCCGTGGCATCGGTTAGTTTAGCGGTCAATTGTTCATGTACGGGCTCGGCCCGCTCCTTCGCCGCCAAATGGAGGATCATCGATATGGCAAGCCACAATCGAGTCATCCTGTTAGGAAACGTAACCCGGGACATTGAGGTCAAGTACCTGCAAAGCGGAACTGCGGTGACCGAGATGGGGATGGCGGTTAATGACCGAAGGAAAAATCAGCAAGGTGAATGGGTTGACGAAGTAACGTTCGTCGATGTGACCCTGTGGGGGCGCACAGCGGAGATTGCCGGCGAATACCTGAGCAAAGGCTCGCCCGTCTTCATTGAGGGACGATTAAAGCTCGATACGTGGGAGAAGGACGGGAAGAAAAACTACAAGCTGCGAGTGGTTGGCGAGCGATTGCAATTGCTCGGCAGCCGACAAGGGGGCGGCGGCTCCGGTCGCGGCAGTCAGGGTAGTCAACCGGCCTATGACGAAAGCGAGTTTGCTGAGCCCGAGCCGGCATCCGCGCCACGCGGAAGCGCTCCCCCTCGCACGCCGCCAGCAGCGCCTCCGCCAGGAGATGACATTCCATTTTGACAGCAGCGCGGATCACGAATCACCATCACTCGCAAATTATCCGCCGGTTAGCGGGCCAAATAGTTTGGCCCGGTTGCGCGATACGAAGGAAAGACTGACATGAGCAAGAACACTGCGGCCAAACGCCGCTTCAAACCGCTCCCCAAGCCCGAGGGGCACAATCACCAGGTGCAGCTCCTCTTGATCCAGTCGGTGGATCACCTGGGCAAGCAGGGGGACGTCGTCGCGGTCCGCCGCGGATATGCCCTGAACTACCTTTTGCCGCAGGGTCTGGCCACGATCGCCACCGATCACCACAAGCGGATGGTCGAAAAGCACCGCGCCAAGCTACAGGAGATTGAGCGAGCCCGCCTGGCCACCCTGCGCCAATTGGCCGAGCAGATCGCCAAGCAAAGCATCACCATCGAGGCCAACGCCAATGACGAGGGGCACCTCTACGGCAGCGTCAACGCCAACGACATTGCGGCGGCACTCAAGCAGGCCGGATTCCACATCACGTCCGACCAGGTGCGGCTGGAAGGCCCGCTGAAGGAGCTCGGGCTGTACACGGTCAAGGTTCATCTGCACGCGGAGATCGACGCGGAGCTCAAGGTGTGGGTCGTGCCGACCGTGGTGGCGGAGCAGCCGGCAGCCGAGAAAGGGGAGAAGCCAAGCGAGAAGGGGGAAAGGGCCCCCAAGACAGAAAAGGCTCCCAAAGCGGAGAAAGCCGAGAAGAACGAGAAGAAATAGCCGGCGGGAGCGACAGGTTTTCCCGTGCCGATCTAGCAGCCCGCCGCACGCGTGTGGCGGGCTTTTTTGTTGCGCGAAGGGCGGCTAGCCCGCGCCCCTGAAGGGCGGCGGTATAATCGCCAGCGTTCAAGTGGGAAGCACCGCTTCAGGGAGGATTCCGCATGAGCACAGCTCGCCGCATCGAACGCACGGACGCGCCGCGCCGGCCGCTCCTGGGGACGGATCTGGTGGATCGCCAGCCGCCGTTTGATTTGCAGGCCGAAATCGGCGTGCTGGGGAGCATCGTGCTCCTTCCCGACGTGCTGGACGACGTCGTGATGCTGGTGCGGCCCGACGACTTCTACGATGACGCTCATCGCCGCTTGTTCGCCCACATGTGCGCGTTGCACGAAGGGAACAAGAAGATCGACCTGACCTTGCTGATGGACCGGCTGAAGACTGCCGGCGACTTCGAGGCGGTCGGCGGCTCGGCTTATTTGAGCAAGATCGTCAACGCCGTTTCCAATGCGGCCCACGCCGTCTATTACGCGGAGATCGTGCGGGAGAAATCGACCTACCGCTCGCTGATCCTGGCGGCGACGGAGATTCTCAAAGACGCCTACGACGAAGCGGAGGAAGGGCCGCAGCTTTTGGGCCAGGCCGAACAGAAAATCTTTTCGATTCTCGACAGCCGCAGCGACTCCAGCGTGCAAACCATCAAGGACGTGCTGCACGTGGCAATGGACCGCTTGGACGCCCGGATGAAAGGGGAGCACCATGCCAGCGGGGTCGATTACGGCTTTAGCGATCTCGATTCCCGCACGGGCGGCCTGCACAACTCCGAACTAGTGATTCTGGCCGCCAGGCCGTCGATGGGCAAAACCGCGCTGGCCATGAATGTGGCCGAGGACGTATCGCTGCGGCAGAACGTCCCCACGCTGTTTGTGAGCCTGGAGATGTCATCGTTGGAACTGGCCGACCGGCTGCTGTGCTCGGTGGCCCGCGTCAACGGCCATCGGCTGCGCAACGGCACCATCAGCCAGGCCGATCGGCTGCGGCTGGTGGAAAAATCGGCCGCCGTCAGCATGGCGCCGCTCTTCGTGGACGACGCACCGAGTCGCACGGTCACGGAAATTGCCGCCGCCGCCCGCCGCATCAAGCGCCGGCACGGCGCCCTGGGCCTGATCGTGGTCGATTACTTGCAGCTCATCGAGCCCGACAATCCGCGCGACCCGCGGCAGGAGCAAGTGGCCAAAATCGCCCGCCGGCTCAAGGGCCTGGCCCGCGAAGTGCAAGTGCCGGTGATGTGCCTGGCGCAGCTCAATCGGCAGACCGAAGTGAGCAAGGAGAACATTCCCCGGCTGAGCCACCTCCGCGAATCGGGTGCCATCGAGCAGGACGCCGACGTGGTGCTGTTCGTCCATCGCGAGGAGTATTACCACCGGGGCGACGAGCAACAAAAACACGCCGGCCAGGCACAGATCATTATTGCCAAGCAGCGCAACGGCCCCGTGGGCGAAGTCAATCTTGTATGGCACAAGGAGTTCACCCGCTTTGAGACGCCGACGCCACAGCGCTATCAGGAGTTCGACGGATATAATGATCCACACGCCGGCGCGCCGCCGCAGGCGTTTTGAGCGCTAAGCCTCGTGATGTCGCTCGCCGAGCAACGACCCATGCACTACGGCGAAATCGTGGTCTTCGACGACACGCACCCATGCGCTTATTTGCCAGGGCGCACGGCCCGCCTGCCGCATCGCTTTCCCCTGGCCAGGCTGTCGCCGGAAGAATTCGACCGGCAGCTAGCCGAGGGGGACCGTCGTTCGGGCGTGCTCCTCTACCGCCCGCAGTGTCCGCATTGTCACGCCTGCGAGCCAATTCGCCTCGACCTGATGCGCTTCATTCCCAGCCGCACGCAGCGACGCGTGCTGCGCAAAGGGGACGCCCTGCTCAGGGTGCGCTTCGGCCCCCCCACGGTCGATCGCGCTCGCATCCAGCTCTTCAATCTGCATCGTCGCCTGAGGAACCTGGAGCACGGCGACGGCCCGATCGACGAGGAAGGATACGCGGAATTCCTGACTGAGACTTGCTGCGACACGTGGGAAATCAGCTATTACCTCGATCGCCGCCTGGTGTGCGTGGCGATTGCCGACGCGGGCCAGTGCAGCTTGTCAGCGGTCTATTGCTACTTCGATCCCGAGCTGGCTCACCTCAGCCTGGGGACGTACTCCATCCTCAAGCAGGCGGAGCTGTGCAGCCAGTCCGACCGCCGCTATCTGTACCTGGGCTTTTACGTCGCCCATTCGCCGCACATGTCCTACAAGGCGAATTTCCATCCTCACGAGCGTCGTGTGGGTGGCCTCTGGCGGGAATACAAATAAAGCTCCGCCGCTGGCGAATTGCTGTTGGCTGATTGCTTGCAGCGACTTCTGGCCAAAACAAATATTTTTCGTTTGGCGAGACTCGCGGCACCGCCAGGAGTTGAATAATTCCAGGCCGCCAGTGGGCGGCCGGATTGCCAGCAAACGAAGCGAACCGCCCGGGAGTTCGTGGCTCCCGAGCGGTTCTCGCCACATCCCCGGAGGCCCGGGTTGATGGTTGGGCTCATCGTATCGCCGCGCCCCTGCCGGAATCAAGTATTCACCGGCAACCAATCGGACCGACGCCTCAACGCACCCTGGTCCGATCATCTGGGGTGTCTGTGCCGCGCCTTCGAACGGCGCCTTTCACCGCGGAGAAGGGTGCCCATCGATGGTCAGCCTGAGAAATAAGCTGTGGTCAATGCCCGGCGGCATTCGACTCGCGGGACGTGTTCTTTCGCTGTGTGCCGCGGCGCTGCTCAGCTTGCAAATCATCTGCTTGGCGCTCCAGTACTCGCTGCGAAGCGCCCCGCCTGAACCAGGCTCGCTGGACGCCTATGTAGCAAGCTTGCGGAGCGGGTTGACATTCGATCTGGCGGATGCGACGCACCGAATTTACGAGGGGACCACTCACTCTGACGGCCGGCGAATCGCCATCACCGAGAACTGGCTACAGTGGACGCTGGGACACCTCTACGCGCCGCTGGCCCGCACGCAGAATACCGAGCTACTGCTGGCCGGCGGGCTCGTCAACTGCTCCGAACGCTCGCAGATTCTCAAGTCGCTGGCCGAAGAGGCGGGCCTGGCTTGCCGGTTTGTGGGGCTGTCTGGCCACGTGGTGCTGGAAGTCGAGACACCCACAGGCTGGCGCGTCGCGGACCCGGATTATGGCGTTGTTTATCCCATGGGAATTGCGGAATGGCAGCACGAATCTTCTGCGCCGCTGATCGACCAAGTGCTGAGTGCCGCGGGTTATCCTGAGCCGACGATCGAGCATTACTTGCAGATCGTGCACTCCGCCAGCGACAACGTGGTGCTGCCCCTGGGGAGCGCACTTAGTCCCCGCTTGGATCGTGTGGAGCGGGCCTGTCGCTGGCTGGCGACAGCAATCCCGCTGGGGTGCCTGCTGCTCGGCATTGCCGCGATGCGTGCGGGCTCAACGGGGCGAAAGGTCGAGCGGGCGGCCGTGGCTATCGCTCCCGCTCCTTTGGCGTCGTCCTCTCGCGCGGCGTGAGCTTCTGGTCTGAGGCAGCCGCTGGACTACCCGAGTTGCTTGCGGAATCGGGCCGCCGCCACCACGAGCATGACCGCCGACATGCCCCACAAGACGGCAGCGTGCTGCCACAATTCGTTCCAGCTCGCGCCACGGAGAATGACGCCGCGAGAGGCGTCGATCATCCAGGTCGTGGGAAAACAGCGGGCCAGCCACTGAAACACAGTTGGCATCGAGTCAATGGGAAACACATAGCCGGAAAGAAAAATCGACGGCAGCAGTGTCCCCATTGCGATTTGCCCGGCGGCCTCCTTGGTTTCCGCGCGAGTGGAGATGAGCAGCCCCGTGGCCAGCATCGACAGCACGAAAGGAAGGAAGATTCCCAGCAGCGTCGGGAATGGCCCGTTGATCGGCACCTGGAAAAAGACTCGCATCAGCAGGGCAATGAAACAGAACTCGAGCATTGTCAGCCCCAAGTAGGGGAGCGTCTTGCCCAGCACCAGCTCCAGCGAGCGCACGGGGGTCATGAAGAGCTGCTCGAGCGTGCCGGTCTCCTTTTCACGGACGATGGCGTTGGCGGCGAGCATCGTGGCCATCATCTGGCACATGACCACCATCAGGCCGGGAATGAAAAAGTTGGCCGAGCGGGTATCAGGGTTGAAGAGGATGCGCGGCCGCACCTCGACCGGCAGCGGCTTGTTCCCTAGCACGCGCAGCAGCGATTCGCGCAGTGCCAGGGCGTTGCCGACGTTGACCGCCTCGGCGGCCACGGTTGACTCGGTGCCATCTACCAGGACTAGGATTTGCGCAGTTTCACCCGCTTCCAGCCGCCGCGAGTAGTCCGCCGGGATCTTGATCCCCACGCGGGCTTCGCCCGCGACGATCGACCGCGTCATGTCCTCGTCCGAAAAGACCTTGCGGACGATGCGCAAATCCTGAGAGTTTTCGAACTGTCGCAGCAGGTCGCGGCTTTGCTGCGTGTCGGCAACGTCGAAGACGACGGTGCGAATATGGCGAACGTTGGTGTCGATCGCATACCCCAGCAGGAACATCTCCATGATGGGGATGAAGAGAGTGAAGAACAACGTCTGGGGATCGCGGAGGATGTGGATCACCTCCTTGCGGCCGACGGAGATAATACGTTGTAGGCTCATCGTTAGTGGGGAGAGGTCAGAGAGCAGAGGTCAGAGATGAGAAGTCAGGCACTAGTCGTCTGGCTGGCTCTGTACCCTGCATTCTGCTCTCTGCTCTCTGCTCTCTGCTCTCTGACCTCTGTTCTCTCACGTCTGCTGCGCACGCGCCAGCGATACAAACACGTCTTCCAGGTTCGGTTCGGTTTCCAGCACGACGGCATTCGCGTCGACGATCACCGGATCGAACGACGAGTCGACCAGGGCGTGGATCGAGTGGCCGAAGATCGTCGCTTCCTTGACCTCGGGCCGCCGGCGCAGCTCCGCCAGCAGCTCCGCCGGATTGGGACTCTTGATTTCCAGCCGGCGCGTGCCCCGCGGCGTAACGCTCGGCAGCTTCACCAGCTCCCGCGGCGTTCCCAGCGCCAGGAGTTTCGAAAGGTACAAGTACCCGACGCGGCCGCAGCGTTCCGCCTCATCCATGTAATGTGTCGTCACCACCAGCGTGATGCCGATGGCCGCCAGTTGAAACAGCAGGTCCCACAGGTCGCGGCGAGCCACCGGATCGACGCCGGCCGTCGGCTCGTCCAGAAACAAGAGCCGCGGACTGTGCAGCAGCGAGCAGACCAGGGCCAGCCGCTGCTTCCACCCGCCCGACAGCTTGCCTCCCAGGCGATGGAGGTAGGGCTCGAGGCCCGTGAGCGCGATCAATTCATCCTTTCGCTGCTGCGCTTCGCGCGGCGACAGGCCGTAGATGCCGGCGTAGAAGTCCATGTTCTCCATCACGGTCAAATCGGAGTACAACGAGAACTTCTGCGACATGTAGCCGATCTCGGAGCGGATGGTTTCCGCCTCCTTGCGGACGTCGCGCCCCAGCACGGTTGCCTGGCCGCCGGCCAGCGGGAGCAAGCCGCACAGCGCCCGGATGAGCGTCGTCTTTCCTGAGCCATTGGGCCCCAAAAGGCCGAATACCTCTCCTTCGTGGACGATCAAGCTGACTTTGTCGACAGCAGTGAACGTGCCGAACTTGACCGTCACCTGCTGCACGTCCAGGACGACCGGGTCTTGGGCATAGGCCGCGAGCGTGGCGCTGTCGGGCATGATTGCTCCGTAGGACAGGTTTTCAACCTGTCCAAACCTTAGAGGACAGGTTGAGAACCTGTCCTACGAATTATTTCAGCGGCAGCGTGACCTGCGCCGCCATTCCCGACTTGAGGATTCCTTCCGGGTCGTCCACCCGGATTTTGAACGCGAACACCTGGTGCTTGCGTCCCTCCAGCGTCTGCACGTTGCGCGGCGTGAACTCGCTGATTTCGGCTATGTGAACGATCTTGCCGGTCAGCGGCTTGATTTGGCGGGCGTCGGTCCGGACTTCCACCTTTTGATTGAGCCGCACGCGGCCCAACTCGACCTCCGGCACGTAGGCTTTCACCCAGCGGTCGTCGCTGCGCAGCACGCGCACCACGGGTTGCCCCGGCGATGCCATGTCCCCCTCGCGCAGGATGAGGACTTCGATCCGGCACGGCTCCAAGGCCTTGATCACGGTCTCGTCGATCTGGATATCGAGGGCTTCAATTTGGGCCTGAATTTCCTCCGCTTCGGCCCTGGCCATCGCCTTGTCTTCCTCGCGGGTGCCGTTCTTGAGTAGCTCCCACTGGGCCGAAAGTCGCTGCACCTCGGCCGTGGCCTCGGCAATGTCCTCGGGCCGTGCTTTGGCCAGTAGCAGGTTCAGCCGCGCACTAGCAGCGTCGGCCTTCGCCTTGGCGACGTCGAACACTCGCCTGGCAGCGTCATAATCAGAAGCCGATGTTGCACCCCGATTCCGCAAGGCGGCAACGCGTCCCAGATCCTTCTCCGCGGCCTGCATCTCGGAATCCACGGCAGCGACCTCCGCCTGAGCCGCATCGATCTCTTCCTTCCGCGCGCCGTTTTCCAAGCGCTCCAGCCGCGCTTGGGCCGCCTTCACGGCCGCTTCGGCGGCCGCTTTCTCCTCGTCCCGCGGACCGCGCTCCGCCTTGTCTCGAGCGGCGATCGCACTTTGCAGCTTGGCCTCGAGCTGTTGTTTCTGCGCCTTCAGCTCGCGCGAATCGAGGACAATCAGCGGCTGACCGGCAACAACTTCATCGCTTTCGCTCACCAAAACTTTTTCAATGCGCCCGCCCACTTTCGACGCCAGTCGGACCTCTTGAATTTCCACTACTCCTGCCAGTTCCAGCACATCCCGGCTTTGCATCCGCGGCCAGCCAAAGCCGACAGCCACGCCGATGGCGACCAGGACGAGCACAATCGCAATCACGGTTTTGTAGGACATGGTTCTCTCGCGCTGCCAGACAAACTTAGCCCGGACAAAGCGCTCCTCTACTCAAGACAGCGGGCGATTGGGGCTGTTCGGACAATCGCTGGGCGGATTTTTCGCTAGATTCCTGGAGAACCTGCCGGCTCGCCGTATCCCGCTGTGAGGCCGGAAGTTACGATACGGGAGCCTGTCCGTTTGCACCAGGGCTACTCTAATTCCCAGCCCCTATCCCGGTTTTCATGACCCAGGCCAGCACGGTCGAACTACAACAACTGATCGAGCGCATCGGTCAAGGGAGTGTGGAAGCCCGCCGATCGCTGCTGGAGCGCGCTTACCAGCGAATGCAGGCCCTGGCGGCAATCATCTTGCAAAGATCATTCCCGGACATGGCCGGCCGGCATGAGGTGGACAGCATTCTGAGCGAAACGTGGCTCCGGCTCGTGCAGGCCCTCGACAAGGTCCAGCCCCCCACAGTCGCCGATTTTTTCCGGCTCGCGGCGCATAAAATGCGCCAAGTGCTCCTGGATCTGGTCCACGCCGAACGCCGACACGCCCACAGCCCACTCGTCGAGACGGTGGGCGGCACTCAGGCGCCGACCCCCGCCGCCGGAGGCAACCAGACCTATGACCCGGCCCGTTTGGCGCTATGGACGGAGCTTCACCATCAGGTCGAGTCGCTACCCAGCGACCAGCAGGCCGTCTTTGAAATGCACTATTACCTCGGAATGCCGCAGGCCGAGATCGCGCGGGTTTTGGACCTGCATCCGCGCAAAGTGAGCCACCTGTGGATCGCGGCGACGGACAAACTGGCCGATTGCGTAAGCCGCGAACTATTGACGGGATAGCGGCGGCGGCGGCGCGCCGAACGACGTGTCATGACCAGCGAAGATGCCATCCTGGATTTGCTGGCGCAATGGGAGGAGGGGCGAGCGCTTGGCCGCCCGCCGTCGCCGGAAGAACTGTGCCCCGAGGATGAGTCTCTCCGCCAGGAGCTGCGCCGACGGATCGCCAAGCGGCAATTCGTCCACTCGCTGCTGGAACTGCCGCAAACTTATTCGGCAGACTCGACGCCCAAGACGGCTCCTCGTATGCCGCGGATTGCTGGTTACGAGATTCTCGAGCAGATTGGCCAGGGAGGGATGGGGGTCGTCTTCAAGGCGCTGCATTTGCGTCTTAACCGCATCGTGGCGCTGAAAATGATCCTGGCGGGCGCGCGGGCCGGCGAGCGCGAGATGCAGCGATTCTTCAAGGAGGCACAAGCCGCGGCGCAGCTGGCGCATCCCAACATCGTCCAGGTTTACGAATTTGGCGAGCAGGACGAGTGCCCCTATCTGACAATGGAGTACGTCGCGGGAGGAAGCCTCTCGCAGAAGCTGAAGGGATCGCCGCTTGGTCCGGCCGATGCGGCGCGGCTGGTGGAGATCATTGCCCGGGCCGTACACTTTGCCCACGAGCGGGGGATCGTCCACCGCGATCTTAAGCCGGAAAACATTTTGCTGGCCAGCGTCACATCGAGCGGGAGCCAGGGAAGTGCGCCCGCCACGGCGCTGCACGGCGCGTTGGTGGACGTCGTACCCAAGATCACCGATTTCGGCGTGGCCAAGCGGCTCGATGTCGATCGCTCGCAGACTCAGACCGGCGCCGTGCTGGGGACCCCCAATTACATGGCGCCCGAACAGGCGGAGGGCAAAACGCACGCCATCGGCCCCGCCACGGACGTCTACTCGCTGGGGGCGATCCTCTATGAGCTGTTGACGGGGCAACCGCCGTTTGCCGGCGCGACCATCCTGGAAACACTGGAACGCGTTCGCGTCAGCGAACCGATCGCACCGGCCGAACTGAAAAGCGGCGTTCCCCGCGATCTGGAGACGATCTGCCTCAAATGCCTCCGCAAGGCGCCGAGCGAGCGCTACGCGTCGGCACAAGAGCTGGCCGACGACCTGGCACGATATCTGGCTGGGGAGGAGATCAAGGCCCGTTCGCTGGGGGCGATGGATCGGCTGGCCCGCGAAATCACTTTCAGTCAGCACGCCCATTTCTTTGGGCACTGGACGCCAATTTTTTACGGCATGGCGCCGGTTCCCGTGGTGGCTCAGACCATCGTCGTCGCCCTGACATGGGGGACGCCCAATTACGGTCTGACCAGCGTCGTGGTGGTCGCCGCGATCGTGACGCTGATGGTCCTGATTTCCCTGTACGGTCCCGCGCAGCTTTACCGCGGCGTCCCGACGCAGCATGTCCGCGTGCTGCGGGCGACGTGGACCGGCCACCTGCTCGGTGTGCTGTTGATGCCGCTAGTTTGCTTGATCATGTTCCGCGGCGAGCCGTTTGACTGGCTGAAGTTGTTTCCGCTGTGGCTGGTCCTGGTGGGCGCTACATTCTTCAAGCTGGGGGCCGTTTTCTGGGGAGGTTTTTACGTCGCCGGGCTGGTCGCCATGTCGCTGGCGGTGATGACGGCGTTCTACCCGCCGGCCGCGCCCGTGGTGATCAGCATCTTCGCCTCGCTCAATCTGTTGTCGCAGGGGCGGTTTCTGTCGGTCGCCAACCGGCGGTTTGAAGAAAGCGCCTCCCTGGCGCAGCAAACCACGGTAGAAGAAAGGCGGGACGGATAAGAATCCAATCTTACGCCGGCACCCAGGCACGCAGCGGGTAGTCGGGACGCGCGGAAAAATCTTCCTCCAGCGCCCGCATGATCGCCAGCACGACGTCCTCGCGAAAGTGGAGCGACGCCACCTGCACGCCCACGGGCAGGCCGGCGCTGCCGCGGTCCGTCGCCAACGCCTGTCGTGCGGCCATGTCCCGCGACGGCGTTCGCCCCTCTTCCTCCTCGAGGCGCACGCGCGACAGCGACGCCAGGCCCGCGGGCAACCCCAGCAGATTGACAAACATGGAGTAGCTGGCGGCGGCAATCAGGTCAAACGCTTTCTGGTGCGGCGGCGCTGGCAGCGCATGCGTCGGCAGCAAAAACGCCTGATAGCCGGCCTCGCGAATGTCCTTCAGCCAGCGGCGGACGAATTCCACGCGGCGCCAGGTAAGCTGCCAGTACTGGTCCGCCGATCGCGGACGCGCCAGCGACGCCAGGCGCGCCATCCACTCTTGCCCCGCCACGCGCAGACCGGCCACGATGGCATGCCGCAGCGTTACGTGCATTCCCGCAATGGCCAGCATTCGCTTGACGCGCCAATCGAGTCTGCTCCCCTGCGTCAGCCGGCGGGCATCAGCCCCGCCATCCGCGCCAAGCAGCGCAAAATACATCTCCATCGCCTCGTGCATCCACGTCGGCTTGATCTCCTCGAGAATCGCGCCACGCTGGGACAAGGCTTCGGCCGCCTGCTGGACCGCGCGGCGGACCGCGCGGGAGGAGGGAAAGTAACCGTCGTCGGTCCAATAGGCGATGCGCAGCCCGCGCAGGTCAACTTGCCGCCAGTCGCCCACCGGCACCTGCTGCGTCTCCGGCTCGACGTAGCCGTCGCTGGAATCGGCCAGCACGCGCAGTGCCAGCTCCAGGTCCTCCACGTGCCGCGCCATCGGGCCGCTCCGCGAGATCACAGCATCCATGCCGCGCAGCGAACGCCGCGAACCATTCCGCGGCAATCGATACGACGTCGTCATCAGGCCGTGAATGCCGCTGAAGTGGCACGGCACGCGGATGCTGCCGCCCAGATCATTTCCCAGGCCCAGCGGCGAGCCGCGGGCGGCAATCAGGGCCGCCTCGCCGCCGGTGCTGCCGCCAGGCGTGCGCGTCAGGTCCCAAGGGTTGTTAGTCCGGCCGTAGACCGGGTTGTCGCACTCGTGCCAGATCATGAGCTGCGGCAGGTTGGTCTTGGCCAGCACGATGCCGCCGGCGCGGCGCAGCCTGCGAACCAATATGCCGTCCTCGTCGGCCAGCTCGGAGCGAAGGCGATTCAGGCCGATACAAGAGGGGGTGCCGGCCAGGTAGAAGCATTCTTTGACCGTGATCGGCACGCCGTGCAGCGGCGGCAGCTCCTGGCCGCGGGCGCGGCGGGCATCGGCCTGCTGTGCTTCCTGGCGCGCCTGGTCGAACAGGGGGACCGCGACCGCGTGAATCTTGGGCTCCACCTCGGCAATGCGCGCGAGGTAACTTTCCACGACTTCGGCGGAGGAGATTTCGCCGCTACCGATGCGCCGCGCGAGCTCCGCCGCGCTCAACTCGAGCAGGGCATCTCGCGGCGGTGCGCCTGGAGCCATGGATGGCGGAGCAGATAAAGTTCGCACGGC
>DASRJP010000205.1:0-11261 GCA_035649415.1 Pirellulaceae bacterium | reverse complement strand
GTGATGCACGCCCGCTACCTTTGCAAGCGGCTCCGCGAGCGCCTGCCAGAAGTAAAGCTGGTCGTGGGCTTGTGGGACGCACAAGGGGACCTGACCAAGGCGAAGGAGCGCATCGGTTGTGACGCCATCGTGGTGGCGACGCTGGCGGACGCGCAACAACAGATCCGCCTGCTGACTCAGCCCCGCTTGCCGTCGCCCGAGAAGCAGGCGCAGCCGGAGTCCGGTTCCATGGTCCTGGCGGGGGCTTAACCGTGAAAAAAAGAAGGAGTTGAATTATGAAAAAGCTGCTTGCGGTGCTGATCGTGCTGGTGCTGCTCGTGATCGGCGTGGGCTTCTACCGGGGCTGGTTCGCCCTGTCGAGTCCCGACGCCGACAAGGGCAACAAGGTCAACGTCAACTTGACTGTGGACGGGGACAAGATGCAGGAGGATGCCGAGGCAGTCAAGAAGAAAGCTGCCGAGCTGACGGAGAACGTGACGGGCGGCGAGAAAAACCCCGATGATTCCGAAACGAACCAGGTGAAGTAGATTGAACCGTAATCGATCGTGCGCCGGCCGCCATGGCCGGAAGGAAACAAATCATGCCCATCGGCATAATCAAAAAACTGATCCATTTGTCGCAGGCGACGTATGCACCCAACACGAGACTGGTGCCGAGCCACAACGACAAAGGTTACGGCATCATCGAGGACGAAGCAGGACGGGAAGTGTACTTTCCCCACGACATGGTGGCCGGCCTGCACGGTTTCGACGATTTGCGCCGCGGACAGCAGCTCGAGTACACCCTGGAAAACGCGCCTTACCTGCGAACAGCGACGGTAAAAGTAGTGACGCACATCCGCGAGCGCGAACAACGCCGTGCGGCATAAGGGACATGGCCATGAAAGTAGCGAAAGCAGGCGACCGAGTGCGAGTGCGGTATTTTCCGCCTGGAAGTCCGGACAAGGATCCCAGTGGAAAGCTCCTCGAATTCACGGTGGGCAGCGGCGACGTAATATCGGGACTCAGCCTGGGTGTCGTCGGTATGTCTCCGGGTGAGCAGAAACACCTGATCCTTCAACCTCAAGACGCCTACGGCGTCGTACGACAACAGTTGATCAAAAAGGTCCCGCGGAAGAAATTTCCCCAGCACCTCGATCTGCACCCGGGCAAGCGGCTGGCAACCGTTGATGCGCACGGGCGTCGCTGGCGAGTCACAGTCGTGCGGGTCAACCGAGCCTCGGTCGTGGTCGATGGGAACCATCCGCTGGCCGGGAAAGTGGTGGAGGTGGATGTCAGGCTCATCTCGCTCAAGCAGTCGCCCGCCCACCGGGAGAAGCGGCAATTCGACGTGGGAGGCGAGGCGTAGTCGCTCGCTTCCCGTTTAAGAGATATCAATGACGACGTTTCGGGTCTGGATACGATCGCTCAGCGGCGCCTGTCGCCTGCGCGTGGAAGGAAATGAGAACGCCCACTGGCTCCTCAGTCGGCTCAGCCAATCATTCGTCTTCAAGAGCAGCGAACCGATCCGCGAGGTGGGAGACAGTGTCAGTTGCACCTTCGATCTGCCCTATAGTTCGCAGTCGTCGGGGCCAGGCTTCGTGCGATTGCTCTCCTCGATCCCCGAAGTGAAGTTGCTGACCGAACCGGTTTGAACGAGCATCTGAAAGAACAGAATCTCCTATGTCAGTACCGCGCGTGCAGAAGAACGAAAATGCCCACACCCATGTCCTGGTTGCGTATGTAGCCGACCTGGAATTGGAGGTGGACCGCCTGCGAAAACACTACCAGTTTCTTCAGCAGGAGGCCCGCGAAGCCACGAAGCGAATTCACACTCTGTGTAGCAGTACGGAGTCCCAACCCGATGGCCTGGCAAGTCGGCTGACGGAAATCGAGCAGATCACAAGCCACCTGGCGGCAGTGCTGCAAGACTTGCGCGAACAAACCGGTTATCATCCCGCTCACGATCAGGTCGTTGCCATCGCGGTTCGGCCACTCATCGAGCAGGTATTCCGCTGGCAACAACGAGTGCTCAGCGCCCCGGACGTCGCGTTGCGACTGGAGCTGAATTGCGAGCATATCGAATGGTTTCCCGCGCGATTTCGACACATTGTGGATAGTCTTCTGTCCAATGCCCTCAAATTCCGCGATGGCCGCAAAGGTGAGACGCGAGTGACCGTCGGACTACGCGCGATCGATTGCGATTACGAGCTGCGCGTGGCGGACAATGGCATGGGAATGCCGTCGGATGAACAGGACGAAATGACGGAAGTATTCCACCGCTCTGCTCCGGCCCGTGCCGCGGGATTGGGAGTGGGCTTGAACGTCGTGAAAATGCTCCTGGAACAAAGCGGAGGAACGCTGACTGCGCACTCCGACAATGGTCAAGGCACTACTTTCGTGGCGGTCCTGCCGCGTTATGACGTGGATGATTTTTTGACCTGACGGCGAATTGTGGCTGCCGCGCGAAGGGGTCGGGAGTCGTTTCGGGCCGACGTCGCTCCATCACCGAAGTCGATTGGCCCGAAACGACTCCCGACCCCGTTGCCCTGCTACTCGTGAGTGTGTGCTACGACCGCGCCGAAAATAGTTCGTCCGCAAACAACTCATCCACCGCGGCCTCGAAGCGCCGCCGGCCTTGCAGTTCCAATTGACTGATCAGGTCCGACCGGCCCAGGCCCGATTGCCACCGCTCTTGGCGCCGTTGCCGGGCGGCGGGCATCCAGTCCGCAAACACGCGATCGTCCATGCGCACCGACGCGCTCGTCGAGCCGCTGCTTGCGGTGGTGCTCACCGACAACAGCGACGACGGCGGCACAAATGGATCCGCCGCCGCTATATTCACCGTGTAGCCCAGATCGGCCAGCGAGCCGACCGTCACGCGGCTCAGCGGCATATCGCTCCCTGGCCCGACCCAGCCGGTCATCAGCTCGGTGCGGAATACGGACTCGCGCCAGTGCGAATCGCGCGTGCCGGCCCCGCCCGTGTTCTCCACGGGGACGCCAGTGGCGCTGGTGCCGAAGATCGAGTTGTAGGCGGCCACTGCCTGCGAGCCGATGAACCGCGGGTTCGTTGTCCCCGCGCCCACGAGCAGCCCCTTGTTCTCCCAGATCGTGCCAATCCCCAGCACGTGCCCCATTTCGTGCAGGATGACTCCCAGGAACGTCCCGTCGGCAATCATGTCTGCCACGTCGGCCGAGTCGAACTCCATGACGCCGTGATAGGGGAGCAGCGACCCGCTGCGGACCCGGTCGGGTCCGGCTTGCCCGAGAATGCCACTGATGCCGTCGATATAGACGGCACTGGCTTCGATCAGGATGTCATCGACCGTCTGTCCAAAGTAGCTCGCCGCCGGCAAATCGCCGACGATCACCGACTCCCATTTGGCCGCCGCCTGTTCGAAGTACGCTCGCTGGCTGGTCGAGAGGCCGCTGAACACAAACTGAATGTCAAACGCGCTGTCGCCGCTAGGGGGCGGCGGAGGCGGAGTTGCGGTCGCTGCCGCCGGATCGATTTCCAGTGAGTAGCTGGGATTGGTGGCGCCGAGGTAGCCGTAGACCCGCACATAGTACGTTCCGGCCGCCAGTCCCGAGAGCGAAATGCGCTCGGCATTCGTGGCGCTTTCCGAAAGCCGCAGCCGAGTGCCGGCCGAATTGTACAGCGCCAGGTCCAAATCCCCCTGCGAGTGCAGAAAGCTCATGGCCACATAGTCGGCGCTCGTGCCGGCGCCGTTCATTGTGAAACTATACCAGTCGCTGCTGTCGGCCATAACCAGATTCGAGATCAACTTCACATCCGTGAGTGTCCCTAGATCGCGGGCCGCCAAACGCGTGTCGTTTTCCTCGTAGGCGTCGTCCACCAGCGGCATTCGCCGGTTAATCGTCAGGGAGTAGTTCGGATTCTGCGCGCCGAGATAGCCGTAGGCGTCGATGTAGTAGGTGCCGCGGGCCAGGCCGCTCAAAGAAATCCGTTCGCCGTTATTGATGGTGGCCGACGTGCGTAGCCGGGTGCCGTAGGCATTGTACAGCCGCAGGTCGAGATCCCCCTGGGCGTTGAGAAAGTTCAGCACGACGGAATCATCGACGGTGCCGGTCGCCGGCAAATAGAAGCGATACCAGTCGTGGCTGTCCGCCATGACGAGCCCGCTGTACGTCGTAGTCGCCGAGATCGTTCCCAGGTTCCACGCGGCACTGCGGCTGTCGTTGGGTTCGAAGCGGTCATCGGTGAGCAGCGCCGCGGCAGCTTGTCGCAGCGGCGCTTGCTTGGAGACGAACGTCGCGCCGGCGATGCCTACTGTCGGCGGCAGTGCGGGCTCGATGTTGCTGGCGAGTGACGCCAGCAGGCTGCGATTTTCCAGAGTTTCCAGATGAAGCTTGCGAGAGGCCCCCATGTTGGCTCGGCGCAGGCGCGAGCCGCCGGCAAACCAATCCATATTTGTGCTCAATCCGGTCTTAACGACCGCGGAAGAGGGAAGAAAGCGCGCGACAGTCTGTCGGGGCGGGCTTGAATCGAGCAGCAGACGACGAGGAAGAGTGGCCAGCTTGCAGCGACTGATCGCAGCGGACGTTGGATTTTTATACCTATCAGTGGAAAAGTGAAGTGCGGATTACAAAAACTCCAAAATGCCGGCTGGGCCGAGACGACAGCATTATCGATGCGCGCCCGCAGGGTCCGAAGGAAATGGACTTCGCTGCGCGGGCGCATTTGACAACGCTGTCCAATACGAACGGGGCCGATCTTCACCTTGAGTATCCATTAATGTCTATCAATATATGTCGGATATCAGTATCCTTGTGAGCGGTAGCATACGAATCCCATTCACCACGGACTGTGCCGCGATGATTTGTCCTGGACCCTTGCGCCGCCGCGACTTTCTGCGCGTCGGTACGCTGGCCCTCGGCGGGCTGGGACTGAATCATCTGCTGGCCGCTGGCGGCCTGGCGGCGGACAAACCGGCTGACTCGTCGGTGATTCTGTTTTGGATGTGGGGTGGGCCGAGCCAGTTCGAAACGTACGACATGAAGCCCGAGGCCCCGGTCGAGTACCGGGGGCCGTTCCGGCCGATCAAGACCGAAGTGCCGGGGATGGACATCTGCGAACTGTTTCCGCTCCAGGCGAAACAGGCCAGGCGGTTTTCGCTCGTCCGCTCGCTGCACCACCAGATGTCCAGCCACAACGACGGCAGCATCGAGGTGCTCACGGGCAAGACGCCGCCCATGGCCGACCCGACTTCGACCGCACTCTCCAGCCATCCCGATTTCGGCATGATTGCCGCCAACGTCCGCGGCCTGCGCGGCGACGGTTTGCCGGGGTACGTCGGCATTCCGAATCAGCCGTTCATGACCCGGCCAGCCTATTTGGGCGTCGGTTGGAAGGGTTTTGCCGCGGGCAATCCGGCAGCGGAGAACTATGTGCCGCCGAACCTCGCCCTGGCGGGCGGCGTGAAGCCCGAGCATTTTCAGGGCCGCCGCGAGCTGCTCAGCGGCTTTGACCGCATGCGGCGCGAGCTGGACAAGAGCGGCGCGATGGACGGCGTCGATCAGCTCCGCTCTTCGGCGTTCCAGATGCTGACCAACCCGCAGATCGCCAAAGCGTTCGCCATCGATAAGGAAGAGGCCAAAACGCGCGACCGGTACGGCCGGCACCTGTGGGGGCAAAGCTGCCTCCTGGCGCGGCGGCTGGCCGAGGCTGGCGCGGCGGTGATCACCATCGACGCACTAGCGCCCCAGATGGGCAGGCCGATCTACTTCAGTTGGGACGACCACGCCAACGCCCAGCCTGGATGGGACCTGGCCGAGGGGATGCGCTGGCGGGCCGAGTTTCTCGACTCGGCCCTGTCGGCACTCATTGAGGACATTCATGAGCGAGGACTCGACAAAAAGATTCTCGTGGTTGCCATGGGCGAATTCGGCCGCACGCCGCGACTGACGACCAATAGCGGCAAGCTGGGCCGCGATCACTGGCCGGATGCGATGACGGCGCTGGTCAGCGGGGGCGGCCTGAAGATGGGGCAGGTGGTCGGCGCGACCAATTCGCGAGGCGAATACCCGCAGAACCGGCCCCTGACGCCGCAGGACATGCTGGCGACGATCTATCGGCATTTGGGCGTGGACTACCGCCGCGAGTTTTTGGACCATTCTGGCCGGCCGGTGCCCATTCTTTCCAGCGGCGAGCCGATTCGGGAATTGCTATAGGCCAACTTCGGCCCTGGAACGATCGCTGCCCGTTTGCTATTCTCACTCCCTTGAGCCAAAGCCGCCTTGGGAGGGATTGCGTGTCTGCAACCAGCCTTGAAGCCCCCGCCATGCCTCAGCCCATTGCCGGCGTGTCCCCTGCCGAGACGAAGGAAATGACGGTGATGACGGTCTGGCCGTCGGTGGCCTTGTACGGCGTCGGCCGCTGGCTGGGCCGCCAATACGCCCGCCGCTGGCCGGACGTTTATATCTTTCGAGTGGGCAACCTGCTGGCGCTGCTCTTCATCCCCGTGGCTCTGGTGCTGTACTTCATGCGGGTTGCGCCCGTCATCGGCACCCGGTATCGCCTCACCAACCGCCGCATCATCGTCGAGCGCGGGCTGACCGGCGCACCAGAGACGTACGTCGATCTGGACCGGTTCGACACGATCGAGACCGACGTGCGTCCCGGCCAGTCTTGGTACGACGCCGGCGACCTTGTGTTCCGGCAAGGATCGGTTGAAACATTTCGCCTCCCGGGCGTCTCCAGGCCGGAAGCCTTTCGTCAGACGTGCCTCAAGGCGCACATGGCCTATGTGGGCGTGAAGAAGGCGCGGAGGGCGTAGGCAGAAAACGTCAGCACCCGAGGATATCGACAAACCGCGCGTCCATCGTCACCTCGCGCGGCTCGACACCCAGTGATTCGACCAGAACTGCCTTCACGGCCGCGAAAATCTCGTCGCGGTTGGGCTTGATGCCGAACTTGCGGCGAAAATGCTTTACGTTACGCGCCAGGATCCACCGCGACAAATCGCCAAACGTCTGGATTTCCGGGTGCTCGGTGGCCCACCGCCGCGTCCAGCGGAAATAACCATTCGCCGTCAGCAGGAACGACACGATCGCCAGCGGAAGCGCGATCCATTTGACCGCCAGCAGCAGACCCAGGACGAGCCCCCGGACTGCCGCGGCTCCTGAGAGACACCAGCCGGCTTGCTCCATCAGCGGCGTCAAATGCAGTTCCGGCATTCGCAGGCCAAGCTGCCGCTCATGCTCGTCCCAGAACTCGCGTCGGCGCTCTTTGGGGACGTACCACTCCAGCGGCACATCAAGCCGGATTGCCGCTTCCGCGATGAGCAATTGGTGCGACCAATGGCGGCGGAGGTAGTCGAACGTCAATTCGGAAAGCGTCGGCATACGAGCCTCGCGGCGGCTGCCGTCCATCCTACCCGTGCCGGTGCGGCGGACAAGTATGCGAGTCGCATCTGGCGGCGCGTGCATCTAAACTGACGTATTGCCATCGCTTCTAATGTGAACTTTTGCCCGAAACAGGTGCCTCCATGACCGACTTCCGCGAGATGGCCCGCGACCCGAAACACAAGCGTCGTTTCGAGTGGCTATTGCGAAACGCTTGCCGCAAGGGGGACCCCGAGCAGGTGCAGGAGCGGCTTGACTGGGGAATCGATCCCAATTGCACCACCAAAAAGGGGCGCACTCCGCTGATCGTCAACATTCGCAGCTCCACGCCCAGTGCGGCCATCGTGCGGTCGCTGCTCAAGGCCGGCGCCGATTCCACCTTGATCGACCATTACGGACTGTCGGCACTCGACTACGCCCGCCGCAAGCTGGCCAGGATGAACGCCAAGCCCCGCAAGCCGCCGGAGAAATCGCCGTCGCTCGACGAGAACGATCAGCTTATTCTGGCGGACTTCGAGCAGGAGATGTTCGACGACATGCGCAAGAACCATCCCGACATCGCCAAGGAATTCATCACCGACTACATCAAGGAGCGGATCAAGGTCGCCAAACGCGTGTTTAACGATCCGGCAGAAGTCGAGCAGATCGTCGAGCTGCTGGAAGCGGCGGTGGAGGGAGAATAGCTCCAAATACGGCGATCTTCATTCCGCAATCTGCAATCCGCAATCAAAACAGCCAGCCCGGCTGAGCGAGCTGCGCGAGGATGATCCGGATGGCCTGTGCCGCATCGTGATTGGTCATGCTCGGCATGTCCTGCCGCTGGCCGACAACCTGCGACGGACAGAGCGGCAGATGGATGAACGTGGCCCGCGTCTTCAGCCGCCGCTGCTGGGCGATATGGTGCGTCAGGTACAGCACGGCGTTGCACAAGTAAGTGCCGGCGTGGTACGAGACCTGGCAGGGAATGCCCGCCTGGCGGACCGCGGCCGCCCACTGATCCAGCGGCAATCGGGTGCGATAGGCGGCGGGGCCGTTTTCGACTAGCGGCTGAAATTCGTCGGGCGACTGCGACGAGTGGCCGCCGACATTGATGCCGATTGCCTCCAGATGGACGCGGCAAATGCCCGGCGCCTGGCCGAGCAGCAGCGCGTAGTCGTAGTCGGCCGCCAGGTCCTCTTCGAGCTTGGCGCGGGCAGCGAAAAAATCGACCGGATAGCGGCGCGTAACGATCTTCGGAGATGGAGGAAGCTCTTTTGTGAGCGCAACCAGCGCCTCCCAACTGGAGTTTTCGCTCCAGCGGTCGTAGGGCTCGAAAGCGGTGATCAGAACGCTGGGCACGGACATGAATCAGGACAGGGTCGGGAGTCGTTTTCGGGCAAAGGAATACGGGGGCCGCAGAACCGTCGGCCGAAAACGACTCCCGACCCCTTCAGCCAAGGCCAGCTTAATCGCCTGCTATAATTCAGTAGCGCGCTAAACCATCGTAGCACGAAATGACCGCAAGGGACCTTCGCAATGCATCGACCATGGATCGTTCTGGCGGCAGCAATGGCGCTGACAATTGGAGCTGTGCCTGCCATCTGGGCCGGCAAATACAACAAGGGGCTCAACATCGGCGACTCGGCTCCCGCCTGGAAGGACCTGCCGGGAACCGACGGCAAAAAACACTCGCTGGCCGACCTCAAGGACAAAGAAGTTGTGGTCGTGGTCTTCACGTGCAACAGTTGCCCGTATGCCGTCGATGTGGAGGATCGCCTGATCGCGCTGCACAAGGAGCTGGCGAGCGGCGGCAAAGGGGCGCTGGTGGCCGTCTGCTCCAACGTCTACAAAGACGACACGCTGGAGGCGATGACCAAGCGGGCCAAAGAGAAGAAGTTCGAGTTCGACTATTTGCAGGACGACGAGAAGTCGTCGCTGGCCAATGCTTTGGGCGCTCGGCGGACGCCCGAGTTCTTCGTGCTCGACAAAGATCGAAACGTGGTCTACATGGGAGCCATCGACGACAGCCCGGATGGCCAGAACGTGAAGCAAAAGTACGTGTCGGATGCCGTCGCGGCCGTGCTGGCGGGAAAAACTCCCGCGGTGCAGGAGACGCCGCCGGTGGGCTGTCTCATCCGCTTTGCCAAGGAGCGGCGCAAGCAGTAGCCAGCCGAATTGCCGCGGGGGATCAACCGGGGAGCGGCTCGACGGTGACACGCAAGGTAAGCGCGCCGTCCGCAGCCCGCGTCGGATCGGCGCCGCATGAGCGGACCTGATCCGCCTTCAGCTCGGCCACTTCAAGGGCGCCAGACCAGACGACGCTGCGGCCGGTCGCGTGCGCCTTGAGCGTCAGCGTGAACGCCTTGGTCATCCCGTAATGGAATACTTTCCGCAGCACGCCGACTACGAACTCGAACGTGTTGACGTCGTCGTTGTGCAAGATGACCGCATACGGCGGCTGCCGCTTGGGGCGCCTCTTGGCGCCTGTGCGCGTCTTTTCGCGATCGCTGAGCGATTCGTCGGTGCCGGGGACTGCTTCGGCGACAGAAGATTTCATTGGCAAATGACTCCTCGGTCCCCAAGGGACGCCTCAGCGAGCCACTGGGTTCATTCTCAGCGAGCCACGGGTATCCTCAGCGAGCCACGGGGTTTATCCCCGTGGACTGGCGTCTTCGTTGGTCCATTTTCGCACCCCCGCAGCCTCCGGACAAGTTTCGCCCTGCCGTAGGACAGGTTTACAACCTGTCCTGACTCATGGCTCCTGGCTTCTGGCCACTGTCTCCAATCCACGCGCCCTCTCGGGAACTAGGGGCGGGTGCGGGAGGGGAACAATTCAGCGCCGGGCGGAGCAACGTTGTTGCGTGTCGCGGCGGCACAGCTACCCTACGCGCTTCAGCCGGCTTGCTCGCGTCAGGCCCGGGCTTGAGCCCGGGCGCTTGCGGGCGAGGATCGTTTCGCACAGCCGGCTTCAAGCCGGCTTTTGTCCGCGAATTTAGCCGCTTATGCCGTCGTCGCGGCCGGCTAGAGCCGGCAGAAAAAATGTGGTGGGCGTGCTCGTCCCCCCACTCCCCCCCCGACTGAAGCCGGCGGCTGACAATCCGCAGCGTGCTGAAGCACGCTGCGAACTTGGACAGGTGCCAGTCTAAAGCGACGACCGACGTTCGATCCCAATAACGCCGCCAGGGACCTATTGCGAGGGCCGCCGCTGGCGGAGCACGCCCCATCCCAGCAGTCACGCCGCGATGAATGTTCCCCCTTCCTCCACCTGCCCCCTCATTTCAGGAGTCAGAAGCAGGAAGGTCGGACCGTTGACGGGACGAGGCGAGTAGTGTACAATATGGCACATCACTTGCATTGACCCCTGACCGAGCGCCGGCGATGTCGTTTCGGCAGCTTCGCTGCTGCGCGGTGGTTGATCTTTCTCAAATCGGTGAAGGCACAGGTTCCAACGTCCAAAGTGGGAGGCATGCCAACTCTCCTCGGCGCGCCCCCCCGGTTAGGTTATTCCCTTCAGACATTCCGTCTGGCTCGACTTGCGGCAGGTGGCCGCAGCGCTTGGACACTGCAAGTCGCACGGCTGATGGTGATTCGACTGAAGCTCCTGCTGGTGGCAGCGACGTAAGTGGAAAAAACGATGCCCCCCTTGGCCTATTCCCTCAAGAGGCAGGCCGGGAGCCAGGGGATAAGGGACAGGGGGCATGTGACAGGACAGGTTACATGTCCTACGTTCCGGCCCTGAACGCAGACCACTTGCGTATGGCCGCACGGGCGGAGAAGCTGCCATAGAGGACAGATGTTAGAGTTATCCACTTAACTCCACCGACCACTACCTATTGTGGTTTGCCCTGGATCGAATGAGGGTGCGGTACGGGGCTGGTTCTTCCCTAACGGCTTGTTGCAGCAATACGTAGAACAGTTGACCCGGGCTGCCCCATTC
>DASRJP010000204.1:0-7180 GCA_035649415.1 Pirellulaceae bacterium | reverse complement strand
GTTGAAAAAGCGATGGGCGTAATCATTCATTCTACGCGGACGCACGCAGCCGAATAGGGACGCGGCACTGTGAAACCATTAAAGACGTTCGGCGTCGCTAGACATTCGGCCGATGCGCTGCCACGACCTCCGCGACCAGGGTCAAAAACACCGTCGGGTTGGCCACCTTGCACGTCGCAATGCGATCGGCGCCAGCCAGCCGGGCCAGCGTCGACTCGCCGATTCTTCGCACCGCAATCGACAGGCCGCCTGCTTCGACGCCACTGAGCTCATTCCAGCCGACTTGTTTTGTCCGGCCGCTCGCGAGATCAGCGAACTTGAGGCCCTCGGCATCGATTGACGCGTCGTCGAAAGAGACTTGCTTTCCGCCAACGAACTCCGCTCGCGCTTTGGCCAGCAGCCGTGGGTTGATTCGCTCCTGAATGGTCGCAGCGAGAATCTCCGCTTGGCACACGCCGATAGTGAAGCGAACCTGGCGGCCGTCGTCGCAGCGGACGGTGTACTCGGTCAGGGATACTGGAATGCCCGGCGTATCCAGTTCAGCGCGGAGCAGAAAGAAGGCCTCAATACAATCCCATGGAAACACATCGCGGCCCGCAACGAACCCGCCTTCATACACTTGCACTCGCGGCCCGGTACTCCGTATTCCGTCGACCGCGAAAAACAGGCCAGACGCAGCGAAAATGCCCCCCGTTGCATGGGCCGCGATGCTCTCCCACAGGCCCTTCGCGATCGGCAGACGGAACACGTTCAATCCAACTAAAACGAAACCAATGCCCAGGATCACAAGCAGTACGCCAGCCAAAACGCGCCGCGCGGTATAGGCGTAGTTCGGCGGGTAATCCGCGATATGCTTCCCAAGCTCCGGATGGAATTCTGCGCTGATCATGGCCGTTATGGGCCCACCTATTGTAGGCGGGACTCCTCACCACGGTCTGGCCCTCACTGGCACTTCGGGTTAGTGTGACACTACTGACCCCTGGCTCCTGACCCCTGGCCCCTTCCTCATGTGCGGCATTACCGGCGCGATCTGGACTGACCCTGACCGGGCCATCGACGCGCCGACGCTGGCCCACATGACTGAGGTCATGCGGCATCGCGGCCCGGACGATGAAGGAACTCTGCGGAACGATTTTCGATTGCGCCCGCCTTACGAGGCGATGCCGGGCATCGCACTGGGCTTTCGGCGGCTATCGATTATCGACCTGGCCGGCGGGCACCAGCCGATGGCCAACGAGGACGAAAGCGTTTGGATCGTCTTCAACGGCGAAATCTACAACTACCCCTTCCTGCGACGGCGGCTGGAAGGCGCCGGCCACAGATTTCGCACGGACAGCGACACCGAATGCATTGTCCATCTCTACGAGGACGAAGGGCCCGCTTGTTTCTCGCATCTCAACGGCATGTTTGCGGTCGCCATCTGGGACTCGCGGCAGCGGCGGCTGGTCCTGGGACGGGATCGGCTGGGGAAAAAGCCGCTGGTCTACCGAAACGAACCCGGGCGGCTGCTATTTGCCAGCGAGCTTAAAAGTCTGCTCGCGGTGCCGGGAATGCCGCGGGAGATTGATCCGGCGGCGATCGACGAGTATTTGACCTACCAGTACATCCCGCACCCTCGCACGATCCTCAAGGGGTATCGCAAGCTGCCGCCCGGCCATTATGCCGTCTGGTGCGATGGCGATCTGACGGTGAAGCCGTACTGGGATCCTGATTTCGGCTATGAAGCGCCGCTCAGCGAACCCGAGGCCTGCAAGCGACTGGTGGAGCTGTTCGAATCGGCCGTGACGATGCGAATGCGAAGCGATGTGCCGCTGGGAGCCTTTCTTTCCGGCGGCATCGATTCGTCGCTGGTCGCGGCCGTGATGCAGAAAAGCGCCAGCGAGCCGGTCAAGACGTTCAGCATCGGCTTCAGCGTGAAAGAGTACGACGAAACGAAATACGCCCGGCTGGTGGCCAATCACCTCAAAACCGACCATCACGAGCTGACCGTCACTCCCGACGCGCTGGCCATCCTCGACAAACTCTGCTGGCACTACGACGAGCCATTTGCCGACGCCTCGGCCATTCCGACGTGGTACGTCTCCGAGATGACTCGCAAGCATGTGACGGTGGCCCTTTCCGGCGACGGCGGCGACGAGTTGTTTCTCGGCTACCAGCGTTATCGCGCGGTCGCGGTTGCCGGCTGGTTCGACCGCGTCCCTCCGCTCCAGCGGTTCTTCGGGGCGCCTCTTTGGCAGCGGCTCCCCGGCTCCCCCAGACAGAAGTCGCGGCTGCGGCAATTCAAGCGCTTTTGCGAAGCGATCGGCCGCTCGCCGATCGGGCGGTTTTACGAATGGACGAGCATCTTCAATGAGATCCGCCGGGCGGAGCTTTACAGCGACGAGTTTTTGGCCACGCTTCCGAACTCCGATCCCATTCATTTTGTGGAGTCCGCCTGGAACCAGGCCAAGGGACGCGACGCCGTGACTGCCGCCGGCATTACCGACCTGATCACGTACTTGCCGTGCGACCTGATGACCAAGGTGGACATCGCCTCGATGGCCCATTCGCTGGAGGTCCGCAATCCGTTCCTCGACTTCCGCGTCGTGGAGCTGGCGGCTTCGCTGCCACTGCGGCTGAAGTATCGCTATGGCCGCGGCAAGCGGCTGCTATACGCGGCATTCAAGGACCTCTTGCCGCGGGAAATCTGGCGGCGGCCGAAAATGGGCTTTGGCGTGCCGCTGGATCACTGGTTTCGGCACGAGCTTTCCGAGCTAGTGCACGACACGCTGCTCTCCCCGTCGGCCCGCTGTCGCGACTTCTTTCGCCCGGAGGCGATGCAGAAGCTGGTCAGCGACCACCAGCAGCGCGTTTTCGATCACAGCGCGCGGCTGTGGGCCCTGGTCATGCTGGAGAAGTGGCTGCGTACGTGGGGCGGAGTGCAGCCGCCGAGTGACGCTATTACCGCGGCTGCCGCAAGCCGCTAGAATTCAGTGTCGTCCGCGGGCGACAACATCATTGACGCTCCTCGCAGGGAAGGATCGGGGCACACCATGAGAGACACCTTGGCGGTCATTCTTGCCGGCGGAAAGGGCTCGCGGCTCGAGCCGCTGACGCGCGACCGGGCCAAGCCGGCAGTCCCCTTCGGCGGCCTGTATCGCATTATCGACTTTACCCTTTCCAACTGCCTCAACAGCGACATCCGCCGCATCCTGCTGCTCACGCAATACAAGGCGATCAGTCTCGATCGCCACGTCAACCTGGCCTGGCGGGATTACTTCATCCACGAGCTGGGGGAGTTCATCGACGTCTTGCCGCCGCAGCAGCGGATCGACGAGCAGTGGTACCAGGGGACGGCCGACGCGGTCTATCAGAACATTTACGTCATCGAGAAGGAGCGGCCGGAGTACGTGCTGATCCTGGCGGGGGATCACATCTACAAGATGAACTACAAGTCGATGGTCCAATTGCACAAGGATCGGGAAGCGGAGCTGACCATCGGTGCCTTGCGGGTTCCCAAGGAAGCGGCCACGCAGTTCGGCGTCATGCAGATCGACCACTCGCAGCGGATTATCGGCTTCGAAGAGAAACCGGCCGATCCCAAGACCATTCCGGGCGACGACGAACACTGCCTGGCTTCCATGGGCATTTACGTCTTTACCGCCCGTTTCCTGTTCGAGCAGCTTTGTGCCGACGCCAACATCCCCACCAGCCAGCACGACTTCGGCAAGAACATCATCCCGTCGATCATCGACAAGCACAAAGTGTTCGCGTTTCCTTTCCGGGACGAAAACCGCAAACGCGACGCCTACTGGCGGGACGTCGGCACGCTCGACGCCTACTACGAAGCGAACATGGACCTGATCAACGTCGATCCGCTCCTCAACATGTATGACGACGAGTGGCCGATCCGCACGTTCCAGCCCAACCTGCCGCCGCCGAAATTCGTCTTCGGCAGTCGCGGCGAGGGGGAGGTGGGGCGCGTCGGCCACGCCATCGACAGCATCGTCTGCGCCGGGACGATCGTCTCCGGCGGCCTGGTCGAGCGGTGCATCCTCGGTCCACGGGTGCGGGTCAACAGCTTCGCCCACGTCGAGGACTCGATCCTCTTCGAGGGGGTCGATGTGGGGCGGCACTCCAAGATCCGCCGGACGATCATCGACAAGGGGGTGATCATTCCCCCCGGCGTGGAAATCGGCTACGACCTCGATCTCGATCGCCGCCGCGGCCTGGCGGTCAGTCCCGCCGGCATCGTGGCCATCGCCCGATCGGATGGGATCGAACATTTTTTGGAGACGTAAGGGGGAGAGAGCAGAGGTCAGAAGTCGTACCGTCCCGCTCCTGCCTCCTGACCCCCGAGAAGTGCGTATCAATTGACGCAGTCCAAAAGACGAGAAAGAGCAGGAGTAGGAGAAAGATTAGGAAGAGGAGTAGGATTAAGAGCAAGAGCACGAGACTGAATCCTGCCGAATCCTGCCGAATCCTGCTCTTTCTCTTACTCCGACTCTTACTCATCTTCTTACTCTTAATCCTTCGCTTGATCTTTCTCCTCCCGGTTCGATCGATTCGCACTCTTGGTACCCTGACTCTCTGCCGCCGTCTGCCGTCCGAAGGCAACAGCGCGAGGGGGGTATCCATTTTTCCACTTACGTCGCGGCCAAGGGTGTCTCCGGCGGCGCAACCTAGTTATGTGTACATCGTTACACATCTGCGCCAAACCTTTGTTCGCGACGCAAGTTGCTCCAGACAGCTCGTCTGAAGGCAACGACCCTTTCGGGGGGGACGGAGGGTCGACGCAGGCCGGCTGAGGACCGCCGCTGGGTCGTCCCAGAGGTCAGTGAGTCGGGAATCGTCGCCGCGCCCCGACTATCCGCTGACATTGGTCATTGGTGCTTGGTCAATGGTCATTCTCCGCCGCCCTCCCCGAGTCGGTTTGTGAGTCGGTTTGGCCGAGTCGCGCCAGGCCGACTCACTTTGCAGAACTCATTGTCGCATCACGGTTTGCGGGTGAGTCGCTGGCACCGGACGACTCCAAGATGAGTCGGGTAGCCAGTCGCCTGGTTGAATCGGCTGCTCAAGGCCCATTCCGCCCGGCCGGCGCCGAAATCCCATATCTTCCCTCGCCATTGAACTTTCGGCCGCTAACTCACAGCCGCTTTTGCCTTCCACCAGATTGCCAAAGATCGCCGCCGCCGGGCGCGCCTTCGCCTGCCTAAGGGAGCTAGGCGCAGACCAGGCCGTATTAGATTGATGCACCAGGAGACGCTTTTATTCACAATGTACAAAAGAATAATTTCGACTTGGCGCGCCACGGATGGATCGATTGCTCTTCGCGGAGACCTTTGTCGAAATGACCCTTGCGGCATTTGCCGGATGGCAAGGCGATACGCAGCTCCGCACGGCCAAGATGGCCGTGGCACCCAGCGTCCGCACGGCCAAGATGGCCGTGGCACACCTTCGGTGGCTGGCCGTGCCACGCGCCGCCGTAGCGATCGATTACGCCGTTTCGGCCTCTTGCGCGCAAGCAATTGCCGACTCCAGAGAAAAACTGGCTCCGGCCTGCCACGCAGCGCCAAAGGACTCTGAGCCGAGAGTCTTCTCGGCAGCGGCCAGTTGGCGCTCCAGCCCCGCTCGTTCCGCCGGTGGCAGGGGTGCGCCTAGCGCCACGCGAAGTTGATCCGCCGCGGCCGCCAGCTTGACCAACCGCTCCGGCTGACCCCGAGCGCTGGCGATCTCCGCCAGACTTTCGAGCGTATACGCCAGGCTGAGCCGGTCCCCCAACTCTTGCTGAATCTGCGCAGCTTCCAGTCCTAGCTTTTGCGCCTCGGCCAGTTCGCCGCTGCGGCAGGCGATCTCGGCCAGATTGTTCAGACAGACGGCAATTCCCGCTCGGTTTTGTAGCGCTTTGAGAATTTGCAGGCTTTCGCCGTAAAGTCTGCGAGCGGTCGCATCGTCGCGCTGGCGCGAAGCGATGAGGCCGAGACTGGTAAGGGAGACTGCGATCCCGTTTTGGTTTCGCAGGACGCGCCGGATGGCGAGACCCTCTTCATGGAAGCTGCGGGAAGAATCGTAGTCGCCGATGGCCCAGGCGACCGAGCCAAGATTGCTCATGGCCACTGCAATGCCGTTTCGATCGTCAACCTGGCGCGAGAGGGCCAGTGCTTGTTGATGGAAGTTTTCCGCAGCGCCGTAATTTCCTTGGCTGGAATGGACGCTACCCAACGCGATCAGTGCGCCGGCGACTTGCTTGACGTTGCCGTCGGACTCCCATTGACGTCGCGCCTGTTCGTAAAGCGATAGGGCGGCAGCAAACTCACCCAAATCCTCAGCCACGCAGCCCGCGGCGTAGCGGGCTTTGGCCGTAACGCTGTCCTGTTTGCCGGTTGCGACGACCTTCAGCAAATCGCCCAGCAGCGTTTTCCCCTCATGCAAATGACCCCGCGAGCACCAATAGCGCCACACGGCTCCGCCGATCCGCAGCCCCAGCTCGCGCCGGTGATCTTCTGCGCCGCTACCGCGCTGTGGCGCGATGCTCCATTCCAAGACCGCACGCACATTGGCATGCTCCTGGGCGAGACGACCGAGGCACGTGCCCGCGTCGGGACCCGTCAGGTGTGGCTCGAGGTCTTCTGCCAGGGCGACGAAATACTCCGCATGGGCGCGGCGAATCGCCTCTTCTTCACCGCTGGCTGCGAGCCCCTCCAGGGCGAATTCTCGCACGGTCTCGAGCATGGAATACCTTGCCGTCCCGCTGGATCGCTCGATCTGCCGCAATAGGCTCTTGTCTACGAGCGATGCCATGCCGTCCAGCACATCGACTCGCTGCGCACCCGGCGGCACGACCGCTTCCGCGGCATCGAGCGTACAGCCGCCTTCAAAAACGGCCAACCGGAGAAACAGTCGCTGTTCGGCAGGATCCAGCAAATCGTAGCTCCAGGCGATTGCCGAGCGCAGCGTTTGCTGCCGCTGCGGGGCGGTGCTGCGGCGGCCCGCCGGTAAGCTCAATCGTTTTTGCAGCCGCTCGCGCAGCGCAGCCAGGGGAAGGACTTTGATCCACGATGCGGCCAGCTCGATCGCCAGCGGCAGGCCGTCCAGTCGGGCACAAATCTCGGCGACAGCGCCGGCGTTTTCCCGGTTCAGTTGGAAGTCGGGAGACGCTGCCCGCGCGCGCTGCGCGAAGAGCGCCACCGCGGAGTAGGCC
>DASRJP010000203.1:0-5371 GCA_035649415.1 Pirellulaceae bacterium | reverse complement strand
CTGACCAGAACGCATCGAAAGGGCCGGCGCCGAGCGTGCGGGCGGCAGCCAGGAGCCCGTCATCGACGCCGGCAAAGGCGACGCGGATCGGCCGCACCAGCAGCGGAAAGCCCATCACGGCGGCCGCCAGCGCGGCCCCTTTCCAGTCGAAGACGAAACGCAGGCCGAGCCACGACTCCAGGTATGCGCCGATCATTCCCTGGCGGCCGAAGACAACCAACAAGAAGTATCCAGTCACGACCGGCGGCAGCACCAGCGGCAGATTGAGCAGCGTTTCGGCCAGCAGCTTGCCCGGAAATTCGCGCTTGGCCAGCACCCAGCCGGCCAGTACTCCCAGCGGCAGGCTGGCGACGACCGCCGTGCATGCCACCAGCAGCGTGAGGCGAACGGCCTGCCATTCGGCGGGGGAAAGCATGGGAATTGGCGAGCCACGGGGTTTATCCCCGTGGCCAGAGGTCAGAGGTCAGAGGTCAGAGGTCAGAGGTTGGATGTCAAGGTGATTTTTCAGCGATCCGCTCGAAGCCGTACTTTTGCCAGATAACTTCCGCGTTCTTCGACGCCAGGAAATCGTAAAACTCCTTGGCGGCGCCATTTTCGTCATCGTGCTTGAGCAGCACCAGGACGTAGGCGATTTCTTCGTGCGTATGCGGATCGAACTCGTCCACAGCCTCGACGTTCTTAGCAGCCAGTAAATCGGTCGAATAGACAATGCCGGCTTCCGCTTCGCCGCGCTCGACGTAGGCCAGTGTTGAGCGCACGTCCTGCCCGCGCGCAATTTTGTTCGCCTGTACCAATTCGTCGTACACCTTGAGCTTCGTCAGTGCCTGCTGGGCGTACATTCCCGCTGGGACATTCTCTCCCGCCAGCGCCACGCGCTTGACCTCCGCCTTCAGCAAGTCCGCCGGCTCATTGACGTGGGCTGGATTGCCTTTGGGCACAATCAGCACCAGCTTGTTGGTCAACAGCGGCACCGCATTTTTTGACTGACCCGCTTTCTCGACTTCGCTCGCCAATTTGCGATTGGCCGAGAGAAACAGATCGGCCGGCGCACCGGCGATGATCTGATTGGCCAGCGCATTGGACGGGCCGGAATTGACACGGACTTCGCAACCGGCCTGTTTTTCAAACTGCCTGGCCAGCTCCGTCATGGCATCGCTGGTGCTGGCGGCGACGGAGATTGTTACAACCTTCTTCCCACCCGTGGCCTGTGCTGGATTAGCCGACTGATTGGCCGGCGGGTTTGACGAGGAGCAACCGACAATCGCGAAAAGTATCAGATTCGTGATCGCAAGGCGTGCGGCGGAGGGCAATCTGCTCATCGGCGCGGCTCCGTTTCAATCGGAAAGAATAGCGGGCGCTCATCGAGGTGCCCGCGGCCAAACTCGGCAATAAACTGCTGCGTTTCCTTGTCGCGCAGGAACAGCGCCATTTCCCGTGCTGCCGCCAGGCTTGGGGCATCCTTGGCCTTGCGGTTGGCGACAACGACGACATAGGGACGCCGCAACCGCGGGTCTCCTTGGACCATGATCTCCGCGCCGCCGCGAGGAATTTTGGCGTTCAGAAACGGAATGCGGCCGACGATTGTGTACGCCTCTTCCTCGACAGCCCGCATGAGCATCTGGCGATGCCTGTCGCTGGGGAGGGAAATGGTCCGCTGGGGATCGAATTCCAATTCGCCTGCGGCCAAAAGCTCGTGCAGCACTTCGCTGGCGCCGGCGCTGGCATGAATGAGAATCTTGCTGCGCGATTCGATGATTTTTCGCACGGCCTCCACCGCGTCTTTTTCGCCGCGAATGCCGGCCGGGTCGCTGACAGGACCGGCGATCACCAAGTCGTTGCGGGCCCATGGCTGGGGATCGGCCGCATAACCATCGGCAACTAGGTTGATGATCGTGTCGCTGACGTGCATGGTTGCCAGGTCGGCGTCTCCTTCGGTCATGGCCTGCGCGACGATCGTCTTGGGGCCGCGGGCGACGATCTCCACATGATGGCCGGTCTGCTTTTCAAAGCGCCCGGCTATGACCGTAAAAAAATCGGCCTCAGTCAAGCCGCCGATGACGGCGCAGCGGATGGTCACGCTGCTGGCGGGTTTTGCCGCAGGCTCTGCGCCGCGAGCCACGTTGCCGACCACGATGAATAGCGCCGGCAGCAGCAGGATCAGCATCCGCTCACGAATCATGGTGTTGGCTCCGGCCCCGTTTCGGCTCGACGGTTTCGATCTGCCCCAACGATTGCGGCCTGTACCCCGGCAATTCAGCGAGCAAGCGACGGAATTCCGCGGACCGGATGATGCCAATCAAAGCGGCAATCCGCGGCTCATCAACTTCCTCGCTGCGAAAACAAAGATCGTACGCCTCGCGACAGACGGGGAGAAACTGCACACCACCTTCTTGTGCCGCCATCCGCTGGCAAATGCCGAGATCAGCCCAGCCATTCTTGACGGCTTGGACAATGCCTTGATGGCTGCGGGCGATGCGCCTCGGCGGCGAGCGCTTGCCGAGGAGTTCATCCTGGCAACGGCGTGCGCCGGCCCCTTCTTCGCGCCCCACCCAGTGCAGGCGCGGCGACAGAGCTGCTCGAATGCTGGCCACATTGCGAGCCGGCGAGAGCGCCAGTCCCTCATCCCAAGACGCGACGTGGAGGATCGATAGGCTTCGATCGAGCTTGAGCCGTCGAATCGAATCTGCGTTTCCGCCGCGCGCGTCCATGGTCGCCAGGTGAATGCCGGCGACGTGTACGATGCCCTGAGCCAGCAGCGCGAGGGCTTGGCGACTGGAGCGTGGTATGACGAGCAGTCGAAAGCCCGTATGACGCGAGTATTCTTCCGCCAATAGTCCCGCCGCCGGGTCGCAAGTCGCCAGCACGAGCGTCCGGCTGTCCGTGGCCAGTGGGACGGCCGGCTCGCGATTGCTTTGTGCCACGCCGTCGTGACGAAAGGCACCCGGGGCATCGGCCTCCAGCGGAAACAGCAGCGATTGCCCGGCGACTTCGGCTTGCCAGTAGCGGCGTGGAAACGTCGTCGCCGGCCAGGCCCAGCGCGGCTGGCGGGCCTTCGCGTCCCGCTGACCAAACAACTCTTCGACTGGGCACTCCAGCGCCCCGGCCAGCGCCAGCGCAGCGGACACCGAGGGCACCAGCCGCACCCCCTCGATGGCGCTGACCCCCGTGCGGGAAATGCCGGCCCGGCGCGCAAGTTCCACCTGCGACCAGCCTTTGGCCAGCCGATGTACTTTGACCCGGTTGCGGGCGGTTTGGGCGATTGACATAATCATGTCACTTTACTACATGATCATGTCCAACGCCAGCCACGGATGGCAGTCAGCATCCGGGAGGGGCGAATTTCGCGCTGGCGGACGGTTCGACGCGATTCTTGCATGAGAATATGCCGCTCTTGCAGCTTCAGGCGCTGTGCGCCCGCAGCGACGGCCTGCCGGCGAGCGTGGAATGAAAGCGGGGCGACGCATGACTATGGTGCGCTGTTTGTTCCTGGCTGCGCTCGCGTGGATCTCTGTAGTCGGTGGCTGTGGTGCCCGGCAGCCGCTGGCGCCAGTCGATGGCATCGTCACGCTCGATGGCCAGCCGCTGGGGAACGTGCTGGTCGTGTTCGTGCCCGACGGCAGCGGCGGTCCTGTCTCGCGGGCGACGGGGATCGCGGACGCCGCTGGCCGATTCGAGCTGAAGACCGAGGATGGCAGGCTGGGCGCTGCAGTGGGCAGCTATCGGATCGTGGTTGAAGATCTCGCCCTTCAGGATGCGCCCCGCGATCCGGACGGCACGATCCTGGTCATGCCCCCCACGCGCATTCCGGATCGGTACGCCAGCACCCTGACCACGACTGCCGCTGCCCAAGTGGAACAAGGTCGCCGGCCAATGAAAGTCGAGCTGAGCAGTGGACCGTAGTTGGTTGTCGCTGGCACCGGCTGAACTGCTTGTCGTCGACCAGCAATTGGGAAATGATGGGCGGACCGGTTCGCGATCTGTTCTCTATTTCGGGGGGACTTGCCATGCATCGCCGTGATTTCCTGGCCGCGTCGGCGTCGTCGCTGTTGGCCGCGGAGCTGCTGCGGGCGGATGAGTCGCCCGCCGGACACTGCGAGCGCACTTTTGCCTCGCCCGCCGAAGCGCAGAAGTCGCCGCGGGAGACGCTCTGCTACACGGTCGCCCTCTATGCCGGCACGAAGGGGAAGGGACCGGACTACCTGGCGACGATCGATATCGATCCCGATTCCAAGTCGTATGGCCAGGTCATTCACCGATTGTCAATGCCGACGGCCGGAGATGAACTGCACCACTTCGGCTGGAACGCCTGCGGAAGCTGCCACGGCGAGCGGCAACGGCGGTACTTAATTATTCCGGGCTTGGTCTCGGGGCGGATTCACGTCGTCGATACCGAAAATCCGCACGAGCCGACGATGCACAAGGTGATCGAACCGGCGGAAATCGTCAAAAGGACGAAGCTCACAGCGCCGCACACGGTGCATTGTCTTCCCGACGGCCAGATCATGATCTCGATGCTTGGCAACGAGAATCTCGACGGCCCCGGCGGGTTTCTGCTCCTCGATCAAGAATTCAAGATCGTCGGCGCGTGGGAAAAGAGCCGCGAGGGGATGCACTACAACTACGACTTCTGGTACCAGCCGCGGCATAACGTGATGCTATCGAGCGAATGGGCCGCGCCGAAGACGACGCGCCCGGGATTCAAGCTTGAGGACGTGAAAGCGGGGAAATACGGCCACCATCTGCATTTCTGGGATTGGAAGACGCGCCAGATCGCGCAGTCGATCGACCTCGGCGAGCAGGGCCTCATTCCGCTGGAAGTCCGCTTTCATCACAATCCTGACAGCGCGCACGGATTCGTCGGCGCGGCCCTGTCGAGCACGATGTGGCATTACTACAAGGAGGGGGAGAAGTGGAAGGCCGACAACGTGATTGCCGTTGAATCGAAAGAAGTGAAGGGCTGGCCGTTTCCGGTTCCCGGGCTGATTACCGACCTCGTGCTGTCGCTCGACGATCGCTGGCTCTACTTCTCCAACTGGCTGCACGGGGACGTGCGGCAGTACGATGTCAGCGATCCGGCCAAACCTAAGCTGACCGGGCAGGTGTGGCTGGGCGGCGTGCTCGGCAAGGAAATGACGGTCCGCGGCAGGAAGCTAACCGGTGGTCCTCAGATGCTCCAGCTCAGCCTTGACGGGAAGCGGCTGTACGTCACCAACTCCCTCTTCAGCTCCTGGGACAACCAGTTTTATCCACAGATTGCCGAGCAGGGCTCGCACATGCTCACGCTCGCGTGCGACACGGAGAAAGGGGGCCTGACGCTCAACGACGATTTTCTCGTCGATTTCGGCAAAGAGCCCGGCGGCCCCGCGCGGGC
>DASRJP010000202.1:0-14231 GCA_035649415.1 Pirellulaceae bacterium | reverse complement strand
ACGAGCGTCAGCATCTTCCCCTTGGGGTTGTTCCGCTTCCGCGTGAACTCAAATGCCCAGCGGATGCACCGCTCGCATCCCTTGCGGGTGTAGACCGCCGTCTGCGTGGCCACCTCGTCGGCCGTGTTCTTCTTCAGAAAGCCGCCAACGCCGGCATACATGTCCTCGGTGTTCTCGCGGACGACGACGAAGTCGATGTGCTCCGGCCCCTTGCCGACGAGCGGGCACTCGACGCCCGGAAAGAGTTTTACTGGGCGAAGATTGATGTACTGGTCGAGTTGGAACCGCAGTTCCAGCAGCAGCCCCTTCTCGAGAATGCCCGGCTTCACGTCCGGATGGCCGACCGCTCCGAGATAGATAGCATTGAACTTCTTCAATTCCTCGACACCTCCGGCGGGCAATGTCTCCCCCAACTTGAGGTACCGCTCGCCACCCCACTCGAAGGTTTTCGTTTCGTAGGTGAACCCTTCGAGCTTGCTGACGGCAGCCAGGACTTTGAGGGCTTCGGCAGTGACTTCGGGACCAGTGCCGTCGCCAGGGATGACGGCTAGTTTCAGGTGGGCCATTGGGGAGGGGCTAGGGATTGGGGGCTAGGGGCTAGAGAAAGGCGAGTTTACAAGAGTCCGCGAATATGGGCGAGCGGGGTGTGAACCGTTATTGACGGACCGCACACCACGTCCAGTGACGGTCGCTTGTTTGTTGGACGGTGTCGCCCGAATAACCGAAGGGCGCAACCAGGTCACGTACTTCGTCGAGCGTTAGCGCCGCGTGCAGAGAATCGGCGAACATCTGGCGAGCGTGGCCGCCTTCATTGCCGGCGTAGGTTTGAACCAGCTCGTCCAGCCGTGACTTCGACTCTGGCCGCAACAAGTCGCGGAAAAAGAGCAGGCCGCCGGATTTCACGACTCGAACCGCCTGCTGAAAAATCGTGCTTGTCTCCGGAATGTGATGCACGATGCTGTTGCTCATCACGACGTCGAAGAACCCATCCGCAAAGCCAAGCGTTTTGGCGTCGGTCTTGACGAGCTGGATTCGCTCGATCAGTCCGGCCGCTTCCACGTTGTAGCGGGCCAGCTCCAGCATGTGTGCCGCCGCATCGACAGCCATCACGCGACAATCCTTGAACCGGCGGCACAGTTCGATCGGGATTTGCGCTGTGCCGGTTCCGAGGTCGAGGACATCAACGGTCGATGGACACCTCTCGCTCTCCAGCGCCGCCAGCAGATCGGTCACGAACAGCTCGTTGACCGCACGATGGTCCATCGCGTCGTAATCTACCGCCTCCTGCTCCGTGCCCATCACCTCAGGTTCGAGAATCCGCGGCAGCGACATCAGAGATGCTCCCCGGCGTCGTCCGCCAGTGGTTTCACCCCGGCAATCCGCAGGTACACACCCCACGCGATCAGGATGATCGCCACCGCGACGTATCCGGCTGCATATGGAGCGACCTGGGCAAAAAGCTCGCTGGGGACCGCCGTAGGTGTCAGGTACTCCGTTAGCGACGGCTGCTCCCCCACGGAATTCGGCGTCCACGGCAGAAAGAGCGGACTTCCCGGCACGGGAGAATGCATGATGCCGAAACAGGTGCAGGCGGCCGCAACCAGCACGAACGCCGCCGCTTTGAACAGCTTGCGGTCGATGATTGTCGCCAGGATCGTGGACCAGAGGAGGCTCGTAACGATGAAGCCGTTGGCAAGGATGCGGAGGATTCCTATTTTTTCCGCCGTCGGCGATCCTGCGGCGATATTGGCGGTCGGCAGGATTTCATCGATGAAAATCATGGCCAGCGTCGCCAGCGCGGGCACACAGGCGAACGCCACGGCCGCGTAATGCCGTCGCGGCGTGGCGAGAAAACTTTGGGCGGCGATTTCCAGCCCGACGAAGATCAGAATGGGAAATATCGTCGGCTTGGGAACGTAGACATACAAATAACCGACGAAGCCGAGGACCCCGGCCAGCCCGACGAAAACGGCGGTAGCGAGTGTGTACGCCGAGCGGCCCCCCATCGCTTTGTACGCGGGATGGCCGATGTACGGCGTCGTCTGAATCACGCCGCCGCAGAGACTGGCGACAAGCGTCGCAATCGCTTCGATGCCGATCACTGTGCCGGTGTCGTACTCATCGCCTGCGGCCGCGGCACTCTCGGTGCAATCGATGCCACCCACGACCGTCCCGAGAGCGAACGGAATGACGATCGGCAAGTAGTAGAGCGCGTCACCCATGCCGTCGAGCCAGCCAAAGCGAAAGACGCTGAGCCACTCATACGGCCACAGGCCCGTCTCCGGCTTGAAGTCGGTTGCCATCGCCGGCAAGCGCAGCATCTCCGGCAGCGACTGGTTCATCGCCAGCATCGCGTAGTACATGGCGCCGGCGATCACAAGCGAGCCGAGTGCGCCCGGAATCTTGAAGGGGAGCGGTATCCGCGCTACCAGTGCGGTGAGAATGACAGCCAGCGATACCAGACCGATGAGCGGCAGGTGCAGGATTTCCAAGAGAGGCAGGAAACTGATCAGCACCAGTGCCACGGCTGCGAGCGATCCGAGCAGCCCAGCGCGGGGAAAGATACGGCGGATCCAATTCGAGCCAAGTGAACAGGCGAACTTGAAGACGCCGCTGAGGAAAATGGAGCAAATGCCGACGTGCCATGTGTGCAGTGCGGCGTCAGTTGCCGTGGGATAGAGATCGGTCCGCTCAAGCGCACTTTTGAATGCCGGCCCAAGAACGAAAAACACCATCCCAAAAGTACTCGGCGTGTCGAGGCCCAAGGGCATGGCCGTCACGTCGCTGCGGCCTGTTTTTTTGGCGAGCTGAAGGGCCAGCCAGAAGAAGAGCAAGTCGCCGACGACGACGCCGATGGCGGTGCCCGGGAGCATGTACCGCAGGGCAATGTTTGTAGGAAAGTCAAAGACTGTGGCCAGCAAGCTGACCGTGAGAAGGAGGTTGGCGACGTTATCTAACATCAAGCCAAAAAAGGCGTTAACGTCGCCGGGAGCAGCCCATGAATAGCGCGGTTTGGACACTAGCGACTGCGTGGCATGTGGTTTGCGAAACGGGAAGGCTGGAGTCTAGGAAACGGACGCCCAGCCTGTCAATTTGGCGAAGGGGGAATCCCTAAGTACCATGACTGCTTCACGTTGGCAACGCTGAAACTTGGCGGGCCCAAGAGTGATATCTTCGCTATTTGCGGTATAATCCCTGGTATCATCCATATCTAGTTCCGCGGAAATGGTTGCGGCTCGTCAGCGAACCACTTCCTACCTGAACTCTTCCTCTAGCGGTTCGTAGGAAAGCATGAAGGACGCACGTTCCAGTACGATCACACGGCAGGCTGCGGATCAGCTTGCTGCGATGTCCGACGAAGAGTTGCTGCTTGCTTATCACCGCACCGGTGAGCGAGATTTGTTTTCCCAACTGGTGGCCCGATACGAGCGGGAACTCTATAGCTACTTGAGACGCTACTTGGGTGATGCCGAAATGGCGGAAGACGCCTTCCAGGCGGCATTTCTCCAGGTGCACCTGAAGTGCAAGCACTATGAGCCGGGCCGCGCCGTCCGTCCCTGGCTGTATACCATCGCGACGAATCAGGCGATCGACGCCCAGCGGCGAAATCGCCGGCATCGCATGGTGAGCCTGGATCGCACCGGTCCGGCGGACGGAGATGACGTTGGAAAGCTGCTCGACTTGCTGGTTAGCGCGGAGCCGTCGCCTTCGGCTCACTTGACCGCGATGGAGCGGCAGTCGTGGCTCGCGCAAGCAGTGAAAGTCCTGCCTGACGGGCTCCGCGATGTCGTGCAACTGGTTTACTTCCAGGAATTGAAATATCGCGAAGCCGCCGAAGTTTTGGGAATACCAGTCGGAACCGTGAAGAGCCGGCTTCATGCGGCCGTCGCCAAGTTGAACGAAGCCTGGAATCAATCGCACCACCAATCGACATGAGCCTGCGTCGCGAACAACTGCTCGGTTTCCTGCTCGGCGCCCTGGAGCGCGCCGAACATGAGCAGGTAGAGCGGGAGTTGGCTGCCAATCCTCAGCTTCGCCAGGAACTGGCCGAAATAAGGGCCGTGCTGGAAAAGGTGGGTATGGACCAACTGCCTGAGCCGCTCGAGCCGCCCGCCGGCTTGGCGGAGCGGACGTGCCAGTTCGTGGCCGCCAAAGCGGAGAACGCAGCGCCGGTTGCGCTGCCGCCGGAGCGAGGCGCCGGCGCGTCGTCACGGGCTTATACGTTCACCGATGTGCTGGTGGCCGCATCGGTCCTGCTGGTTCTCGGCGCCCTGGTATTTCCGTCACTGGTGCGCAGCCGGTTCCTGGCCAGACTGACTGCTTGCCAGAACAATCTGCGCCAAATCGGCATGGCCATGTGGCAGGACAGCGAGCTTGGGCCCGACCAACGGTATTCGCGGATTCCCTGGGAGGACGATCGAGCCGTGGCGGGCATGATGGGGTCGATCCTCGTGGAAAAACAATTGCTCGCAAACCCTGACGCACTGATCTGTCCAACGTCCGATCTGGCGGTTCTGCTGCCGGGTTTTCGCAATCCTACGATTACGCAAATACGAAATGCCTCGGGGCAGGAAATGATTCGACTCCAGCAGATTGCGGGAGGGAGCCTGGCCTATCCCCTTGGCTTCACGCAAGGCGGCCGGATCGTGCCGCCACGCAATACGTACCGGGAAGGCTACTGCCTTGTGGGGGAGGCCCCAGCTGCGGAAGTAGGCAACGCTAAAAGCGCCAGTCACGACGGCCGCGGCGGAAATATCTTCTTTGAAGACGGACATATCCGTTGGATTGAGGACTCTGGATACTCCCTGCTTCCCGATCATCCTTACCGCAACCGGCAAGGTCAGGCAGCGCCGGGGGTCGATCAAGACGACGCGGTGCTCGGCGGCAGCGATATGCATCCCACTCCGGTCATCTTCCCGCTGCGCCCTCAACCGTGAGCCGCCATCGCCTTGTTGCCGAGCGTTGCCGGTCATGCAGGGACATGCCGGCGATCCTTTCCGCCGTGCTTTCGCTTCTGCTTGTGGCTGCCGCGGGTGCGCCCGCCCCTGCCGCCGAGAAGCTCGACCGCTTCTCGCAGCGGCAACTGCACATGGGCGTCGAGTTCGAAATCGTCCTCTACGCGCCCGATTCGCAAGCCGCGGAAAAGGCATTCGCTGCTGGTTTTGAGCGCGTTGCGCAGCTCGACCGGATCATGAGCGATTACGATGCCGACAGTGAACTGTCCCGGCTCTCGGCGTCGTCGCCAACTCCCGAGCCGGTCGCGGTTAGCGACGATCTGTGGACGGTGCTGACTCATGCGCAATCGGTCAGCAAACGCAGCGATGGCGCGTTTGACGTCACCGTGGGGCCACTGACCAAGCTCTGGCGGCGTGCGCGGCGGCAAAAGGAGCCGCCGACCAACGAGCAGATTGCGCGGGCCCTCGAGTCCGTCGGTTGCCAGCACATGGTATTGCTGCCTGAAAAGAAGGCCGTGAGCCTCAAACGGCCCGCCATGCGACTCGATCTGGGCGGGATTGCCAAGGGATATGCCGCCGATCAGGCCCTGGCGGCGATCAGCAAGCTGGAAATCCGCCGGGCGCTAGTCCGCGCCAGTGGTGACATCGCGATGGGCCAGCCGCCTCCGGGCGAGAGCGGCTGGCGCGTCGGCATTGCTCCGCTGGATGCCGAAAAAGAACCGGCGCGGTTTGTCTCCCTGACCAACTGTGCGATATCGACTTCGGGCGATTCGCGGCAGCATCTGGTCGTCGGCGGCAAGCGATATTCGCACCTGATCGATCCACGCACGGGCTGGGGCGTCGAGGGACGCAGCAGCGTAACCGTGATCGCGCCCAGCGGCATTGAGGCGGACGGGCTGGACTCGGCGATATCGGTATGGGGGCCAGAGAAGGGACTAAAGCTGGTCGAGGACTCGAAAGGTGCCGCGGCGCTGATTGTCGTGGAAAAAGAAGGCAAAGAAGTGGAGTATCGCTCCACCCGGTTAGCCGATTTTGAGGTGATGCCCTAGCAGCCATTTGGGGACCAAACCAAGCGCTCGAAATCTTAAGCGAGCTTGACTCACGCCAAATCCTTCAGGAAAATTCCGAGACCCACTTGTTCGCTGGTGACATCCAAGGTCTGCGGTCGTGCCAAGCTTCGCTGTCATTCTTCCCGCCGCCGGCAAGAGCAGCCGGTTCCGCGATCAGCATTACAAGAAGCCCTTTGTTCCGCTGGAAAATCGTCCCGTCTGGCTGCACGCAGCGGAGAAGTTCACCGGCCGCGACGACGTCAAGCAGACATTGCTGGTCATTTCACCCGAGGACCGCGAGGCATTTCAGTCGAAGATTGGCGCGAATGCCGCCCTGCTGGGAATCGAGATCGTGGACGGCGGCGCCGAGCGGGCAGACTCGGTGGCTAATGCTTTGGCCCGCGTCCAAAGCGACATCGATTTCGTCGCGGTACACGATGCCGCCCGACCTTGTCTGGCCGACGAATGGATCGACTCCGTGTTTGCCGCGGCCGTCAAGAGCGGAGCTGCCATCCTGGCAACACCCATCAGCGGCACGCTCAAGCGTGTGACGACCGAACGGACGGTTCAGGAAACCGTGTCGCGTGACGGTCTGTGGGAGGCGCAGACACCACAGGTCTTCCGCCGACAATTGCTGGTGGATGCCTATGCCCGCCGCGGAACATTTCCGGCCACGGATGACGCCCAGCTTGTCGAGCGGCTGGGCCAGAAGATCACGATCGTCCCCGGATCGTCGATGAATCTCAAGATCACGACGAAAGAAGACTTGCGGCTGGCGGCGGCGATACTTAAGGCGCTTCCCAAGCCAAAGCTCTTGGGGCCGGCTCATCCCTTTGCTGACGACGACCTATGGAAATGAGTTGCTCGCGCTGATCCGCTGAACCGCGGCAATGCGAATCGCACTTTCGTTTCATCGCTCCAACCACAACTGATCGAGGAACATTTCAGGTGCATCGGTGGTAGGCAACGGTTTTCTCATCGCATTGACGCGGGATCACGCCAAGCGCATCTTCGCGCAACCAGACGACGAAAAACTGCGGCACCTCCTGGAAGAGCTGCGCCACCTGCCGGACCTCAAGAAGACCGAGCGGGTGCTGGAACTGGGGAACCTGTGGGACCCTTTGCACCGCTGCCTCACGGATGGGGAACTGGATCCGATGGCCGGCGGATCGCCGCTGAAAGAGGCGATTTTGGGGGGGCGGCAATTGCACAAGGGGAACGACTGGGCGGCTGCCCTGGTGCGTCCGGACATGACGCCGTTCGTGGCGGAGGCGCTGGGTGACGTCAAGGAGGACGAGTTTCGCAGCAAGTTCTTTGCACTGAATCCTGCTTCCTACGGACGTCCGATCGACGAAAAGCACTTCATGGAAGTTTGGGTTGCACTGCGGCAGGTCACGGTCTTCTATGAGGCTTCCGCTGAGAACCTGGAAGCGGTGATCTTTTCGGGCAAATTCGAATCGTAAGCCAAGGCTCGTTTGTTCCGTGTTGTAGCCCGAAGTCGCGTCGCCAAGGTACTACTTTGCTACTTGACGATTTTCCGCAAGTGCCGGACAATTCATCAATTAGAGCAAGTAGTCGCCTGCCGCGCTGGCACAGGGAATCTGGACCGGAAGAGCATTCGTTCTGCGCCTGCGCCCCTATTTTCTCCTCCCATGAATCCGCTGGTTATCGACGTTCGAACGACCGACGACCAACGTGACGTGGTCCATCGGGCGGTGCAAGCCGTTGTCGAAGGGAAGCTGGTCGTCTTTCCCCTGGAAACGGTCTATGTTGCGGCTGCCAGCGCGCTGAACGAACCGGCCGTCAACCGCCTGACACGCAAGTGCAAGGACCACGATCCAGGTCCTCTAACCCTGGCAGTCAAGAGCGTGGACGAAGTTTTGGATTACGTCCCCCAACTGCCGATTTTGGGTCAACGGCTGGCCCGCCGCTGCTGGCCGGGGCCGGTCACCTTGGAGTTGGAAGACGCCCAGCCCGATAGTCTGGTGCATCGTCTCCCCGCGGGGGTTCGGGGAGTGATCGCCAAAGGGGGCGAAATCCGCATCCGTGTTCCGGGACACCAGTTGATCCTGTCGGCGCTCCGTCTGCTGGCTGGTCCACTGGTGATCGCCAGCGCTCGCCGCCTGGGCGGTCCCGACTGTGTGACGGCCCAGCAAATGGTGGAACTGCTCAATGGGGACGTGGACGTGATCCTCGATGCCGGCAAATGCAAGTTTGCCCAGCCGTCGTCACTCGTTCGGATTACCGGACCATCTTTGGAGGTCAAGCGCAGCGGCGCCGTCTCAGAAGCCAACCTGAAGCGGCTGGCAAGCTGGATGGCTGTGCTCGTCTGCACGGGAAACACGTGCCGCAGTCCCATGGCTGAAGTCCTTTTGCGCAAGCGGCTGGCCGACAAGCTCGGCTGTCAGATCGGCGACCTCGAGGACCGCGGCATTCTGGTTCTAAGCGCGGGTACGTCCGCATCCACAGGCGGCCGCGCGGCTGAAGAGGCGATTGCCGCCATGAAGGAGAGAGGGTTGGATCTGAGTGCCCATGAAACCCAGCCTTTGGACGAGCGGCTGGTGACGTTTGCAGACGTGATCCTGACGATGACCCGTAATCATCGCGACGCAATCGTGTCGTGTTTTCCACAGGCCGCGTCACGCACGTTTGTGTTGTCGCGAGGCCGCACGGACGTGTCCGATCCTATCGGCGGACCGCAGGATCTTTATCGCCGCTGTGCGGACCAGATTGATGCCTACCTGACTGAATGGGTCAGCGAGCTCGATCTCGACGGGAAGTAGTCCAGCTTTGACGTCCCCATAATCCTCGCGAATCAGCGTCCATCTCGGCCTTTCGGCGCGCCGGTAGGGGACGTCCACGGGAATGCCTGACGGGGTTTTGCCAGCGCCACAAGTGCTAGCCGTCCCTGACCTTATCGTTCGTAGCGGTCCTAACAGGGCAGGTCCCAAAAAACCGCCCGCCAGAGCGCCATTTCATCAAGCTTTCTCTTGCGAGGATATTTCACCCGGATAAAGTCGATACTTGTTGCCCCGCCGCAGGCAAAAGGCCAGGTTTCGCACCGAGCAAGAACTTCCACGGCGTCATGGCTCCCTCCCGCCCTAACTCAGAAGAGATCGACGAACTGCTCCTCAACGCCCGACTGCGGGACGAGCTGGAGCCGTTCCTTGACGAGTCGATCCACATGTTTGACTCGACCCATGTGCCTACGCGGAAGGAAAACGAGTTTCTCGCGTCGATGCTCGCCTGGGAACGGGCCCCGGTACTGCCGATCAGTCGCTGGTTCGAGCCGGAACTCAAGCTTCCAGCGCCAGACAAGCTGAGTGACGCAGAAATCAGCCACCTGCTCGCCGATACGATTGAGAAGCTCTATTCCCAGCGGATCATGCTGGACTTCACTGAGCATCTCTCCGACCGTCAGCTCTACACCCTGATCTTGCGCGACATTCTGCCGTCGCCGGAGAAAAAGGTCGATCTACCGCGGAACTACCTCCACTGGCACTGCTTCGACGACAGCGACGAACCGGACATCTGGCTTCGCTATTACGCCAGTGATGATGAGCGCCAGGTTTGGAGGGAGGAGACCGGCCAGGCCCTTCCGCCTCAGGCCAAGCCGCCTTTTCCACGCCGCATGCCGCGGCGACCGCAGTAGGGGGCCATTTCTGGCCTCAGGTGTTAATCGAGGCCGCGTGCTGCGGTACGTTTGCCCGGGAGCACCGCATGGCTACTGCCCTGGCACCAACTGCGTCCGCGCAACCGCTCGCACTACCTGCCGGTCGTGTCTTTCTTGCAGCCCAGTGGCGGGCGCTGGCCATGCTCAACTGGGAGGTTGAACCGCGCCTCATCGAGCCCTATGTCCCCCGCGGAACCGAACTCGACTTTCACGAGGGCAAAACCTACGTCAGTCTGGTTGGCTTTCTGTTTCTCGATACTTACGTCCTGGGCATCCCCTTCCCGTGGCATCGCAACTTTGAGGAAGTCAACCTTCGCTTTTACATCAGCCGCCAGGAGAGCGGGATGGTGAAGCGGGCCGTGGGCTTCGTCCGCGAGATTGTGCCGCGCTGGGCAATTGCCCGCATCGCGCGCTGGTCCTACAACGAGCCGTACGTATGCCACGCCATGCGGCATCGGCATGATGGCTATTGCCGCCAGGCGACGCCGCAGCACGCCGAAAAGCTGCTCGTCGAATACGGCTGGTGCTGCAACGGTAACTGGCTGAGCCTGGGTGTGGAGTGTTCCGGCAGCCCTCAGTCGCTGGTGGCTGGCAGCCACGAGGAGTTCATCGCCGAACACTACTGGGGGTATTGTCGCCAACGGGATGGCGGCACGGTGGAATACCGCGTCGAGCATCCGCCGTGGCAGGTGTGGCGAACGAATCGCTGCTGGGTGACGGGCGGCATCGCGGACTTCTACCCTGAGGAGTTTCGCGAGATCTTGTCGCAGCCGCCGACGACCTCGTTGCTGGCCGATGGCTCTACCGTCCGCGTCTATCAGCCGCGGCGGATTGCCTGATTTTGAAAACTGCTTGCCTTCTGCCCCCTGAATGAGGTAGACTCACGGGCGACAGGGGACGATGTCTTTTGCCTATTCCGGTGGGAGAAGTGGCCATGTGCTGGACTCGGCCCTGCGCGCTGGCGGCGTCGTGGATTGTGCTCTCTCTCGGCGTCGCCGTTCTACCGGCGCGCTCCGCCGAAAAGGCCGCGCTCACTTCCAGTACGGCTGAAGCTTCCGCGCTGGTTCAGCAAGCTCTCGACAATGAAGTGGCCGGCGACGGTGCATCACGCAAGGACCTTCTCCAGCAGGCGGTCGCGCACGATCCGCAATATCCGCCGGCCCGCTGGCAGCTGGGGCACGTGCGGACGAGTGACGCCTGGCTGCCTGCTGCCGAAGCGATGGCCAAAGGCGCCGCTGCCGAGTTGACGGCACAGTACCAGGTGAAGCGCGCTGAGGCGCTTGACAACGCGGCACTCGAGCTCAAGCTCGCGCAGTGGTGCGTGAAAAACGACATGCAGGACAGGGCGCGGCTGCACTTCTGGCGCGTGCTGTCGAATCCAAGGGCAAGCCAGTTCCAGGTAAAAGATGCGGCCAAGGCACTGGATCTGGTCCTTGCGGGCGGGACGATCCTCACGCGGCAGGCGCTGAAAGGAGAACAGGAGCGTGAGCAGCGGATCGCCGATGCCATCGAGAAATATCGCCCAATTCTGGCCCATCTTCAGCCGGCGATTGACGGCGGCTTCGGTGAAAAGCACGACCAGGCGGCGCAGAAGCTGGCGGCGATCGACGATCCAGAGGTAATCCCGACGATCGAGACGTATCTCCGTGACCACCAGGAAGGTTTTGGCGAAGAGCTGGTCAAGCTGCTGGCAAAGTTCCCACAGTTTGAATCCACGCAGACGTTGGTGCGGTACGCGGTCGTCACTCCCTATTTGAGCGTCCGCGAGAGAGCGATTGCCGAGCTCAAGTCGCGGCCGCTGCACGACTATATGCCGACGCTGCTGGCGGGGCTGATCGCGCCGATCGAGTCCCAATACCAATTCCAGCGCGACGCCCAAGGCAATATCCACTACCAGCAAGTCTTCGTCCAGGAGCGCGCCGACGGGACGCTCGTGCGGCAATTGGATCAGCTTTACCGGGCGGAGACGCAAGTGATTTTGGGCAATGGGAATGGCGAAGGCGCAAGACGGGCGGCGTTCTTCAACGCCAGCGTCAATTATGCGATTCAATCGGGAATCGCAAACGAAATCGCGCGACACAACATTCAATCCAAGGCGGCCAAACTGGCATCCAATCTGAACAACGAATCAGTGATCCACGTTCTGACGCAGGTTTCTGGTCAGCAGTTGCCGGCCAAGCCGCAGGCCTGGTGGCAGTGGTGGCAGGACTACAACCAGGTGCACTACCCCAAGCAGACGTATCACCTTTACGCATACAGCGTTCAGCCGTACGTCGCCAATGCGGTTGGCATCTCCTGCTTCGTTAAGGGCACAACGGTTTGGACCGAGCAGGGACAGCGGCCGATTGAAACGGTCCAGCCCGGCGATCGCGTGCTGGCTCAGAATCCAGACACCGGCGAGTTGTGCTTTAAAGTCGTGATCGGTACGACGATTCGGCCGCCGACGGACGCCTCCAAGCTCACTGTCAACGGCGAAGCGATCACCACTACCCTCGGCCACCCGCTGTGGGTCACCGGCAAAGGCTGGGAGATGGCTAAGAACCTCCAGGAAGGAGACCAGCTACACGGCATCGGCGGCATTGTTAACGTGAACGCAATCGAGCCGCTGCCGAACAAGGTTGAGGCCCACAATCTGGTGGTTGACGATTTCAACACCTATTTCGTCGGCAATTGCGGCATGATGGTCCACGACAACACCTATCGCAAACCGACGCGGGCGGTGGTCCCCGGGCTGGTGCCGGAAGTCGCGGGCAAAATTGGGAAGTAAGCATTCAAAAGGGGAAGTGAGAATCTGCCATGTCACGTCGCCAGATTTTGTTGACTGTCCTGCTATTCGGCAGTGCTCTGGTTTTCTGCCACTGCCAAAGCGTTTTCGCCGAGCCAGCGTCCAGCAAGGACAAAGGGCCGTCAGCTGCCGCTGGTTTCGTAAAGCAGGCACTCGATAACGAAGTGGCGGGCGACGGTGAAGGACGCCGCAAGCTCCTGGAGCAGGCGATTGCCCTTGATCCCGCCTACCCACCGGCCCATTGGCATTCGGGACATCTTCGCGGGGCAGATTCCTGGATCGCCGCCGCCGAAGCGATGGCCAAGACGGCCGACTCCGAGCTGACGGCACAGTACACGGCAAAACGTGAGGAGGCCGCTGAAAATGCCGCGCTGGAGCTCAAGCTGGCCCAGTGGTGCGTGAAGAACGATATGCCCGACCGCGCGCGGTTGCACTTCTGGGGCGTGCTGAAGAATCCCAAGGCGAGCGAATCGCAAGTGGCCGATGCCGCGGCGCAGCTCGACCTGGTGTCCGTGGGCGGGATGATTCTCACTCGCCGGGAACTGAAGCAGGCGCAGGAGCGCGAGAAGCGGATTGCCGACGCCATCGAAAAATACCGGCCGATCCTGGCGCAGCTCCAGCCGGCCATCGACGGAGACTTTGGCGTCAAGCACGACACCTCGGCCGCCAAGCTGGCGGGGCTGGAGGACCCGGCCGTCATTCCGGCGATCGAGACCTACGTAACTGATCATCGCGAAGGTTTTGGCGAGGAGCTGGTCAAGTTGCTGGCCATGTTCCCGCAGGTCGAAGCCACGCAGACGCTGGTGCGGTTTGCGGTCCTCTCGCCGTTTTTGAGCGTCCAACAGCGCGCCACGGCGGAGCTGAAAAAGCGGCCGCTGCATGACTATGTGCCAACGCTGCTGGCCGGGCTCGTGGCGCCGATCGAATCGCAATATCGCGTCGAGTTCGACGGTCGCGGCAATATCCGGTACGCGCAGCGGCTGCGGCAGGAGGGTGCCCGCGCCAACTTCGATAATCAGCGACTGGGAACCATTCGGCCAGCCGACGTGCAGGATAATAAGACAACGGTCGAGCCCAGCGCTCGCGCCAAAGGGATACTGAACGGATCGGTTGCATCTGCCTTTCTCTGGAATTTTGGAACCGAGCTGGCCCTCATGGAACTGGCCCACCGGCTGGAAGTGGACGACTTGCGGGCAAAGGCGCACAACCTGAATCACCAGAAGCAAAACCGCGCGATCTTACGGACGCTGGCCGCCGCGACGGACCAGCAGATTCCAGAGGACGTCGCGAGGTGGTGGCAGTGGTGGCAGGACTACAACCAGCTTCATTATCCCAAGCCCACCTACCAGTGGAATTCGGTTTCCCAGAGCGCGTACGTCCGTTCGTATGGCGGGGTGAACACTTACCAAGCTATGTCATGCTTCCTCGCCGGCACTCCCGTGTGGACGGAATCCGGAGTCCGGCCTATTGAATCGATCCAGCCTGGCGATCGCGTCCTGTCGCAGGATCCTGACACGGGCGAGCTCAGCTTCAAAGTCGTGACCGGCAAGACCCTTCGCCCGCCGACCGAAGCCTCCAAACTGACCGTCAACGGTGAAGCGATCACCACCACCCTCGGCCACCCGCTATGGGTCACCGGCAAGGGCTGGGAGATGGCCAAGCACGTCAAGGAGGGGGATCAGCTCCACGGCATTGGCGGCATCATCAACGTGAACGCGATTGAGCCGCTGCCGAACAAGGTCGAGGCCCACAATCTGGTGGTTGACGAT
>DASRJP010000201.1:0-13619 GCA_035649415.1 Pirellulaceae bacterium | reverse complement strand
CGCACACGGTCGACGAACTTGATCGGTTGTTTCCGGACGAGGATCGGTGCCGAGCTTATTTGGTGCAGTTGCGTTGGCCGCAGGGGTTCGTTTGTCCGCGCTGTCAGGGGAAGGTGGGGTGGGCAGCAACAAGCCGTTAGGGAAGAACCAGCCCCGTACCGCACCCTCATTCGATCCAGGGCAAACCACAATAGGTAGTGGTCGGTGGAGTTAAGTGGATAACTCTAATAATTGTACACCTTGGCGCATCTACGTAGTAGGCCCTCTGCGCGGGGCCTTCCGGGCGGCGGAATGCCAGCCGCGATGATCTTTCACAATTCGGTGGCGATTAGAGATTTTTGGACCGGTCAGAGGCCGCAGGTTCAAGGTCAGAATGACCAATGACCAGGCACCAGTGACCAACGGCGACCCGCGATTTGCCAAGGGAAACATTTGTTCCCTTACAAGGCCGGCGCGATTCAGTGCCAACCGACTCAGAAAGCGACTCAGCCTCGAGTCGGGTCGGGGAATTAACCCCCCGGAAGAGCGGCGGGCATTGGGTCGTGGGTTAGTGTGTACAAATGATTACACACAAGCAGTTTAGCTGTCGCCGGTCGGGACGCTGGGGCGCTGGCCCCTGAGTCGGCCGCGCGGTTGAACACCCCCCCGAGTCAGCCGACTCATCCCGCGGCGACCGAATCGCGCCCAGGGGCGAGGATGCGGCCAGAGAGAAAAGAGGTCAGAGAGCGGAGGTCAGAATGACCAATGACCAGGCACCAATGACCAATCGAGGAGAATGAAACTGTTCTCCGCCCCCCGGACTCCTGACTCCTGACCCCCTGGTCCCTGACCCGCGGCTCGCAGGGGCTTCGCCCCCCCGAAAGAGGCGCTGCTTTCAGACATTCTGTCTTTCGCGACTTGCGCGCATCGGCCCGCGCTCGAGATTCAGGGTAACTATGTACACTATAACTGCTTCCGCCGGTGTGCCGGCCGCCTCGATTCGGCGCAAGTGCAAAAACGGATACCCCCTGTATGCTGTTGCCTTGGCGCCCTCAGCCAAGGCATAGGAAGTAACCCTGGGAGAGGTGGGACCTCCGGTTACGCCGCTTGTGCCGGTTCTCCTCTCCGCGGAAGAGTTTCTGCCCACGGGAGAGTTGCGGGACGATAACTCCCAGCAGCAACAGCCAGCATCATGGAAGTGCAGCCGCCCGGCGCACCTTTGTAGTAGGCACATTCCGTGTGCCGTTTGCCGACGGCACGCGGAGCGTGCCTACTACGTGCGCCCAGGGATGACGCGGCTTTCTCCAGGACGGAGAGTGTGCCAGCCCGCAATCACAGGCTTCCACACTCCACGGGGAAAGACGATGGCTCACAAGCACACGGTGCGCGTCGTGACGCGCGCCGCCGACGGGACCTTGCGCATCAAGGACTATCCCTCCACGACGCCGCTCCTGTCGATGCACACGCAGATCGGCATCGACGACTGCAGCACCGACCTTACGCTGCGCGGACTGCCGGTGTTCCGCGGACTGATTGGTCCCATGCCTGACGGCAAGACGATCGTGCGCTACGAATCACCCGACGTGTTCGAGACGCTCACGAAAGAGTGGACGGTCGCCAAGACGGCCCGCAGGCGGAGGCGGATGCAGGCGCCGAGCTCGCTTCCTGCGGTTGAGTGACAAGGCCAGCGGAGGTGTGCTAGTGTGAGGGTACGAGGGTGTGGGGGTAGTGCGATTTCAGCACCTTCCACTTACCCTCACACCCTCATACCCGCATACTCCGACACCCGCCGGCCAGCACTAGCCGTCGCGCAAGATTTCCTCCGCCGCATTCCTTCCGCACGCGCCCAGCACGCCCCCGCCGGGGTGCGAGGCTGCGCCGCACAAATAGAGCCCCTTGATAGGCGTGCGGTGGTCGGCCCAACCGGGAACGGGGCGCATTGAAAATAGCTGATGCGGCACCATCGCCCCCTGCATGATATTGCCGCCGGTCAGACCGAACGTGCGTTCCAAGTCGAGCGGACTGAGGATCTGCCGGTGGAGGACGGCGCCTGGGACATTGGGCGCATAACGGGCCACCAGCTCGATACAGCGGTCGGCAAAATCCTCCTTGATTTTGTCCCAGCTTTGGCCGCCGGCCAGATGATACGGCGCGTATTGAACGAAGATGTTCATCACGTGATGACCGGGCGGCGCCAGCGTGGCATCGACGCTGGAGGGCAATGTGATTTCCAGGACGGGCTCTCGGCTTGGCGAACCGTACTTGGCGTCGTCAAACGCTCGCTCGATGTAATCGAGCGTGGGACAGAGGTGAATGGTGCCGCGATGGTGCGGGGCAACTTGAGTTGCAGGTTGACAGGTGAAGTTTGGCAGCTCGGACAGCGCCACGTTGATCTTGGCGGACGCCGACGCGTAATCGAGGCGGGCCACTGCCCGGCGGAAATCAGCCGGCAATTCGCCCGGATCGATGAATCGCTCGAAGGTCAGGTGGGCATCGACGCTGGAAGCGACGACTGGCGCCTCGATGATGGAATCATCCTCCAGCGCCACGCCAGCCACTTTTCCTTGATGGATCAGGATGCGCTTCACCGGCGATTCCCGCAGGATTTCCACCTGCAAATCGTGGCAGGCGCCCTCGAGTGCCGCGGCCAGTCCCCCCATGCCACCCTGCACATAGCCCCAAACGCCTCGCGCGCCCCCAGCTTCCCCCATCACGTGATGGAGGAGGACATAGGCCGTCCCCGGATAGGAGGGCGAGGCAAATGCGCCGATAATTCCATCGGTGGCCAGCGTGGCCCGCAGGACCTCCGCCTGGAACCAGCGCTCCAGAAACGGACGGGCCGCGCCCATCAAGAGTTCGATCGCCTCCGGCAGGTCCGCCCCCAGGCTTCCCAGCGCCTGATAAATCTCCAGCAGCTTCCCGCCGTCGCGAAACTTCTTGCCGACGCCGATTTTTCGCCACTCTTTCGGCAGCGGCAGGGGGTCGGGTGCAGTTCGCGAAAACGCCGGCTCGATCGCTTCTGCCACGTGCTCGAGGAGCCGGTTGTATGCCGGATATGTCTCGGCATCCTGCTGGCTGAATTTGGCAATTTCGCGGCAGGTCAACCGCTGGTCGGGTCCCATCAAGAGCGAGCGGCCGTCCAAAAGCGGTGTGAAGCTGGAGGGATCGCGCGGCAGGATCGTCAGGCCGTATTGCTTGAGCCTCAGGTCGCGGATGATTTCCGGCCGAAAGAGGCTGATGACGTACGAGGCTACACTGATCTTGTATCCGGGCCACAGTTCTTCGGTCGCCGAGCAGCCTCCCAGGATGTGCCGCCGCTCCAGGACGCAAACGCTTTTGCCGGCCTTGGCCAGATACGCCGCTGCGACCAGGCCATTGTGCCCACCGCCGATGACGAGGCAGTCAAACGAGCGTTTCCGTGCTGGCCGCGATGGATGCATCGAATGCGTTTCCTGGGTTGGAGTCGCGGCAATTGTACTGACGCGGCTGGCGCTTCGGAAGGTTTCCCAAGCGCCCGACGAATGGCAGGGTGGACGCGGCTTAGCGCGAAAAAGGCTCGGGCAAAAGTGCCGCCAGCGTCACTTGTCGCACGCGATCGGGATGGTCGACGTCGACAAGCAGCACGACGAGCTCCTGGGCAAATTCGGCCAGGACCTGTCGGCAGGCGCCGCACGGAGTGACGCCTCCGGAGGAGGCCACGGCAATGGCCACGAGCTTGCGATGGCCCGCCGCCACAGCAGCCAGTACGGCTGCCCGCTCGGCGCAGAGCGTCAGGCCGAAGGAAGCGTTCTCGACGTTACAGCCGATGAAGATCTGGCCGTCGTCGGTTTGCACCGCCGCACCCACCTGGAAGTTTGAATACGGGGCGTAAGCCTGTCGCCGCACATTGCCCGCGGCGGCAAGCAGCTCCGGCCGGTAAATGGCGTCCTGCGTCACTGTTGGCCTGCATCAATGTAAGGATTGTCCGGAAAATGCCGACTCGGCAGATCATGTTGCCGATGTTCATCAACCTACACGATGCGAGGGGGCGAGAAATCAGCCTGTGGGGAGAATGCGGCCTAGATTTGTAGGCCAATCGCCAACTCACCCTCACCACACACTCGTTGGGTCTCAAGGCGCGCAGTCCATGGCGCAGAACAAGTCGATGAACCCCGAGCGCTCCATGGAGCCCATTCCGGGCTACCGGCTCTACGAGCGCGTGGGTGCAGGCGGCTACGGCGAAGTCTGGTCGGCCGAGGCGCCAGGGGAACTGGTCAAGGCGGTCAAGTTTGTCTATGGCTACCTGAACGAAGAGCGCGCCTCGCGCGAGCTCAAGGCGCTCAACCGGATCAAGGGGGTCCGTCATCCGTTCATCCTGTCTCTGGAACGGATCGAGATTGTCGATGGCCACTTGATCATTGTCACCGAGCTGGCCGACTGCTCGCTCAAGGACCGTTTTGAAGTTTGTCACCAGACGGGACAAGCCGGAATTCCTCGGGACGAGCTGCTGAGCCACCTCCGCGATGCGGCCGATGCTCTGGACTACATGAACGAGCATCACGGCCTGCAGCACCTGGACGTGAAGCCGGAGAACCTGCTGCTCGTCGGCGGACGCATCAAGGTGGCCGACTTCGGCCTGGTGAAGGACATGGAGGAGACGAGCGCCTCGATGATGGGAGGCCTCACGCCGATCTATGCCCCGCCCGAGGTCTTCGACGGCCGCCCCAGCCGTCGCAGCGACCAGTACAGCCTGGCCATCGTCTACCAGGAGATGCTTACCGGCGTCCTCCCCTTCCCCGGCAAGACCGCGGCCCAGCTCGCCGCCCAGCACCTCAGCGCCCAGCCAAGGCTGAACAATCTTTCGCCAGAGGATCGAGAGGTCATCGCCAAGGCGCTGGCCAAGAACCCGGATGACCGTTTCGCCAACTGTCGCGAGCTTGTAGACACGCTCATTCGCGGTAAACGAGCGGAGGGTCGCAAGGACGCGCCGGCGCCCGCGGCAGCTCCCGCTCCTTCCTTGGGGGCGTTTGGGCTGCCGGTTCCCGGCGTGATGAAGACGGATGTCGGCTCCCCAGGGAGCACGCCAGCCGCCGGCATGAATGCCACGGAAATCCGTACTGGCGGCCCGCGAACTCCCGGAGATATGCTCCGCGATGCCGACATTGCCAATCACACGGCACTCCTGGCAGCCCAGGGGCGAGAAGCGGAGGCGGAGGCCAGGCTGCGTCCCTCAACCGCGTTCACGCCGTCCTCCCGAACGCAAACGGACGAAGACCTGCGCCAATCGCTGGTCGGCGGCGTCCAGCCCGACCGGTCGGCGCTCTGGTCGGCGCCGGACGAGGAGCGCGAGGTGGTGGACTTGCCGCCCTTGGCGGTGGACGTAAGCCAGTGGAAGCCAGTGCCAACCTTTTACGTGGGCCTGGGCGCCACGGCAGGCCGCACTCTGCAGCGCCTGCGGCGCAAGCTGGAGGACCGCTACCAGGGACAGCGGGCGACCCTATTTCCCATGTGCTTTGTCGACACGGACCAGCGCGAAGTGATGCGCGCGACTCACGGCGATGATGGCGCTCCACTCAGCCCGCACGAGACGATCGCCATTCCGCTCCGCAAGAGTCAGGACTATCGGATCGAATCGAACAAGCACCTGGAGTGGCTCAGCCGCCGCTGGCTTTACAACATTCCTCGCTCCCAGCAAACCGAGGGCGTGCGGCCGCTTGGCCGGCTGGCACTTGTCGACCATGGCGACGTGGTGCGCAGGCACTTCAGAGCACAGCTTCAGTCTTTTCTGAAGGCGACGGCGCCCAGCGCTGGCGGCGAAAGACAACCAGTCCGCATCGTGGTGCTGGCTTCCATCTCCGGCGCCACGGGAAGCGGAGCGGTGCTGGACGTGGCCTTCCTGCTGCGGCAGCTACTGGAGGATCAAAAGGCAACTGGCGACGTCATGCTGGTTCTGGCTCACAATACGTGCCGCCAGGCGGCAGCCCAGCAACTGGCACAGGTGAACGCCTACGTCACGCTCACCGAGCTGAACCAATGCCTGCGCGCCGGCGGCGTGTATCCCGGTGACCAATCGCTCAAGGTTGATCCTCGCTCGGGAACTTCGGCCGGGATTCAAACCGCGTACCTCTTCCACCTCGGAAATGAGCTGTCCAACGAGCAGTATGAAGCCGGCTGCGAGCAGATGGCGGAATACCTGTTCCTGGACGCCGGCACGCCGGCGGGCGGCTATCTTGCCGCGTGTCGCAGCCAGCCTCCTGTGGAACGGGATACATGCCCCGGAGAGTTCCTGCTGCGAAGCTTTGGCCTGTGCCGCGTCGGCTTTTCCGGCGACGACCTCCTGGAGAAGAAAGTCGATCAACTCTGCCGCTCGGTGGTGCGGCGCTGGCTCGGCGAGCCAAAGCGGGCCGAAGGAAAGCAATCCATTCGCTTGCTGTCCCCGCTGGCTGCTAATTCCCGGCAGGAGGCCGCGGACCGGGATGCCGCCATCGATGCCCGCGCCGCTCAGATGGCGCAAGGCTCGGGGCTGGACAACGATACGTTCCTGCGTCATGCCTACCAGGCCGCGGAGAAGGAGCTGGGAACCGACGCGCTGTCGTACTTCCGCAAGCTGATGTGGGGCGTCGCCCGTTCCCGCGGCGAAGGTCCCTATCCGGTCGATCAATGCCTGGCGGCACTCGACAATCTCTTTGGTCCGCGCAAGGTCGAGGTGAGCGTCGCCGCGCTTAAGAATGCCCCGTTGCCAATGGCATTAACCGAGCGGATCAAGGGGCTGATCGTCCAGATCGGCGGCGTTTTGCAGGTGAACATGGTGACCCTGGCGGACGAACCGAGCTTGCGCGTCTATGGCGCTCAGCGAATCGTGAAGTGGAGCGCTGCACACCTCAAAACTCTGGCGGAAAAATTCCACGAGATGCGGAATCAGGTGCTGCAGCAAATGGCCCAATCCGAGCAGCAGCTCCTGCAGGCGGCAGGGATCGATGCGCGCGGCCGGGCAAAAGCCTCCAAAACGCCGTCGCACGTGCTGGAAGGAATGCTGGTTCAGTACGCACAGGTCCGGCTCATGATGCTTGCCGCGGAAGCGGCGGGACAACTGGCGCTGGGCGCGCAAGGCTTTGTCACCGCCGGCGGGGACAAGCTGGCCGAACTGGCCCGCGAAGTCAAATGCATGACCGCGTACTTCGGCAAGGAAGACGAATCCGATGACGTGGATCAACCGTTGTTCGAAAGCGATCCTCTGGCTGGTCTCAGGCAGGGGGTCGTGGAATCGCTGGCGGAGCAGATTGACTCGCTCGCGACCGACCTGGACCAGCAGGTCTGCACGTCCGTCTTCCAAACCAACGGCTTCCGTCGCACAATCCTCCAGGGGGGCCAGGCACGCGATGAATTGATCAACCTGCTCAAGCGCGACGCACGACGCGTGCTGCTGGCGCAAGTCCAGACGGCCGACATTGCCGCGATGGTCATGGGACCACAGCAGGGCTCCGGCGACGGCAGCCCGGTGCAGCAATTGACGGCGGAGGCCCGTCCCTGGCTGGAATGCGCCGGCGGCCAAAGGCGAATGATGTGCGTCGTTCCGGAGGCCAGTCAGTCGGGTTGTAACGCTGAGACGATGAACGCGCTCGTCGGGCCGTCGGTATTCAAAGAGTCGCCCGCCCTGATTGGCGATACCTCGAGCGATCTCGTGTTCTGCTTCGAGCTGTCCGACATTGCCATTTCCCACGCGGCAGCAGCCATCATTGACCACCGCCCCGATTACGCCGACCTGGCGTATCGATTGCACTCCCGCACCGACATCGTCTGGCAGCCGCTTCCGCCCCGCTAGACAAATGCGCCAGGCCGCGGCTGTGCGCTACGACTGACCGTTCTTGCCCAGGCTCTTCAGAAAAACCTGGAGGTCGTCGTCCGTGTTCGCCCTTGCCGCGTCTTCTTCCTCTTCCGCGGACGGTTGATCCGCGGGGGCTTGTGCGTCGTCCGGCGGCAACAGATCTTTAGGCGGCGTGGCGGGAAGCTGCGCGGCTGGGGGAAGCACGATCTGGCTGGACTGCGATGCCAGTTGGTCCGCACCCTTGGCCGGCTGCGTGGCGGCGACATCGAGACCGGCAGCCAGCGGCTCCGTTCCGCTCCCCGCAGGGGAACGCCCCGAAAAAACCGTGTCTGCCGCGCCGTTCCTTGTGGGAGGCTCCTCGGACTCGGGTGAGCTGGCCGATGGATCGTAGACGGCCCGAAACGTCACCGTACCGATTGTAAGCAGCTCGTTCGGCGGCAGCGGCGCGGCTTCTGCAATCCGCTGGTTGTTGATGAAGGTGCCGTTGAGCGAACCCAGGTCGCGAACCATCAGCCGGCCATCAGCCTCATAAATTTCGCAATGTTGGCGGCTGACCAGCGGATGGGCCAGCACGATGGCGCTGCCGCGGCCGCGGCCCACGATGCACGGCAGGCGCAGCTTGATCTCGGAGGTTTTTACATCCCCACCAACGACCACTAGCCTCGCCTGTAGCGACATTGTTCGCTCCGCGCGCTCCTTCGAGACGCCGTCTGTTCCGATCATTCAGTGTAGCCACGCTCCCGTACCATCACAACCTGATGCCGCGGGCCGCCATCCACCCTCTTCAAGGCTATTCATCCCTCCCGGCAAGACAAGACTTTGTCCTCAGGAATCTCGAACGGCTTATGGGGGCAACGAGCTCCATCACGGATGACCCACGGGACGCCTCTACGCGGCATTCACGGGCGTTTCTATAATTCAGCGACTTCCGGCCGCTTGATTCCTCCTCGCCCTGGCTCAGCAGCTTTGCAGATCATCACTTATCCGCATCCGACCCTGCGCCACAAAAGCAAGCCGATTCGCCGGGTCGATCCCGAGCTGAGGGAGATCGTGCGCTCCATGTTCGGACTGATGTACGAGAACAAGGGAATTGGCCTGGCGGCCAACCAGGTCGATTTGCCGCTGAGGTTATTCGTAGTAAATCTCAAGTCCGATCCCCAGGAAGGGGAAGAAATGGTGTTTCTCAATCCGGTCATCAGCTTTCCCAAAGGAAGCGAGGAAGCCGAAGAGGGATGCCTCAGCTTGCCGGGGCTGTACGGCAACGTCATCCGTCCCAAACAGGTGCGAATCAACGCCTACACGCTGGAGGGGAAAGAGGTGGACATGGTCGTCTCCGATCTCCTCTCCCGCTGCGTGCAGCACGAACTCGATCATCTTGACGGCGTGCTCTTTCCCGACCGGATGAGTCCCGCCTCGAGAACCGATTTGGCTGACGAATTGGGGGAATTCGAGGCCGAGTTCTCCAGCCGGCGCGCCACCGGTTCCATTCCGTCCGATGAGCAGATCGCAGCGCGGCTGGTGGATTGGGAGCGGAGATATTGTTAGCACTTAAGCCATGCGCATCCTCATGTTGGGAACCGGCCCGTTCGCTGTGCCCACGCTGGCGGCACTGCTCGATGCGGGCCACGACGTGCCGGCGCTCGTCACGCGCCCGACGCCGCCGGCAAAAGGGCGCGAAAAGACGCCTTTCAATCCCATGCGCGACCTGGCCGAGTCCCGCAGCATTCCCGTGCTGGCGCCGGACAGCATTAACACACCCCAGTCGCGACAGCAGCTTGCCAATCTGCGTCCCGAATTGCTGGTGGTCTGCGACTATGGTCAGATTCTCTCGGACGAGACGTTGAGTGCCGCCCCCCTCGGCGGCATCAACCTCCACGGCTCGCTGCTTCCCAAGTATCGCGGTGCAGCGCCGGTTCACTGGGCCATTTGGAATGGCGAGACTCAGACCGGCGTGACGGTGATTCACATGACGTCGCGGCTGGACGGCGGTCCGATCCTGGCAATTCGCAAAACACCGATCGATCCTGACGAAACAACGCCAGAGCTGGAACTTCGACTTTCGCAGCTCGGCGTGGAAGCGATTCATGAGGCGATCACCCGCCTCCAGGCCTGGGATGGGCGCTCCCCGATCGGAGAACGGCAGGACACGAAAATGGCGAGCAAGGCGCCGCGTTTGACCAAGCAGCACGGAGCGGTTGATTGGTCGCAAAGTGCCCAGCGGATTCGCAATCAGGTGCGGGCGCTCAAGCCGTGGCCGGGAACTTACACCTATTGGCTGCGAGCGCAGGGGGAGCCGCTCCGCGTCATTCTCGACAAAGTGCAGAGCGCCGAGTGCGGAGTGCGGAATGAGCCCGGACAGGTGATCTTGAGCGATGGTGAACGGCTTGTCGTCGCCACGGGTACGGGAGCACTGGCGATCCAGCGGCTACAACCCGCAGGGAAGCGGGTGATGGATGCTAGCGAATTCCTCCGCGGCTATCCGCTGAAAGCCGGCGAGCGGTTGGGCCCGGCATGAACTTGGCCAAACAGGGGGGTTCTGCTAAAACCTCGCCTGACGCTATCGCGCATTGGCCCGGATCAGGATGATCGTCCCGCGAACGGATTCGCCATGAGGAACTTCTTTCGTGTCGTCGCACTAACGCTGCCACAGCGGCTTACGTTCGTGGCGATGATGCTGACCGCGGTGGCGGTGGCCTGCTTTTGGGGGGGCAATCTGGCCCTCGTCCAGCCGATTACCGAGATCATCTTCAGCGGCAAGCCACCGCATACCGCCGTCTCTCATCGCGTGGCAAAGATCGAAGCGAATGTGAACCAAGGCTGGCGGGAGATTGCCGGCCTGGAGTTCCGCCTGGCCACCGCGTCAACCGAAGCCGCACGCCCACTGAAATTCCAACTCCAGACAGCCCGATTCCGCCTCGAGGCCGAGCGCCAAGCCCTGAAATGGTCCCGCTGGTATCGCGACCTCGTCATCGGCTGGGTCCCCAACAATTCGTTCTGGGCGCTGGCCATCGTCGTGGGAGTGCTTCTCGCCGGGACGCTGCTCAAGGACGTGCTCCTGGTGAGCAACATGATCCTCGTGGAGAAGTTGAGCCAAACCGCGATGTACAAGCTTCGCACGCAGCTCTTTCGCCGCACGCTCAAGCTGGAACTATCCACGCTCAGCGACGACCGCTCGAGCAATATGCTGGCCCGCTTCACTCACGACATGAATCAAATTCACAGCGGCCTGAACATGCTCCTTGGCCGCGTGCTCCTCGAACCGCTCAAGGCCCTCGCCTGCCTGGTTGGGGCGGCGTTCATCTGTTGGCGGCTGCTGTTGGTCTCGCTGTTGATCGCGCCGATTGTGGTTCTGATCATTGGCCGGCTGATGCAGTCCCTCAAACGGGCCAATCGCCGCGCCATGGAGGAAATGTCGCAGCTCTATCACTTGATCTCCGAGGTTTTCGCCGGCATCCAGGCAGTCAAGGCCTTCGGCATGGAACGCCATGCTCGAAAAAAGCTGCACCAAACCGGCAAGCAGTATTTCTTCCGGGCGCTGAAGATCGCCCTCTACAATGCATTGGCCCGGTGCAGTGCCGAGGCACTGGGAATGTCGATTATCAGTCTGGCGCTAATTGCCGGAGCCTACCTCGTTCTCAACCAGCAGACGGATCTGCTGGGAATCAAGATCATGGACCGGCCGCTCAGCGTGCCATCGCTGATGGCCTTTTACTTTCTGCTGGCGGGGGTCAGCGACCCGGCCCGTAAGCTCTCGGAGATTCTCAACTACCTCCAGCGCGGAATGGTGGCTGCGGACCGCGTCTACGAGATGCTCGACCGCAAGCCGAAGATCGTCGATCCTCCGCAGCCCAAATTCGTCAAAAGTCCGACGCCGGAGCTGAAGTTCGACAACGTCTCTTTCGCCTATAACGCCGGCCAGCTCGTGCTCCGCGACGTTCAGCTCACCATTCCCTTTGGCGAAACCGTCGCCTTCGTCGGACCCAACGGCTGTGGCAAGACGACGCTGATTAATCTGCTGCCGCGGTTTTATGACCCCGGCGAGGGGGTGATTCGCATCGACGGCCTGGACATCCGCGACCTGCGGCTGCGCGACCTCAGACAAATGCAGGGAATGGTCTCGCAGCAAGGGCTGCTGTTCGACGATACCGTGCTGGCCAATATCCGCTATGGCTCGCCTCATACGACCGATGCCGAGGTGATCGAGGCGGCCAAGAAAGCCTATGCCCACAAGTTCATCACAGAGAAGCTGGAGAAAGGGTATCACACCAACGTCGGCGAGCGCGGCGGCCGGCTCTCCGGCGGACAAAGGCAACGCGTGCTCCTGGCGCGGGCCATACTCCGCGACCCCAAGATCCTCATCTTGGATGAGGCTACCAGCCAGATCGACCTCGAGAGCGAGCAGCTCATTCACAAGGTGCTCGAGCAATTCACGCGCGACCGCACGACGCTGATGGTCACCCATCGCGTTTCGTCGCTGGGACTGGCCCATCGCATCGTCGTCATGGACGGCGGCCTGATCGTAGACGTCGGCAGCCATGACGACCTGCTGCGTCGCTGCGACCTCTACCGGCGGCTGTATCAGATCGGATTCAGACAATCGGCCTGACGCACCAAAGCGTGCGGCTCAGACATTCAGCGCCGCTTCACCTACGTAGAGTTGCAGGATCTGGCTCTGCACCTTGATCGCCCGCAGCAAGATCCAGATCTGTTCGGGGGTGAAGCGCTGGGGATCGGTACGGGCCAGCGATTCCAGCTCGTCGGTCATGGCCGCATGCTGGTCGGTGACCGCCTGTAGCTTCAGCCCCATGGACCGCCAGGCGCTGGTCAGAGCCCGGTCGTCCTGGAGGGCTTCGATGTTGTCGGTAGCGTTAGCCAACAGCAGGCACAAGCGGGCCACGTCGCGCGGGGCGGCCGACGGCTGAAGCCGCTGAATCCGGTTGGCAAGATCGGTGCAGTTCATGGTCGATGCGTTCTCTCGCAGGCGCCTCTGGTGACCACGTCAATGCCGCAACCTGGGGGAGGAACGTCATCTGGTCCGGCATTTGCCGCCGATCCAGCGTTTCGAGGGGCCGGGCGGGGTCGTTCGCTCGGCGACGGGCACGTTGAGCGGCCGCTGGGACCGCAAGGCGGGCCCCAATCGGCTGGTCAACGAGGAAACTTTAGCTTTCAATTCCAAACCGGGCCAGAAAACAGCACGCGATAGTCCGCCGCACCGTTAGACGCCCAAAGCCCCCGGTGAGTTCCCCCGGCTCAGGGCGAAACGATTGTGCCGACAGCACCCATTGCGAGGGGGGGTTAGGCCGCGAATGTTGCTATTGATCGACGGCTACAACCTGCTGAATACCTGCGATATCTTCCCGCGGGGCAGACAAGCTGGCACTCTGGCCGCGGCCCGGGAGGCGCTGCTCAAATTCCTGGCCCAGACCCTCGATCCGAAGCTCCGCAGCCGCGCTACCATCGTCTTCGACGCCGCGTCGGCTCCTCCGGGACTGCCGCGGCAGGCGTCGTGGGAAGGGATTTCGGTCCAGTTCGCCCCGCGAAAGAGCACCGCCGACGAGGTGCTGGAGGAATTGATTGGCAGTGCGGCCGACCCGCGGCACTTGCTAGTCGTTTCCAGCGACCACCGCGTCCAGCGGGCGGCGCGGCAAAGGGGAGCGCAGTGGATCGACAGCGAGAAGTGGTATGCGGACCTAGTTGCGAAAACCCGCAACGCAGCCGAGGTTCCGAACTTGGAAAATGGCAAGCCGGCCGCTGCTGGCGAAACCAATCCCTTTCCACCCGGTTATGCCGCCGACGTCGCTTCGGAAGACTGGCGTCCGCCTCCGCGACGCGGGAG
>DASRJP010000200.1:0-6256 GCA_035649415.1 Pirellulaceae bacterium | reverse complement strand
CAGATGCCGACCAGCTCCCAGAATACGAACACCATGGCGATGTTCCCCGATAGCACCAGGCCCAGCATGCTGAAGCAGAACAGCGACAAGTACTGGAAGAAGCGGGGATAGCGGCCGGGGCGTTTCAATTCATCGCCGCTGGAAGTCGCCACCTCATGGTCGGTAACATCGTGCAGCTCGTCGTGCATGTAGCCGATCGCGTAGATGTGGATCAGCGTGGCAATCAGCGTCACCATGCAGAACATGCAGATGGTGAGCGAGTCGATGTAGTAGCTGATGTTGAGCCGCAGGTCGCCGAATTTGCCAAGGAGGTAGTATTCGCCGGCATAGGGACCGCGTTTGGCGGCGGCCGAGCTGGCTGTAGACGTATCACCCGCCGCTTTAGTTCCTTGTTCGCGACCGTCTTCCTTCGACTCTTCCAGCGCGAGATGGGCTACCAGCGACAGCCCCAGGTCGGAACCAATGCCGGCCCTTTTGTGCTCGCCGTCGTCCGCCTTGTCATGTGTCGGACCTTCCTTTTCGTGACCGGCGTCGTGGCCGGCGGCATGGGCGTGATGCGGCTCGGGCGGCCAGTTGTGCCGCAGCCAGACGAATAACGAGAGAAACGAGAGCAGGCATGCGCCGCCGATGGCGGCTACGGCCAGATGCGCGGCGGAACGGCCCATCCAGTTCGCGAAGATTAAGATCGCGAAGAACGATGCCAGCGGCAGCAGCACCGCCACGCCGAGCCACGTCGACAGATAAGCTCCAGTGTCCATCAGCCCTTCAGCTCGTCGGCGCGATCGACGTCAATCGTCGTGTGGTTGTTGTAAAAGTTAAGCGCGATGGCAAGCGCGACCGCCGCTTCGGCTGCCGCCAGCACGATCACGAACAGGGCCATCAGTTCCCCGTCGATCCCCAGCGTCTCCTTCCGCAGAAACTTGCTGCCGAAGGCGACGAAGTTCAGGTTCGCCCCGTTGAGTACCAGCTCAATCCCCATGAGCACCCCCAGCGCGTTCCGCTTGGTGGCCATGCAGACCGCGCCAGTGACAAACAGCACGGCTCCCACGGCCAGGTAGTGCGAGACGGACACGGGATCGGTAAACGGGTTCATGGCGTCGCGTTATTGCGTCTCGTTTCAGTCCATCTGCGACCAGACGGTCGGCTGTTTGCCCCAGGTCATCAGGCCAATCAGGACGATGACGGGGGCCAGGGCCAGGATCAAATACACGGCGGCAATGCCGACGTCGCTGACATTGGCGTTCCAATTAGCGCGGGCCAGGGCAATCGCCTGAACGATCGGAACGGCAATCAAGGGAAGCACCGCCCAACTCTGCCAGTTGTAGAGCACGACCAGCAATAAAACATTGAGCAGGAACGTAAGTCCGAGCAGCGGCAACAGCCACGTGGGAGAGGTCGAGACCAGGTTCGACAGCCAGTGCCAGGCGGCAGCCAGCCCTCCGGCATCCGTAGCCGGCGCTTCCCTGGCCGGCACCAGTGCCAAGGCAAAGCACAGCACTGCCAGCAGGAAGTTGATGATCATGCCCTTGATCAGGCCGACCGCAATGAAAAACCCGAGCCTGCGGTCACGCGGGGCGACGCTAACCGCCCGCTCGACCATGCCCGCGCCGCGCCGCTTCGTGCGGGCCATGTATCCCGCGCCGATGAGCACGACGAGCAAGTGCATGGAGATGATGACGAATGGCAGCAGATAACCGGACATGCCGCTCCTGAGGACCTCGTCGGTCTGGTCGAGCTTATCGACTCGCACGCTGGTCAGTGCCAGGCCGATTGGCGTCGTCGTTTTGGCATCGACCATGGACACCGCCGCCTGGTCCGCCGCAGACAGACCGCTGCTCCACTCTTTGACACTGAAGGCCACACTCAATAGCAACAGCAGCAATGAGCCGCCCGCCATCCCGCCCAGGATCCAGTCCCCCGCGGTCGTTTGCATCGAGATGAACCGCGCCTGGGCCGTAAGCATGACGCCGAAAATAAGCAGCACCAACGTGCCGCCGACGTAAATCAAAAGCTGCATTGCGCCGACGAATTCCGCGCCAGCCAGAAAAAAGAGGCCGGAAGTCGCGCCGAGCGACAGCGTCAGGTAGAACGCCATCCGCACGACGTTGCTCGTGGCCAGCACAGCGACGCCAAAGCCGCAGGCCACGAGGGCAAACAGCAAGAAGAACGTTGAATGCGGATTGATGGCCGCCAGCAGCATCATGGCTGCACCTCCGCTGACAAGTTCGGCGCGGGTCTCCCGACCCCGCCGCTGGCGACCTTTTCGCTCGGCTGGTTCTCGCCGTCGGCTTCGGCGGGCTTGGCCGCTTCCGCCTTGGCTGCGGCCTGCGATTCTTCGACCAGCACCCACGACTCGTGAACTTGCTCGGGCCGATAGAGGGGAACCAGCTGATTCGGCGATGGAACGCCCAACAGCTTCCAGCCTGTGGCGCCGATGAAACATGCCGCAGCGAGCGGAACGCAGTATTTCAGGCACGTCGTCAGTACCTGGTCGATCCGTAGCCGCGGCAGCGTCCAGCGGACCCACATCATGAAGGTCACGCCGATGATCGCCTTGAAAATCAGGTTGGCACAGCCCGCGACCTGAGCAACGTAGCCCGTCAGGCGCCAAGCCGTTTCGCCCTGCTCGTAGGCCCAGGGCATTCCTGTCACTGCCGGCAATATCTGGCTGAAGATCGGCACCGGCCCGTTCCAGCCGCCAAAGAACAGAACGGCGGCCAAGGCACTGACCAGGAACATCGATCCGTATTCGGCCATGAAGAAGAAGCTCCACCGCAGGCCGGAATACTCGGTGTGGAAGCCGGCCACTAGTTCGCTTTCCGCTTCGGCCAGGTCGAACGGCGCCCGGTTGACGCTGGCAATGGCGCAGGTGAAGTAGACCCAAAAGACGCAGAACGTGAACAGATCGTGAAGGATGAGCCAGTTGGTAAACAAGCCCGCCTGCATCTGACCGATTGTCACCAGGTTCATCGTGCCGCAGACCACGACTGGCACGACGACGCAAAGCCCCATCGGCACTTCATAGCTGACCACTTGGGCCGCTTCGCGCATTCCGCCGAAGAGCGACCACTTGGAGCCCGAGGCATAGCCTGCCAGGATCACGCCGAAAACTTCCAGCCCGAGCACCGCAATGATGAAGAACACGCCGACGTTCACTTCGACTGCCGGCCAGCCGTTGGCAAACGGCATTGCCATGTAGGCGGTATAGCTGGCCGCAAAGCTGACGTACGGCGCGAGCTTGAACAGCAGGTGGTCGGCGTCCTTGGGTGTGATGTCCTCCTTGGTGATCAGCTTGAGGCCATCGGCCAGCGTCTGAAGCCAGCCGAATTTGCCGCCTACGCGTGTCGGCCCGAGTCGGTCCTGGATCCGGCCAGCGACCTTGCGCTCCAGCCAGATAAAGACCAGTGCGCCGACCGCGACCAGGTTGATGAGCAAAAAAGCGTGGATCAGTGCAGCCAGGATGTAACCGAGCCAGGAGTCGGACCCGCCGCTGAAGCCGATCAGGCCGGCCGCCCAATCGGGAATAATGTCGTTAAGAAACTTTCCCACAGGTGCTTACCTTGCCCACGTGCGGCGACGGAAAGCCAGTCCGTAGCACTATTTCCGTCCCTCGGCAAAGCACTGCTGGCGCGTCGTGCGCAGGGCGTGCTCTGCCAGCCAGGAAAGATTGTGAAATATGGCACAAGGCAGTAAGTGGAGACAAGTACCCTGCGGGGGAAAATGGCCAACCAATTCGGCGACCTCCACAACGGCCTCAGTCGCTAAATTCAGCGCCGGCCCATCGCAACGATTGCTAACCGAGTGGCGGGTGTGCCATCGAATTGGTGGGACGTCACGCGATCAGATCGCGTACGACGTTGCCATGCACGTCGGTCAGCCGGAAGTCGCGGCCGGCGTAGCGGTAGGTGAGCCGCGTGTGGTCAAAGCCGAGAAGATGCAGCATCGTGGCGTGCAGGTCGTGAACGTGGACCGGCTTGTCCACGGATGCAAAGCCGCATTCATCGGTCGCACCGAAAGCCTGGCCGCCTTTGACGCCGCCACCCGCCAGCCAGCAGGTGAAGCCGTAATGGTTGTGGTCGCGGCCATTGAGTGCCGGGAACTCGGCGACCGGCGTGCGGCCGAACTCGCCCCCCCAAAGAATGAGCGTCGAGTCGAACAGGCCCCGGGCCTTGAGATCGGTCATGAACGCGGCAATCGGACCGTCCCAGCTTGCGGCCAGGTCGCGATGCTGCTTTTCCAAGTTATCGTGATTGTCCCACGGCTGGCCGGCGCCGCTCCAGACCTGAATGAACCGCACGCCCCGCTCGATCAGCCGCCGCGTGATAAGCAGCTCGCGGCCGTGAATGCCATTGCCGTAGGCGTCGCGCGTGGCCTGCGTCTCGCGCGACAGGTCGAAGGCGTCGGACGCTTCGGATTGCATGCGGTAGGCCAGCTCGAATGACTGGATGCGGGCTTCGAGCATTGGATCGCCACTACGGGCTGCGGCATGTTGCTCGTTGAGCGCGCGGACCAGGTCGAGCTGCTTCCGCTGGTCGGTCAGCGACAATTTGCTGCTCTTGATGTTGGCGATCAGCTTGTCGAGTTCCTGGTGCTGCGTGTCGAGATACGTCCCTTGATACGCCCCCGGCAGAAATGCGCTCCGCCAGTTCTGCGTGGCGACGATGGGATAGCCGCCGCTGCACATGACAATGAATCCCGGCAGGTTCTGGTTCTCGCTTCCCAGGCCGTAGGTCAGCCAGGCCCCCATGCTCGGCCGCGGCAATCGGCCGTCGCCGCAGTTCATCAGCATCAGCGACGGCTCGTGATTGGGCACTTCGGCCACCATCGAGCGGATGACTGCCATGTCGTCGATGTGCTGGGCCGTTTTGGCGAATAACTCACTGACTTCCAGCCCGCATTGGCCCCGCTTCTCGAATTTGAACGGCGAGCGCATGGCGTGGCCCGTTTTGCGCTCGGTGCGGAGATTCGAGGTTGGGAGCTGCTGGCCGTGGAGCTTGTCGAGTGCCGGCTTGGGGTCAAAGGTATCGACGTGGCTCGGCCCACCGTTCATAAAGAGATGAACGACGTGTTTGGCTTTGGCGGCAAAGTGGGGTTGCTTGGGGGCTAGCGGATTGGGACTTTGCGCTCCCTCGGCAGCCAAGATTCCATCGTCGGCCATCACCCCAGCCAGGCCGATCATCCCCAGCCCCATGCCGGTACGCGTGAGCATGTCGCGGCGGGTGAGGCAGCAGTCGGTAGTGACAGAGTCAAATCGCTTCATGCGGTGATTATAACATCGACGGATACTCGCTACCCTGTACGTCCTACTGCGTACGGATTGCTCCACTTGATCACGCCCGTTGCGACGACCCCCATGCCCACCTTCCGCATCTGTATCTACCCCGGTGACGGCATTGGCCCCGAAGTGACTCGCGAGGCGGTGCGCGTGCTCAAGGCGGTCGCGCCGCTGGAGAATGGACTGGCGTGGGATTTCACAGCGGTCGATTGGGGGGTCGAGCGCTGGCGGCGGACCGGAAAGCCGGTGCCGGATGATTTTCTGGATTTTCTGCGGCCGTTTGATGCGATACTGCTCGGTGCCGTCGGCTGGCCGGCGGAAATGCCCGATCACCTCTCGCTGGCGCCGCTGGTGCAAATCCGCCAGGCTTTCGACCAATACGCCTGCGTCCGGCCGGCAAAATTGTATCCGGGCGTGCGGAGCTACCTGGCGGACAAAGGCCCCGAGCAGATCGACTTCGTCGTCTTGCGCGAGAACTCCGAAGGCGAATACGTCGATAACGGCGGCCGGATGAAGCGCGGCACGCCGGACGAACTGGCCGTACAGACCGCCGTCCATACTCGCCGCGCCATCGAGCGAATTCTGCGCTACGGATTCGATCTGGCTCGAAGGCGGCGCAAAAAGCTGACGATGGCGACGAAGTCCAACGCCCAGCGCTACGCTTACGTCCTGTGGGACGACATTCTGGCGGAACTAGCTCCGCTGTATCCCGACGTTGCTTCCGAGCGGCAGCATTGCGATGCGCTGGTCATGAACCTTGTCCGCTGGCCGGAGAAGTTCGACGTCATCGTGGCCTCAAACCTCTTTGGCGACCTGCTCACCGACCTCGGCGGCGTGCTGGCCGGCGGTCTGGGACTGGCGCCCAGCACGAACACGAATCCCGAAAAGAAATTCCCGTCGATGTTCGAGCCGGTCCACGGCAGCGCGCCAGACATCGCGGGAAAGGGAATCGCCAACCCCATCGCGGCCATCCTCAGTGCG
>DASRJP010000199.1:0-10076 GCA_035649415.1 Pirellulaceae bacterium | reverse complement strand
ACTCCCGCGGCCACTTCTTTGCCGCCGCGGCCGAAGCCATGCGGCGCATACTGGTCGAGCAGGCCCGCCGCAAGGACCGCCTGCGTCACGGCGGAGAACACCACCGCGTCGAACTGGATAGCCAGGCCGAAATCGCCCACGAAGCTGACGAGAATCTGATCGCGTTGGATGAAGCTTTGCAGCGGCTGGAAGGGGAAGAGCCGGCCGCAGCCGCCGTCGTCAAGCTGCGCTATTTCGCCGGGCTGACCATCGAAGAAACGGCCCAGGCGCTCGATATCTCCGTCCGCACCGCCAACCGCCATTGGGCCTACGCCCGGGCCTGGCTCTACCAGCGATTGAGTTGACTCGATTTCGGAGCACGGATTCCACTCCGTTCCCTCCTCTCCCAAAAAGGGAATTTGCTTCGTTTGCCAGCAGCCGATGGAAATCCGCTGCACGGCATTTTTCGTGGCACAATTCTGCCCCGTTCGTCGCACTATCTCTTGAAGGCCCAACAGGCCCGGGATGGCTCTCATGCCGACTACATCCCCAAGCGTCCGTTCAATTTTCGACCGCGCCTTGGATATCGCGTCCGAGGCCGAGCGGCGGGCGTTCCTGGACGAAGCCTGCGCCAGCGCCCCCGAAATCCGCCAGCAGGTTGAGGCGCTGCTGGCCGCGCACGCAGCGGCCGGCAGCTTTCTGGAATCACCTCCCGCCGGCGTGGCTTCGTCGCTGGAGCAGCTTCGCGCGGTGCCGACCGACGGGCCGTCGCTGGAATTCTTGACGCCATCGGACAAACCAGGCTCGCTGGGGCGGCTTGGGCACCACGAAATCCTGGAGCTGGTCGGCACGGGGGGCATGGGTGTGGTGCTCAAGGCGTTTGACGAGAAGCTCCAGCGGGTTGTGGCGATCAAGGTAATCGCCGAAGCGCTGGCCGCATCACCTGCTGCTCGCAAGCGATTCGTCCGCGAGGCGCAGGCGGCGGCAGCCGTTCGCAATGACCACGTTGTCAACATTCATGCGGTCGAGGATGCGGGCGTCCGCCCCTATCTCGTCATGGAGTTGATCTCGGGTGTTTCGCTCCAGCAGCGGCTCGACGCCTCCGGGCCGCTGGAGGTCAAGGAGATCCTTCGCATCGGGATGCAGGTCGCCCAGGGTCTGGCCGCCGCCCATGCCCAAGGCGTCGTCCACCGCGACATCACCCCCGCCAATATCCTCCTGGAAAACGGCGTTGAGCGCGTCAAAATCACCGACTTCGGTTTGGCGCGCGTGGCCGACGACGCCAGCCTCTCGGCCAGCGGGATCGTCGCAGGCACTCCGCAGTACATGGCGCCCGAACAGGCCCGGGGCGAACCGGTCGATCATCGGGCCGACCTCTTCAGCCTGGGGAGCGTCCTCTACGCCATGTGTACCGGCCGGGCGCCGTTCCGGGCCAGCACCACGATGGCGGTCCTGCGGCGCGTCGTTGATGAGCCGCCGCGTAGCATTCGCGACCTCAACTCCGACATTCCCGACTGGCTGATCGAGATCATCGATCGCTTGCTGGCAAAACAGCCGGCGGATCGTTTCCAGACCGCGTCCCAGGTCGCGGACTTGCTGGGACAGCATCTGGCTCAAGTGCAGCAGCCGCGCGCCCTACCGCCGCAAAAGCCAGTCGATGTTTCAATCGGCAAATCGAGCGCGGCCGGGCGAAAACGAGGCCGCTGGCTTCTGGCAGCCATAGGTCTCCTGCTCGTGCTGTGCACCTTCGGTCTGACCGAGGCCACCGGCCTCACGCAGGTCGGCCAGTTTGTTCGCACGGTGCTGCGAATCGAAACGCCCGAAGGAACGTTGATCGTCGAAGTGGACGACCCGCAGGTGCAGGTGACAATCGAGGGAGATGGAGGCATTGCCGTCAGCGGCGCCGGCCCGCAGCAGGTTCTCCTCCGGCCTGGCACGTACCGCGTGCGGGCCAGTCAGCAAGGCCAGCCGCTGCCGGACAAACTTGTCACCATCACGCGCGGCGGGAAGGAGATTGTCACGATTCGCCGCCAGCCACTTGCGGCTCCGGCAGTCGATGCAACTCCCGCTGACGCTCCCCCTCAGGCCGAGGCCGAGCCGCGTCCGTTCGTAGTGCTGGATGGCGACGGCGCCGTGCGCAGCGCCTATAGCACGCTCGTCGAAGCCGTGGGGAACTCCACGAATGGCTCGATCATTGAAATTCGGGGGAACGGACCGTTCGCCAGCGAGCCGATTCGTCTTTCTACTCGCCGCACGATCCGCGCCGGCCGAGGATTCCAGCCAGTCCTCACAACCGACAACAAGGCCGGCAGCGGACCGACTCATGTGCTGGAATCCATTGCCCCCTTGGTCCTGGAAGGGATCCATTTCGACGATCCAGAGCGCCGCGACGCCTTCATCCTCAACTCGATCGGCGGGCCGCTGTACGTCGCCAACTGCCGCTTCACGAATTGCACGCTGATGGTGCAGCATTCACCGGTCGAATGCCGCGTGCAGAACTGCCAGTTCACGACGCACCACGGAATGCCCATTCTCCTGATTCACTGCCCTCGTCGGATGCGCGTCGTGATCGCCAGCAACGTCGTGGCCACGGCGCTGGTGCCTGCTTTCAGTTTCATCGGCGAGCCCGACGGTCAATCGCTCGAGATTGTTCGGAACGTTCTGCTGGGGGCTAACGCCCTGCAGATCGGCTACGTCAAGGCCGACGTCCAGGACGGCCGTCCGCCCGAGCCGATCGGCATCCACGCCGCAGAAAACGTCCTCGTCGGCCGCGACGGCGTGCTCCACTTCAACGTCACGGTTCCACGCACGCAGGGTTCGCCAGCGCCGGAAGCGACGCCCTCGGGAGCGGAGCTCGAAGACCTGCTGCGGAGGGTGGTCGTCTGGCACGAAGAACGGAATCTCACGGCCGAAGGCGTGGCCATGCTGACGATGTTTTATGGCGTTTCGAAGCGGGTTCAGCCGACGAGCCGCTATCAGACGTTGGCCGAATGGAACCAACTCTGGGGGCTGGAGCACAACACGTCGCTCCGCGGCCTGATCCGCTTTGAGGGGGGCGATTTGCGTACGAAGGTGGAAATGATGCGCGAGCCGCTTGTGCTGGGCGACTTCCGCATGACGTCCATCAGCACCGGCTACCGCGCCGGCGCTCAAGGACGCGACATTGGGCCCGACATCGACCTGGTTGGTCCCGGTGCGGCCTACGAGCGGTGGAAGATGACCCCGGATTATCAGCAGTGGGTGAAGGAGACGAGTGGTGAGTAGTGGTCCGACGGTTTGTTTCGTTACCACTCACAACTCACTCGCCAACCAAAAAAGCCGGTGAGGGCTTACCGCCAAGCAAGGTCCCTCACCGGCCTTGAGTCAGGCCCGGGCGCATGGTCTGCGCGCCTGCGGCCTTGACGTTTTGATTGTATCGCAGACTGCGACTCTATGCCCCTCACGAAGGGAGCCTGTCATGAAACGGAACAAACAATGGATGGCGCGCAACCAGCGGCGACGCGGGGACCTGCTTCGCCCCTGGCTCGAGGTTCTGGAGGACCGATCTTTGCTCGCCGCGGGCGACTTGGACACCAGCTTCGGCGCCTTTGGCAGGGTGGTGACCGACATCGAAGATTCCTCTCAGGATGCTGCCAGCGACGTCCTGATCCAGACGGATGGTCGAGTCATCGCGGTGGGCTCAACGAGCAGCGGAGTTGAGCGGGACTTTGCGCTCACGCGCTACCACTCTGATGGCACTCCTGATTTGAGCTTCAGCTTCGACGGCCAGGTGGTCACCGATTTTGGCGGTAATGATGTGGCGCATGCCGCGGCCCTCCAGAGCGATGGCAAGATTGTCGTCGTGGGAGAGACCAACGCGGCCCCCGGCACTGGCGAGACGTTCGCAATCGCTCGCTATCACCCGGATGGCTCGCTCGACCTGAGCTTCGGAGACAATGGCAAGGTGCTGGGGGAGTTCCCCGGACCGACGTCGGTAGCCCGCGCGATCGTCATTCAGCCGGATGGCAAGATTATCGTCGCTGGAGAGACCACGGCCGCCGGCCCGGCTGACGTGAGCCAGGCGTTTGCCCTGGTCCGCTATAACACCGACGGCACTTTGGACCCGACGTTCGGCTTTTCGGGGCGGGTGATTACCGATTTCGAGCCGCCTGGAATGCTGTTCGATGACGTGGCATACGCCCTGGCGCTACTGCCGGATGGAAAAGTCGTGGCTGCCGGTACGTCTGGCGGAACCATTGCCTTGGCCCAATATCTGCCGGACGGCACGCTCGACCCGGCATTCGGCAGCGCCGGGCTCGTCCGCCAGGTTGCGGGGCGCGCCAATGACGTGGCCATCCAAAGCGACGGCCGAATTGTCGTCGCGGCCCAAGGCTTCTCGTCCAACAGCACCACTTCGCGATTCACGCTGCTGCGGTATCTGCCACACGGCAGCTTCGACGCCGATTTCGACGCCGACGGCCGGCTGACCACGAATTTTGCGCCGGGGGTAGAGTTGGCAAGCAGCGTCGTCATTCAGGACGACGGCAAGATCCTTGCTGCGGGCGTAGCCGGCGTGGGCGGCATCTCCCAGAACTTCGCCGTAGCGCGCTATTCGCCCGATGGCAGCCTTGACGCCAGCTTCAATGTCGACGGCAAGATTCAGATCGCGTTCGGTTTTTTGGCCGAGGAATCCGCCTCTGCGATGGCACTGGATGCGGGCGGTCGCATCGTCGTGGCAGGAACGACGGACGCCGAGGGCTCCCAGGACTTCGCCCTCGTGCGACTCCTCGCAATTCCAGTCAGCGTCTTCGTCGAGAATTTGGCGCTATTCATCATCGGCAATGCGGCCGATAACTCCATCGAGATTGCGGCTAGCGGGCGCGGCGACATGACTGTCCTGGAAAGCGGACGCGAGCTCGGCACGTTCACGGGCATTGAAGAGATCGTCGTCGATGCGCAAGCCGGCAACGACGTGATAACGTTCAGCCAACCAGAAATTGCCCCCGATTCGCGGGGGCTCGTGGGCCATTTCGATCTGGGCGGGGGCAACGACACATTTGCCGGACAGCTGCTCTTCCCGCCGGGCCAGGTGACCGACCCTTCCAACGGGCGGTACGAACTCGATGTGCTCGGCCAAGCAGGGGCCGACGTGATGAGCGTCTCCCTCGGCGATGCAGCCACCGGCCCCAACGGAAACCTCTTTGACGGCAATCTGGCGGTCAATCTCGCTGGCGGCGGCGGCTCGGATAATGCCGTCATCGCCATCATCAACGTGGCCATTACCGGCGGCCTGTCGCTGGGAATGGACGGCGGCATCGGCAACGACACGATGAGGGTCGAAATCACAGGTTCCGACATCGGTCCACTGCTAGTGGACATGGCCGGCGGGCTCGGTAACGACGTCGAGAGTGTGTTCTGCTCGAACAACCTGTTTGAAGGATTCAATCTCAGCATGGTGAACGGTGGCGGCAATGACATTGCCAGCGTCATGCTCGCCGAAGACCATTTTCCCCAGCCGGTTGTCGTGCAGTTGAGCACGGGCGGCGGAAACGACAGCGCCAGCGTCTTTTGCCAGAACAATTTGTTCCAGGCGCTCGATGTCACCCTGGACACTGGCGCTGGCAGCGACAGCGCCAGTGTCATGTTCGCCGATGGGCACCTGCCCGGCCATGCGTCGGTTCAGGTGAATGCCGGAGCCGGCAACGATCGAGTCAGCACCGAAATCCAGAACGTTTCGATCGAGGGACAATTTGCCCTCGGCGTTGACGGCGGCACAGGTGCGGACAGGGTCGGCATCATCATTGACTTTTTGGTCGCAGGCCAGGCGGCCTTGAACGTCAATGGCGGGGCCGGTCGCGACCTGATCAACGCTCGGATCGAGGTCGATCCGGAAAGTCGCGGCCCAGTCGCGGCCAGCGTGTTGGGCGGCCTGGGCAATGACGACCTGACACTGGCCATCGTTGGCATCGACCCAGAGCTGCTCGATGCCCTCGTGGACGGCGGCGCCGGCCGCGACATCGCCCGCGTCAGTCGCGGCGTGCTCGTCCGGAGCTGCGAGAAAGTGGTCGTGTTGGATGAGTAACGGACTGCGCGCCGGCTTCGGCTCGTCCGGCACGGCGATTCCGTTACATCCACTCCTGCGACAGCGGCTTGATCACCAGCTCCGGCACATGCGCCCGCGGCGGAAGCTGCGCGATGGACACGACGATCGGGCCGAGGTCCTCGATCTGGAGCATTTTTGCTTTGCGGTCGTCGCTGACCGGCGTCGGTCGGTGCTCCAGGATCGGCGTGTTCACTTCGCCCGGGTAGATGTTGGTGATCCGAATGCCGTTGGCCGCTTCCTCGTTCCCGGCGGCAATGCCCAGCGCCGCGCAGGCAAATTTCGAGGCGTCGTAGGCGATGCCACCCAGCGGTGAGGCTCGCTTGCCCGAGGTGGACGAGATGTTGATGATCAGGCCGTCCTTTTTGGCACGCATCTGCGGCAGCACGGCATGGATGCAGTTGAAGACGCCGGTGGCGTTGATCGCCAGCACCTGGTCCCACTGCTCGGGCGTGGTCGTGGCCATCGAGCGGGTCTTGACGTTAATGCCGGCGGCATTGACCAGGATGTCGAGCGGCCCCAGTTCCTTTTGCTGCCAGGCGAACAGGCGGCCAACGCTCTGGCGATCGGCCACATCGACCTCATGACAGACGATCGGCGGCTGGCCGATGTAGCTCGTGGCGGCTTCTTTGAGGACGCTGACGCGGCGACCGGCAATGGCCACGCGGCAGCCTTCGGCCGCCAGGGCCTGGGCGATGCCCCAGCCGATGCCTGTGCCGCCGCCGGTAATTAGTGCGGTCTTGTTTTTGAGCTTCATAGGAAGAGAGCAGAGGTCAGAGAGCAGAGGTCAGGGACGAGGGTTTGGGCGAGACGAATAGGGGACATACTAAGCTGCCTCTGGGTTTCCCGAAACCCACGGTTCCCTGCTCTCTGACCTCTGACCTCTGACCTCTCACCTCTGACCTCTGACCTCTGACCTCTGCTCTCTTTTTTTACGCGGCTTGCCGCGGGTGAGGGGGCGGAAAATAATGGTGCGGCTCGTAGGACTGGTTGAAAGCCCGTCCCGCAAACTTTCTGGACAGGTTGAAAACCTGTCCTACGTTGCATGTCCCAGCGCGCGGAACAGCTCGATTCGACGATTCAAGTCGTCACGCCCGAGAACATCGCTTTTGAGTATCGCGTGGCGGGACCCTTCCGCCGGCTGCCGGCCTATCTGATCGACCTGACGGTGATCGGGGCAATTTGCACGATCTTGCTAATCGGCCTGTCGCTGATGTTCATCGTCAGCCCAGGCACGTACATGTTCATCATATTCATCTCCTTCTTCGCCATACGCTGGTTCTACGGCGGCGTGCTGGAGGCGGTCTTCAATGGCCAGACGCTGGGCAAGTGGCTGCTCGGTTTGCGGACGGTCAATTATGACGGCCTGCCCATCAACGCGCTTCAGGCCATCATGCGGAACGTGCTGCGGGAAGCCGATCTGTTCATTCTTCTGGCCGGCCTGGTGGTGATGATGATGAACAAGCGCTTCCAGCGGCTGGGGGACCTGGTCGCCGGGACGATCGTGATCGTGGAGGAGCGGCACTGGCTGACTGGCGTGGCCAAACTCGATGATCCGCGGGCGATTCAGCTTGCGGCCTATTTGCCGCCGAACTTCGTGATCAGCCGCTCGCTGGCGCGGGCCCTGGCGACGTACGTGGAGCGACGGCGATTTTTTCATCCCGTGCGGCGGCGGGAAGTAGCCAAGCACCTGGCCGAGCCGCTGCTCGTGAAATTCGGCCTGCCAGCCGATACCAGCTACGACCTTCTCCTCTGCTCGCTCTATTATCGAAAATTCATTGCCGACCGCGGAGAGGACGAGAAGCAGTATGCCGCCGCGACGCTGGCGATCCGTGGGCAGCAGGCGTATGTCGCCGCGCCGGCGTTCGGCCAGCCTCCGTACTCGCAGCAGCCCAATCCGCAGCCGTACCCGTACCAGCCGCAGCCGCCGGCGTATGGTCCGGGACCGGGGGGATACCAGCCGAGATGAAAGTCGTCGAACTCCTTGAACGCCGACGCCAGAACTGGCAGGAGCTGGAGCGGCTGTGCGACCGGCTGCAAATGTCGGCCGGGCTCAGGTCGCTGCCGCCGCCAGAGACGGCGCGGTTCGCGGCACTGTACCGCGCCGCCTGCGCGGACCTGGCGCTGGCCGACGCGTATCAATTGCCACAAAACACGGTGCAATACCTCCACCGGCTGGTGGGCCGGGCGCATAACCACCTCTACCGCAGCCGGCGATTCGATGTTGCCGCCTGGATGCGGATGCTGCTGCACGACGTGCCGCAGCAGGTTTTTGGCGACCGCTGCGTGCAACTGATGTTCGTGCTCTTCTGGGGGATGTTCATCCTCTCGGCCTGGCTGTCTTACGACAAACAGGCCTGGCCCGAATATGCCGAGACCATGCTGGGACATGAATCGATCGAGGCGCTGGAGGAGATGTATTCGCATCCGATCGACGGCTCGCTGCGGAGCGGCGAAGAGGACACCGGCATGGCCGGCTTTTACATCTTCCATAACGCCGGCATCGGCCTGCAATGTTTTGCGTCGGGCCTGCTTGTCATCCCCGGCCTGCTGATCTCCGCCTTCAACGCGCTGCAACTGGGAGCCGTCTTCGGCTACATGGCCAGGCCGGACGTCTACGCCGAGCAGGGCAAGAACCTGTACCATTTCGCCACCGCGCACGGACCGTTCGAGCTGACAGCCATCGTCCTGTCGGCCGGGGCCGGGCTGCGGCTGGGGCTGGCGTGGATCATGCCGGGCGAGTGGTCGCGTTATTCGTCGCTGATGCGGTGGGGGAGGAAAATGATGCCAGTGATGATGTCGGCGGTGATCATGTTCATGATCGCGGCCCTGATCGAAGGATTCCTGTCACCGTCGGCCGCGCCGTACTGGATCAAGGCCACCGTGGCGATCATCAGCAGCGGCATCCTGGCGTTTTATTTTGTCGTGCTGGGGTTCCCCCGCGGGGGAAGTGCAACAGCAGAGGGTCAAACGTAGAACGGAATTCACTTCGTTCCAATCAGGATGAACGGAATAAATTCCGTTCTACGACGAAGATGCAACTCGACAATACCCGCATTGCCGTCCGCGAGCGTACGCTGCCGGAGATTCTCGATCTGGCGCTGCACGTGATGCGCGAATACTTCCAGCCGTGGCTGATCACGACGCTATGGGTGGTCGTCCCGCTGGCCCTGCTCAACTACGCGCTCATCGGCTGGATGGCCAGCCCCGACTACGTTTCGTACGTGGACGGCGAATGGCCCGCGAGATTTCTCTGGAACATGACCCTGCTGATCTATCTCGAGGCGCCGCTTGTCAGTTCCTTGTCGGTGGCCTACCTGGGACCGGCCGTGTTCCTCGAGCGGAAGACGTTTCGCCAGGTGCTGGCCGATTCGCTGTCGCGCTTGCCGCAGCTCGTCGTCGTCCAGCTTTTGATCCGCGGCGTGCTATGGGCGTGGCTGCTGCTGCTCCTCGTCAACCTTCGCTACCGCTATGAATTCAACATCGGCATCGAAGGTTTGCTGATGCCGCTGCTCGTCCTGTACGCCTCGATATTCCGCATGGTGCGTCCGTATATCAGCGAGATCGTGTTGCTGGAGCGATTGCCGTGGCGTTCCCGCAATGCCGCCGATGTGACGCTGGGCAAGCGGAGCAAGTCGCTGCACAGCCCGTATGCCTCGGACTTGTTCGTGCGATTCATACTGGTGAATATGCTCGGCATGTTCCTGTGCGTGGCGCTCTTTCTTTCCACGTACGTCGTACTCAGCTTCCTGCTCGAGGCGGGGGATTTGACCGTCTCGGATGTGTTTCTTCGCCTGCTCCAAGGGCAATTTGATCTGCGCTGGTATCACGCCCAGTTCGCCTATCCGGCCATCCTGTGGTTGATCGCGGGCTACTTCTCGGTCGTACGCTTTTTAGATTACCTGGACCTGCGCATCCGGCACGAAGGGTGGGAAGTCGAGCTGCTGATGCGGGCGGAGGCGCTGCGGCTGGCAGGCAAAACATGGTAGAAGTGAGAGCATGAGGACGATTGTCACAG
>DASRJP010000198.1:0-4923 GCA_035649415.1 Pirellulaceae bacterium | reverse complement strand
GCCTCCTGCGACTCATAGGCCAGATTCCTTTCTGACTGAAGCGTTTCAGTTAGTGGCTGAGGAATCTGGCTTTTTTCATTCTTTCCGAAATCGCGAAACCCCGATTTTTCACGTCTCGAAATCCTTCACAGCGTTGCCCTTCGGGGCTAATGATGTTTGTGTTTCGGGAACCCAGGGCTGCGCCCTGGGCTACCGACTGGTCGCCGCTTCGCGGCTGCACCTACCTCTTCTTCCGATAATCCCCAACGCCAGGCACCTTCTTGTGCGTGTCGGGGCCAAAATACCGCAGGCCCACTAGCGGCTCGCTGCCGGTGTTTTCGACGATGTATCCCTCGGTGGCCGCTTCGTAGGTGATAAAGACTTCGTCCTCGGTCTCCTGGCCGAAGCGGATCAGCGCTGGCGTCTGCAGGTTCAGCTTGCCGATCCGCCCCTTCCCCTGGACGGTGATCCAGCCGCTGGCGCCGGGGTCCTTGATCGTGCACTTGGCTCCGGGCTCGACGGTCAGCTCCTTGGCGGAAAAGAGCTGCTTGCCGTCCACCAGTCCGTAGACGACCCACATGTCGGTGTAGCCGCTGGCGCTGCTCCGCTCATCGACGATCGGCTCGAGGTAGTTGTGCTCTTTGAAGTGCGTATCGACGTTCTTCTCCCAGTCGAGCTGGTCGATGATGAAGTTCAGATCGTTGTGCTTCTCCTTGGGCACGTCCTTCACGAGCAGCGACCACGGCACATACCGTCCTTCGACGATATTCTGGAACATGCCGAAGACGTCGCTCCCCCACTGCGGCTCGTAGGTGCAGAGCGAGCCGGGGGCGTGCAAGACGCCGGGCGGGATCAGCCAGCCGGTGCCACGGCGGAGGCGATAGGCCCGCGACAGGTCGAGAATGCCGTTGTCCCCTTTGTTCCAGTTCCCCAGGCAGCGCTTGATGTCGGCTTTGGTGGTGCCGGGCTCGAGGCCCATGAACGTGTAACAGAAGTTGTTATCGACGTTGTTGTACTGCGGCGGAAAGTAGTAGCTTTCGGGCTTCCCTTCCTGGCCGGTGAGCTTGGCGTGGGCGAAGCCCTGGTGCATGTGGTGGGGGATCGGCCCCATGTTGTCGAAGAATTTGCTGTAGACCGGCCAGCGATCGTACTTCTTGTACATCGCTTTGCCGATCAGCCGCTCGCCCGCCTCCTCGACGGCATCGCGCAAGAGGAAGTGTTTTCCTTCAAAGGAACAAAAGGACAACCCTTCGTGCCAGACGCGCCCTTCATTGGCCGCTTCGGTGGTGCTGGAGAACCACCGCTCGTCAATGCCGCCGCGTTCGGCGCCGTAGGCGTAGAGATCGGAGGGGTGGAGCTTGATCCGGCGGCCGGGGTGCAGGAAGCTGCGCGGGACCCAGGTCGGCGTGAGCCGCAGGATGCCCTCCCCCTTGTCGAGCGCCCGATCGAGTGGTTTGGAGACGCTGTTGCTTTTGACAACGCTGGGCTGAATCATGGTGGTCCTCGGGACAAGTCAAGCGGCCGCGGCAGCGCGAGGTCTGTGCGCCGGCGTCCTGCGGGGTCATTTCCTGGGAAATACAGACAGCGACTGTTTTATGCTCTGCGGGTCGTATTTGGAAGCATCCGAACCGGCGGATTTCCCGGCGTTTTTTCGCAAAACGGTCCGCACCTGCTGAAGCAGAGGTTTAGCGACGACTGTCTTGGGTTTGCACCTTGCGGCATTCCCAAAAAATCTTTGGCCTGCCGAGTCGGACTCTCGCGTCCGCTGGGGTACGATGGAGGGTATTCGGGAACCGGCCCCTGCCCGGGGCTCCCGCCTCCGTTCCTTGAAGTATCGAGCTAGCTTGATGTTGATCCCCCGCCGTCATTTGTCTCGCGCCCCCCTTCTAGCTGGAACATGGCTGGTCGCCATCGTCTCCATGGCCAGTGGTCGTTCGGCGCAGGCAGTCGATTTCCTCCGCGACATACAACCGATTCTGGCCGAGCACTGCGCGCAGTGTCACGGGGCCGACTCCAAGGAGCGGCAGAGCGGACTGCGGCTCGACCAGCGGGAGGCGGCACTCAAAGGCGGCGAGTCGGGGACGCCGGCATTTGTTCCAGGCAAGCCCGGCGAAAGCGAACTGGTGCGTCGAATTACATCTGCGGATGCCGACGAGAAGATGCCGCCGCCCGACCACAAAAAGCCGCTGTCCGCGAAGCAGATCGAAACGCTCAAGAAGTGGATTGAAGAGGGGGCGAATTACGAATCGCATTGGGCGTTTACGCCGCCGACAAAAGTGGTGCTTCCCGCCGCGGGCGCAGCGCATCCGGTCGATGCACTCGTTGCCGCGCGGCTCAAGGAGCGGCAACTTTCGCTTTCGCCGGTTGCGCCGCCAGCGATGCTCTGCCGCCGGCTGTATCTCGATCTGATCGGCCTGCCGCCGTCGCCAGAGGAACTGGCTGAGTTCGAAAAGGTCGGATATGAAGCAACGGTCGAGAAGCTTTTGGCCAGCGAGAGATTCGGCGAGAAGTGGGCCCGCCACTGGCTCGACGTGGCCCGCTACAGCGACACCAACGGCTACGAAAAGGATTTGCAGCGCGAGCAGTGGAAGTGGCGCGACTGGGTCGTGGCGGCGTTCAATCGCGACATGGCCTACGACCAGTTCCTGATCGAGCAGATTGCTGGCGACCTGCTACCGGGCGCGACGCAGGAGCAGATCGTCGCCACCGGCTTTTTGCGAAACAGCATGATCAATGAGGAGGGGGCGATCGTCCCCGAGCAGTTCCGCATGGTGGAAATGTTCGACCGGATGGACTGCGTCGGCAAGGCGGTCCTGGGGCTCAGCACGCAATGCGCCCAGTGCCACTCGCACAAGTTCGATCCGCTGAGCCACGACGAATACTACGGCATGTTTGCGTTCCTCAACAACTCGTACGAGGCGCAGACTTGGGTCTATACCGCCGAGCAGCAGAAAAAAATCGTCGAAGTCGCCCAGCGAATCGGCGCTGCGGAAGAAAAACTGCGGACGTCACGCCCCAAGTGGCAAGAGGAGCTGGCCGCGTGGGAGCAGTCGCTGGCAGAGCAGCAGCAGGCGCTGGCCTGGGAGCCGCTGACAGCAACGCTGCTCGAGACCATCAGCGGCCTCAACCACCCGACGCAGGAAGCTGATCGCTCGATCCTCATGCTCGGACACACCAGCAACGACGTGTTCCTGATCAGCGCGCCGGAGCTTAATGGCATTACCGGACTGCGGATCGAATTGCTCAACCATCACGATCTGCCGCAAAATGGCCCCGGGCGCAGTCGGCTGGGCACGTGGGCGATCGGCGAGGTGGAGCTGTTCATCAAGAAGCCCGACGGCAAGGACTGGGAGAAGCTGAAGCTCGTCAATCCCACGGCCGATTTCTCCGAGCCGGAGAAAAAGGAAGCAGACGGCAAAAAAGCCAGCGGGCCAGTGGCCCACCTGATCGACGGCAAGGACGAAACGACTTGGAATGCCGACCGGGGCGTTGGCCGGCGGAATCAACCGTCGGTAGCGGTCCTCCAGCTCGAGCAGCCGCTGAATCAACCGGCCGGCACGCAGCTCAAGATCGCCTGGCGGGTGACCGACATGCCAGGCTGCCTGCGGTTCAGTGTCACCCGCGCAGCAGCACCGACCGCTCCCAGCGTGGATCATGCCGCCATCCTTGCGCTGCAGGCTCCGGCCGCGGAGCGCAGCATTGAGCAGCAGTCAGCCATCTTTGCCGCCTGGCGCGCGAATCTCGCCGATGCCAAGGCGATCAATGACGAGATCGACGCGATCTGGAAAGAATATCCGCAGGCCGAGACGTCGATCTTGCGGCTGATGGAGCGCCCGCCCGCCAACCACCGCGCGACCCACCTTCTCGATCGGGGCACCTGGGATCAGCCGCGGCAAGAGATCGAACCGCATGTCCCGGCGGCATTCCATCCGTTCCCCGAGGACGCACCCCGCAACCGGCTGGGCTTTGCCCGCTGGCTGGTCGATCCGCGATCGCCATTTACGGCTCGCGTGGCGGTGAATCGGGTGTGGCAGGCCATGTTTGGCACAGGGCTTGTCGAAACGCCCGAAGATTTCGGCACCCGTGCGCCGGTGCCCGAGCACCGCGAGCTGCTCGATTGGCTCTCCGTGGATTTCATGGAACGCGGCTGGAGCCACAAAAACTTGATCCGCACGATCGTTACCAGCGACACCTATAAGCAGAGGTCGAGCGCCTCGGCTGACTTGCGGGAACGCGATCCGCGGAATGTCTGGCTGGCCCGCGGCCCGCGGTTCCGCACCGAAGCCGAGGTCGTGCGCGATATCGCGCTGTCCGTTTCCGGGCTGATCACGCACAAGCTCGGCGGCCCGAGCGTCATTCCACCCGTGCCGCAGAACGTGCTCGACTACAACTACACCTACCCGGCCTACTGGAAGCCGGCGGAAGGGCCGGAGCGTTATCGCCGCACGGTGTACGGCTTCCGCAAGCGGTCCATGCCCGATCCGGTGATGGCCAACTTCGACGGCCCCAACGGCGACGCGGCCTGCGCCCGCCGCGTGCGGTCCAACACGCCGCTGGCGGCACTAACCGGCCTGAACGAAACGATCTTCGTGGAAGCGGCGCGGGCGCTGGCGCTGCGAGTTCTTCGCGAAGGTGGCGCCGACGACGCAGCGCGGGCCGATTACGCCTTCTTCCTCTGCACATCTCGCAAGCCGAATACCCAGGAGCGGCAGGCGATCCTCGACCTGCTCGCTTCGCGCCGCAAGCGCCTGGCGGACGGGTGGCTCGATCCCCGCTCGATCTCCACGGGGGACGCGACCAAGCTGCCAACCTTGCCCGAAGGGGCCACGCCGCAGGATGCCGCGGCCTGGACCCTGGCCGCCCGCGTCCTTTTGAACCTCGACGAAACGGTCTCCAAAAACTGAGTGAATGCCATGCACGCTGCCCAAGAACTGTTCGCCGCTC
>DASRJP010000197.1:0-3037 GCA_035649415.1 Pirellulaceae bacterium | reverse complement strand
CTTGAAACGACGTCAGCCAGGCGCTACGCTACAAGTAGAGCGTATCGCCTCTCGACTCTGGAAGGATCCCATGAAGCTACCCGAACACGATTCCATTCACGAGCGCGGCCGGGCCTTGGAAGAGGCCTTTTTTGCCGAGCGGGATCGGCATTTGATGGAAAAGCTCAAGCGCAGGCTCACCGCCGAGGAGTCGGAACGAGTGCTGGCGGCGGCCATCGGCATTGCTGATCAACTGACGATCAAGGCAGTTACCAAAGTCGAGGCGGGCGTGCAAGTGCTGACGGCCATGGCGCTGTTGCCGATGGTCGAGGTTGCCTGGTGCGATGGGGACGTTTCGCCGCAGGAGCGAGATGCAATTCTCAAGGCGGCTGTGGAGCTGGAAATCACCGCCGACTCGCCTGTTTATCAGCTTCTCAAGAGTTGGCTCGAGAACCGCCCTCCCATGGGAACGCTCGTGGCCTGGAAGAATTATGTGCGGGCCATTTGCGCCACGCTTGAGCCCGCCACCATCTTCAAGCTCAAGCAAGGGACCATTGGACGGGCTGAAAAAGTCGCGCAAGCCGCCGGCGGAATTCTGGGCATGGGGAATAAGGTCTCGGCCGCCGAGCGGAAATGCTTGGATGACCTGGCGAAGGCATTTGAAAGCTGATGGCGGTTGGCAGTTGAGCTCCAACCCGTCCAGTCGGCAGAATCGTTTCCTACGGCACGCCCGCGTTGCCTTTTGTCAGCGCCCGATGTTGCCTGATCGCCACATGTTGCCAAATTGCATGCTACGTTTAAGCGGGATCACCGTGGAGTGATCGCAGGCGTTTCGTCGAGGCTACGTCCCCTCGACAAGCGGGACCTCCTTTTGGCATTCATGTCCCCAACCAGCCGAACTCGGCAGGCGGCATTCCTCGCGGCCCTGATTTGGGTCGTCAGCGGGCCGGGCTGCGCCGGTCACCGCGTGCCGGCGATTGATCCCACGGGCGAACACATTTTCTCGGGCGCTTCCACCTCGATCGTTTCGCCGCTGCGCGAGTGCCCGTTTCTGCACCCGTCGCCGCGGCCCCCAGCGGCAGCCGTTCCCGCGTGCGCACCGGTTCTGCCTCCAATTGCCGTCGCGCCTGCGCCGAGCTGCCCGCAGCCGCTGGCGGTAGTGGCGCAGCCGATTCCGCAGCCGGCGCCGCCGTGCACTCCGCCAGTGCGAGCGCCGGCTCCGCCGCCTTGTGCCCAAATGCCGCGCGGCCCTACTCTCACGGTGACGCCGAAGGAAATCGTCGCCCCGGTGTGCAGCGAGGTAATCGTTGCCGCCGGGTTGTGCGATGGCGACGGATATTACCTCACCGGCCAGCCGCTGGAGTGGATGATTCCTGAAGGGAGCATGGGCGAAATTGTCCAGGTCGGCAAAGAAACGCACACCGGCTTTACCAGTTACCTTCGCGGCTCGCCCCACAAGCTGGGCATCAATTACGTTCGTGCATACACCTCCAGCATCGCGCAGACGATCGATCGCGGCACACCCAGCCCGCTCGACGACGTTTCGCTGGGCAAAGGACAAAGCTGGATCAGCGTTACGTCGCCAATGGAGGGGACGACGCACGTCACGGTCTGGGCACCAAAGGAAAAAGACTGGGAGCGGCGGCGGACCACAGCCCGCATCCACTGGGTCGATGCCAAATGGAGCTTTCCCCCGCCGCAGGTCGGCCGGTTCGGGCAGCCGGTGCGGCTCACCACCCAAATCATGCGCAGCAATGGCGCCCCCGTTTCAGGCTGGATCGTTCGCTACGACGTGATCGATGGTCCCGCGGCGAGCTTCGGCGCGCGCGGTGAGAAATCGGTCGCTCCGACCACCGGCACAGGCGGCGCTGCAATCGCCGAGTTAGTTCCCAATACCACGACGTCCGGCATCACGCAGATTCGCGTTCAGATCGTTCGTCCGTCTTCCGGACGCGACGGCCTGCCGGATATGGTCGTCGGCCAGGGATTGACCAGCGTCAGTTGGAGCTCGCCCGGGTTGCAAGTGAATGCCAGTGGGCCGGAATCGGCGCCGATTGACGGCACGGTCAGCTACCGGGTCGAGGTGGTCAACAGCGGCGATCTTGCGGCCCGGGATGTGAAATTGTCTTTTGTGCCGCCGCGCAGCGTGACCTTCGTATCGAGCACGCCGCAGGCAGCGCCGCTGGGCCAGACGCTCACCTGGCGGCTGGGGGACCTGCGGCCGCGCTCCACCACGGTCGTGCAGGTCAATTGCCGAGCTACCATGGTGGCCGACGTGCGGGCTGTGTTTCGCGCCGAGAGTGGCGAACGTCTTGTCTCGGAGGCCGCCGTCTCCACGCGCGTCTTCGCGTCGGCATTATCGGTGCAGATGACGGGACCGGAGACGGTCCAGGTGGGACAGACGGCCCAATTCCGGATCGAATTGACCAACACGTCGCGAACGGCAATGACCAACGTCCGCGTGCGGGACACCTTCGATCCCGGCCTGTCGGAAGTCAACAATAAGCGGAGCCCGATCGACATCGAGTACCCCCAGCTCGCGCCTGGGGAGCGAAAACAAATCGCCGTCACGTTTAAGGTGAACGAACCGGGCAAGCAATGTCATCGCGTTGACGTCACAGCCGACGGCGGGCACGCGGCATCGGCCCGCGGCTGCGTGACGGGAGTAGCGGCTGCCGGCCCGGCAGTGCCTCAAGCATCGTCGGTCGTCGTCGATATCAAGTCGCCGGCCGAAATTAAGGTCGGCAAATGGCAAGGCACTCCCCCCAACGAGACGTTCACCAATGCACAGCGGGTGCAGGTAGAGGTCACCAACGGCGGCAAAGCGCCTCTCACGAGCGTGCGAATTGAATTGAACGTCTCAGCGAGCCTGTTGCCCCTGGAAGCTTCCGAAGGATATAAGGAATCGGAAACCGGCGGCGTGTACTGGACAGTGCCCGAACTTGGCGCCGGCGAAACCATCTCTCGCGAAGTGCTGCTAGGAGGCGCCCAGGCCGATGCGCGAGCGACCGTGCGGGCAAGCATTGCCAGCGATCAGGCGGCGGAGCAAGTGAAACAG
>DASRJP010000196.1:0-15331 GCA_035649415.1 Pirellulaceae bacterium | reverse complement strand
TGTGAAGTATCTCAACCGGCTGAGCGACTACTTGTTCGTGGCGGCCAGGGCGGCCAATTGCCTGGCTGGGATCGCGGAGACTCCGTGGAACAAGCCCTCGTAAGGCGGCGACAAAAGTTCGAGAATGCAGCGAACCCTCTTTACATGGCGGAAGCAGAAAACTACGTTAAGGACCCAAAGCTGCTAGCTTGCTCCAGGCATCGGTTGGTCGCTCGCGGGCCAACTGGCGAGCGACAGCTCAAATGGGTGGCGCGGGTGGAATGGACCATCAGGCGGCGCGCTACTTTGGGACTGGTCATTCTTCAAGGGTAGGTTTATGCAGCGTCGTTTCTTGAACTCTGCGCTGGCGCTGTGCGCCGTGGTGTTGCTCTCTGGTCCCGTGTCGCTGCTGGCGCAGGAGAAGCCGCCCCCAACCACGGAAGAGCGACTGACGACCGTCGAAACGGCGGCATCCGACGCGGCGCTGGCCGGCCACAATGCCTGGATGCTCACCTCCTCGGCGCTCGTCCTGTTCATGACCGCGCCCGGCCTGGCGATGTTTTACGGCGGCCTCGTGCGGAAGAAGAACGTGCTGGGCGTGATGATGCAGTGCATCTTCCTGATGGGGCTGCTCACAGTCATTTGGGGAGTGTACGGGTACTCGCTGGCGTTCGGCGGCTCCAGCCCCTACTTCGGTAATGCCGACCACCTGTTCATGAAAGGGGTGCAGCGGTACTACGACCCCGAGACCAAGCAGGTGATCACACCCATGTGCAGCGATGTCGGGGTCGCGTCACCTGTCCCCGTTCTGACCCACATGCTGTTCCAAGGCATGTTCTTCATCATTACCCCCGCGCTGATCTGCGGCGCGTTCGCCGAGCGGATGAAGTTCAGCACGATGGTCGTATTCATGGTTCTGTGGGGTACGTTCGTGTATTGCCCGCTCTGCCACTGGGTGTGGGACGCCGGAATTCTCGGCTACGTCAAAGACGGTTCGACGGGAGCTGGCATCGCGGGCGGCGCGCTCGACTTCGCCGGCGGGACGGTCGTGCACATTAGCTCTGGAGTCTCGGCCCTGATTTGCGCCCTGGTCATTGGCAAGCGGCTAGGCTATGGCAGTGAACCAATGCCGCCACACAATTTGACGTATACGGTTCTGGGCGCCGCCATGTTGTGGGTCGGCTGGTTCGGTTTCAATGCCGGCAGCGAGCTGGCGTCCGATGGTCTGGCTTCGAGCGCCTTTTGCGTGACGCACTTTGCGGCAGCGGCTGGCGCCTTGTCGTGGGCGGCCATGGAATGGATCACCCGCGGCAAGCCGAGCGTGCTCGGAGCAGCTTCCGGCGCTGTGGCAGGGCTGGTGTGCATCACTCCCGCCTCCGGCTATGTCCAGCCAATGCCGGCGATTGCGATGGGGGTGGCGGTGGGGGTCGTTTGCTTCCTGGCCTGCACGAAGCTCAAGGCGGCATTCGGTTACGACGATTCCCTGGATGCCTTCGGCGTCCACGGCATTGGTGGAACTCTGGGCGCGATCCTGACCGGCGTGTTCGCCACCGTGCACGTGTGCGATACGGCGCTGGTAAGCGACGGGAAGCCCGTTGGCCTGATCGACGGCCGTCCTCAATTGCTGATCGGCCAACTGGTAGCCGTGGTCACCACGTGGATCCTGGCCGGCGTGGTGACGTTTGCGATCCTGAAAATCCTCGACGCCACGATGGGACTGCGCGTCAGCAAGGAAGAGGAGATGCAGGGGCTCGACCTGAGCCAGCACGGCGAGGAAGGATATATTTTCCTGTAGATTGGAATCATCCCGTGTCGCGGGTCGCACGGATTGATATCCGTTCGACCGCGCGGTCATGGACGGCCGGGCTAGCCGGGAAGTAAACTTGAAGATGGGCGGGCGTGCGTTCGTTGCGGCCCGCCTGGAAGCGCGTTTCCAGGAGCATCGACGATGAAGAAAGTGGAAGCGGTTGTCCGCCATTTCAAGCTCGAGGACATCAAGAACGCGCTCACCGAGCGCGGCATCCACGGCATGACCATCTGCGAGGTTCGCGGCTTCGGCCGACAAAAGGGACATACCGAGATGTACCGCGGCACCGAATATGCCGTGGACTTCGTTCCCAAGGTGAAGATCGACGTCGTCTGCTCCGACGCCAACCTTTCGCAGGTCATCGACACCATCATGCGGGCCGCCCAGACCGGCCAGATCGGAGACGGCAAGATCTTTGTCACCGATCTGACCAACGTGATCCGCATTCGCACCGGCGAGCAGGGAGAGGACGCGCTGTAGCCCGATCAGAGGGTCGAGGGTTCAGGGTTCAGCCTGGGGATGACCACCACGCCTCGCATCAGTCCCGCCGCCATTGCCGCCAAGGAGCAACTGGCACGCGGTCGGGAAAAGCTGCAAAAACAGCACGACAGCGGCTCCCCCGGCATTCAAGTCTGTAACCACTTCACCACGCTGCTGGAAGAAATCGTCCTGCGGCTGTACGAGGCGGCGCTGGGCGAACTGCCGCCGCCGCTGCGCGAGCGGCTGGCGTCACAGGTCGCGCTGGTGGCCCACAGCGGTTTTGGCCGGCGGGAGATGGCTCCCTACTCCGACGTGGACGTGATGCTGCTCCACGGACTGGCCAGCGAGCAGGAAGTATTGCCGCTGGTGCGGACGTTTTCGCAGAGTCTCTACGACCTGGGGCTGGAAGTCGGCTACAGCACGCGCACGCCCCAGCAGGCCTGCCAATTGGCGCTGGCGGATGCCACCATCTTTACTTCGCTGGCCGAAAGCCGCTTCCTGACCGGCAATCAGGATTTGTACGAGCGGTTCGCGACCCGCTTTCGCCGCCAGACCCGCTCCCGCTGGCGGAAGCTAGTGACGCTCATCGAGGCGGCCCGCAAGGAAGAGCGCAGCAAATTCGGCGAGACGGTCTTTCTGCTGGAGCCGAACGTGAAGCGCTCGCTCGGGGGCCTGCGCGACATTCAGCTCATCCGCTGGCTCGGCTTCGTTCGCTATGGTGAGAGCGAGCCGGAAACGCTTCAGCGCGCGGGACATCTTTCCCGGGCGGACCAGCGGCGGCTGCGGGAGGCCCGCAATTTTCTCCTCTGGCTGCGCAACGACCTGCACTTTGTGGCGGGCAAGTCCAACGACTTGCTCGACCGCGCAGAGCAGGTCCGCCTGGCCGAGCTGCGCGGCTACCAGCACGTCGCCGGCTTGATGCCGGTCGAGCAGTTCATGCGAGAGTACTTCCGCCACACGGCCGCCGTCCGCGAGATCGCAGCCCACTTCGCTACCAGCGTGCGGCCGCGGGCCATGCTGCGGCGGATTCTCGAGCCGCTCCTCAGCCATCAGGTGGAAGGGGATTTCCGCGTCGGCCCGACCGAGATTGCCGCCAATCGCCGCGGCATGCCCAAGTTGACCGCCGACCTGGGAGAAGTGCTGCGCCTCCTGGATCTGGCGAACTACTACGACCGGCGCATCGCTCACGAATCGTGGGAGGCGATCCGCTCGGCCATGAGCGACCGGCCGCAGCCCGATCCGACCGAGCCACTGCCCAAGGAGGTGGCCGAGCGGTTTCTGTCGCTGATGAGCCAGCCGATGCGGCTGGGGGAGCTGCTTCGCCAGCTGCACGAGCTGAGGGTGCTCGAGCAGCTCGTGCCGGGGATGAGCCACGCCCGGGGGCTGCTGCAGTTCAACGCCTATCACCGCTATACGGTGGACGAGCACTCGATCCGCGCGGTCGAGTGCGTCACCGGGCTGCAAAACGCCTCCGGCCTGCCCGGAGAGCTGTACCGCCGGCTCAAGCAGAAGCGGACGCTGCACCTGGCGGTCCTGATCCACGACCTGGGAAAGGGATACGTCGAGGATCACAGCGAGGTGGGACGGCTGCTGGCCGAACAGACGGCACTGCGGCTGGGACTGCCCGCGCGGGAGAGGGAGCAGCTCATGTTCCTGGTCCACAAGCATCTGCGGATGAGCCACTTGGCGCAGCAGCACGACATTCACGACGAAAACGTTGTCGTGCAGTTTGCCGTCGAGGTCGGCTCGTCGGAAAACTTGCAAATGCTTTACCTGCTTACGCTGGCCGACCTGGAGGCGGTGGGGCCCGGCGTGCTCAACGAGTGGAAGCAGCAACTGCTGGCCGACCTCTACGAACACACGGTCCAGCTCCTGGGAAGCGATTCTCCGGCCGACGCTTCCAACCTGCGGCTCGTGCAGCGGCGGGAGGAGCTGCACGCGCTCGTGGCCGCCGAGCCCGATGCTCCGTGGTGGCGGGCCCAGATTGCCGCCCTGCCTGCCAGCAGCCTGTTCACCGTCGAGCCCCAGCGGGTCGTCGAAGACCTGCGGCGGCTGAAATCGCTCCCTCACCAGGACGCTTTCGCCGTTGGCCGCTTCCTCCCCCAGCGAAAAGTCGTCGAATACACGGTTGGCACTTACGAGGAAATTGCGCCCGGCATCTTCCACCGTCTGACCGGGGCGCTCAGCAGCCAGCGGCAGCAGATTCTTTCCGCGGAGATCAACACGCTGGCCGACGGGCTGGTGCTGGACCGGTTTTACGTCGAAGATCCGGATCACGCCGGCCCGCCGCCGGAGGAGCGGCTCAGGCAAACGAGTGCCGCCCTGGTCGCCGCGCTGCGGGATGCGTCCAACAAGCCGCCGCAATTTGTCAAGCGCTGGCAGGATCGGACCGCACCGGCGCAAGACGCTCTCCAGCATCTTCCTAGCAGCGTCCGGGTCGATAACGGCACGGCCGAAAAATACACGATTGTGACGATTTTCGCCTACGACCGGATGGGACTGCTCTATACGATCACGCGCACGCTGTTCGAGCTGGAGCTTTCCGTGTGGCGGGCCAAGATCGGCACTCGCCTGGATCAAGTGGTGGACGTGTTTTACGTCACCGACCGCTACGGGAGCAAGATTTTCGACGAGCAGCGGCTGGAAAACATCCGCCAGCGGCTGCTGGCCGCGATTGAAGGGATGGACGGAGCGGTCTGACGCCGATCCGCGCTTGCGTCCGCTCGCGCAGCGGCGGAAAATACGCGGGCCGCCCGCAGATTGGGGTCATGATGCCTGCTGACAAAACATCTTCTGCCATCGCGCCGACGATCTGGTTCATCGTGCCGCTGGTCCTGGCCTTGGCCGGCACTTGGGGAAGTCTTTACCTGAGCATCGGGATGGGACTGAAGGCCTGCCCGCTCTGTTTCTATCAGCGGACGTTTGTGATGTCGGTGCTGGCGGTGCTCGTGATGGGCTGGCTGGCGGATCGGACGCAAGGGGGTCTGTTTTGTCTGTTGTGCATTCCGCTAACGGTCGGCGGCCTAGGCGTGGCGGTCTTTCATGAATACCTCGTCGTGACGGAAAAACTGGAGTGTCCCAAGGGGCTCTTGGGCCTGGGGACGGCCCCGGCGCAGAGCCTGGCACTTTTTGTGGCCCTTACGGCGACAATCACCTGGTCCGCTCGCACGCGACTGGCGTGGCTCCCCGGCGGCGTGCTGCTGGGCCTGGTGCTGGCCTGGGCGTGCGTGGCCAGCGCTCCGCCAATGCCGGGGGCCCCAGCCGAGCCGTACATGCAGCCGGCCGACACTTGCCGGCCGCCGTATCGAGGCGGGTAACAGGACGCGACGGAGGGCTCGGCGGCAGCTCGATGTTTTCCCGCCGCAACCACCGTTGCTTGCCCACAACGTCGCTGGTTTCCAGGACGCAACAACGGTGTCCCCCCGCTGCCCGACTGTGCCTTAATTGACGCACTTTTCTTGCCATCCTGCGCCCCGGTGCTACTGGTTAAGCATCCCCCTCTCCGCATCGAGAAATCTGCGGCACCAAGCATTTCTGGCGCTGTTTATCCGGTCGTTCATGCTCGTGGAGGGCCATATCCCATGTTGCGCGTCGTGTTCGTGTTGATCGGTTTGGGCGGCTTGCTGTCGTGGCTTGGCTACCAGGAATACAAGGTCAGCCAAGGGACTTCCAAGGATCCAGTGCCGGTGGCGATGGCCAAGCTGGAATTCGGCGTCGATCCACCGAACAACCATGTGGAGATCGGTGAGCACTTGGCGCTGTACGATGCGCTGATCTACGAATATGAAGAGCGGTTTTCGGATCCCACCGGCGACGATCCCGGCACCAAGGTCAACGTGACCTACTACCCGATTGTTTCCGGCTCGCATCCGCTGGCCAAGAAGCTCGAAGACCTGGCGAAGCGCCATCCCGATTCGATCACCGATGCCGACCTGGAGTCGCTGGCCAAGGAGAAATTCAAGGTCATCGTGCGGACCGGCCGCTTCAACAAAGTCGGCGAGTTGCCCAAGGGGGGCGTCGTCCACGAGGAGAAGGTAAAGGGCCTGATCGTCAACCAGATCAGCTCGCTGGGATGGGAAGAGCGGAACCTGATCAAGGAGTCGTTTCCGAACCTCGACTTCAAAGACGTCATCATTCTCCAGGAAAACCGCAAGCCTTCCGGCCCGGCGACCTCCTTCGGCATGATGGGTGGCGGCGGCGTGATGATCCTGGTCGGGCTGGGGCTGTGCTTTGTCAGCAGGTCGTTCTGACGCCAGCGGCCCGCCGTGACTCGGTGGAATGCACGTGGGGGGCATTTCACCTGCCAGCGGCCTTTAGGCGACGTGTGGAGAATCGTCGTGTCCGATGAAAAGACGATCGATTTGCCGCACACGGTCGGCGGCATGTTTGGCGCTGTCGTCTTCATTGTGGGCACGCTGTTTTGCGCCTTCGAGCTGGTGCCCGCATGGGGCGGATTGCGGCTGGGACTGACGCTGATGCAGGTCGGCGGCGTCAGCTTGCTGGCTGGCGCCTTTTCCGGAGCATTGATCTGCGAGAGGCACCGCTGGCTGGGGGCCGCCAGCGGCGCTGTGGCCGCCGTGGGCAGCGTGGCGGCCATGACGCTCCAACTGTCGCTGATGCCCGTGACGTCGGGGAAGCTCGTAGGCCTGTGCGCGCTGGTCGGCTGTCTGCCTGGGGTTGGGCTGTACCATCTGGTGGCCCGCATCCTGGATCGCCCCAAGCCGCTCCCTGAAGCGCGGCTGAATTCGCTGGAGCGCGAGGTGCAGCGGCTGCGGGCGTAAGCTGCGCAAGTGCGGTCGCTCCGCGGGTCAACCGGCACGCCAGCGATGCGACGCGTGCGCCTGCTAGGGTTTCCGCTCCCGAAACTTCTCGATCCGGTGGAACGTCAGGTAGTTGGCGTCGTGCTGATTGTGGGCCTGCGTGCCGTCCGGCTCGTCGAAGGCTGTCCGCACCACGGCGATGACGTCATCCCTCTCGAAGAGCCAGTCGGCGTACTGAAAGCCATGCGTGACGCGGTCGGAATGGGCCAGAATCACGCGGCGAAAGTCCCACAACTTGAGGTCCTCCGACGAGAAGAGCGCCAGCGTGTTCCGCGTCTGCGCCGGACGGTCGTTGTGCTGCTCGGGCGGCACCCAGTTGGTGAGCGTCCAGTAGCGCTTCGACTGGGGGTCGAAGCGGATGGTGAACTTCTTCGCGCCGCCGGGAAACTCGACAAATCCGGTGGCTGGATCGAACGACTGCTGCGTGCCATCTTCCGATACGTTCACGATTGCCGAACGCTCGTTGGGATCGCGGCTATCGGCCCGCAGGATGTTGACGATCTTTCCTTCGGGCGTCACGACCGCGTTTCCTTCCAGCCAGCCGCCGAATTTTCCCCCCAGCCACGACGGGTCGCGTCCCAGCCGATTGGAGAAAGTCCAGCTCGCGGAATTCAACAGATCGGCATCCTGAAGCGCGCTCATCATGAAGGAGCGGAAGTGAGAGCCCCAGCCCCCTGGCCCCATGGCATCCTCCATCGCCCGCCACAGCCGCCCCTGGTGCAGCACCACCGGCGCCGGGGCGCAGTGGTACTTGCCGTCGCCTAGCAAGAGGCCGCTTTTGTCGTCCTTGGGCTCGGTCCAGGTGCGGCCGCCGTCGCCGCTTTTGCGAATGACCGTGTATCCGTATTCCTGGCTGGTTCCGAGGATGTACAGAGCATCGCGGTGGACGAAGAGCGTGGACCACCACTGCCCTTTGATCTGCGCTCGCCGCTCCCACGTCTGGCCGCGGTCCGCCGAGGCGAAGACGAGCGTCGTGTCGCGCGTGCTGCCAGGGCCAAAAAAGTCGTGCGACGCAACGTACTCGCCGCTGGGCAGGATGGCAATGCTGGGCGAGCCGATGTACTGCCTGGTCGCGGTCGGGTGGTAATCGATGACGACGCCCGGCGGCGCGGGCACGGCGGCGACGCGATACGGGGACTGCCAAATCCACGGCAGCACCTGCGAGCGCTTGGCCCAGGCTTCCCACTTGGCGCTTAGCTCGCTGACGCGCTGTGACTCCATCGCGGCCAGATCGTGCCGCTCGGTGCGATCGGCCGAGATGTCGTACAATTCCCACTTCCCGCCAGGGCCTTTGGCGACAAGCTTCCACTTGCCCACACGGATGGCCCGGTTTCCTTCGTGCTCCCAGTAGATCGCGTCTCGATTCAGCGGCTGGTCGTCAAACGCGGGCAGCAGGCTCGTGCCCGCCAGCGGTGGGATTTTTTCCCCCGCATGCTCGGAGGGGTATTTTGCACCGGCGACGTCAAGACAGGTGGCCATGATGTCCACGAGATGCCCGGGCTGCGCGCGGAGCTGGCCGCGGTCCTTGATCCGCGCCGGCCAGTGGGCGATGAGCGGAGTGGAAACTCCTCCCTCGTGCACCCAGTGCTTGTACTCGCGAAACGGCGTGTTGCTGACACTGGCCCAGCCGCGGCCATAAGCAACGTACGTGTCAGCCGGCCCCGGCATGACCTTGTTACCCATACGCACCGGAAAGCCGTCTCGCGTCTGCGCCGGCACACTGCCGCCAGTGATGAAGGCCTCGGGGGCCAGCGGCGGCAGCGTCGGCTCGTCCGGCCGGGCGATGTTGGGATGCTGCGGATTGCCGCTGCGCCCCATCGGCTCAGCGCAGCCGCCGTTGTCCTGCAGGTACAAGATGAGCGTGTTGTCCAGCTTGCCGGTGCGCTTCAACTCGGCGACGATTTTTCCTACGCCAGCGTCCATCCGGTCGATCATCGCTGCATAAACTTCCATGCAGCGCGTTTCCCACTGCTTGTCCTTCACAGTGTCCCACGCAGCGACGCCGAGCGTCATTCCCTGCTGCGGATCGACAAGCCCGAGCTTTGCCGCCTTGGCCAGCCGCGCCTGGCGAATCGGCTCGTAGCCGACGTCATACTTCCCTTCGTACTTTGCAATGTCCTCGGGGAGCGCGTGCATCGGCCAGTGGGCCGCGGTGAACGCGACGTACAGGAAAAACGGCTCCTCGCCGTGATCCTTCGCGTGCTCACCGATGAACCGCACCGCGTGGTCGGCAATTGCGTCGGTGTAGTAGTAGGCTTGCGGCTTATACTCCGGATCCGCATATGCTGAGATCATGGTGTTGTCGCGCACGAGCGACGAAGGATCGTAGAAGCTCCCGGCCCCGTGGATCGTGCCGTAGAACCGGTCGAAACCCCGCGCCAGCGGCCAGTTGTGCTTGGGTCCATCTGCCGCCGCGTGCCGCGTCACATGCCATTTGCCGACGGCGTAGCTCTTGTAGCCGGCGGGCCGCAGCGCCTCAGCAATCGTCACGCAATTGCGGGCCAGATCGCCGCGATAGCCGTCGAGGCCTTTGTCCTCCATCATGTGGCCGACGCCTGCCTGGTGCGGGTAGAGCCCAGTCAATAGCGAGGCCCGCGTCGGACAGCAGCGGGCGGTATTGTAGAACTGCGTAAAGCGCAGGCCGCCGGCGGCAAGGCTATCGAGGTGAGGAGTATTGATTTCGCCGCCGTAGCAGCCGATGTCTGAGAAACCCATGTCGTCGGAAAGGATGACGACGATGCTCGGGCCGCTGTCCGCCCCAGCGGCTGCCGCCAGAGAACCAAGCAGGCACAGGGCCGCCGCAATGGACGCGGTGATTCGCTGCCGACGTGTCGCCATGAAAAATGCTCCGGGGAGATTCGCGATGCGGCCGGAAGCGGTTCATCTGGGCTCGAGTGCCGTGCCCTCCCCCACCGCCTGAGCAAACCGATCCTGGTACCGGGCATGATTGGTCCCCATCAGCCGGTCCCAGATGTTGAAGTACAGGCTGAAGTTGGCGCGAAACGACTCGTGGTGCTGCGCGTGGTGCGTGGCCGTATTGAGGAGGCAGCCCAGCGGACTGGCGACGAACCAACGGGGAAACATCTCGTAGCCGCAGTGCCCCAGCACGTTGAACGTGATCTGCCAGATCATAAAGATTGAAAAGCAGAGCGGATGAACCGGGATCATGAACACGATCACGGGGGCGATCCCCGCCTGCACGACTGCCTCCAGCGGGCTGAATGCATAGGCGGCCCATGGGGTCGGGCTGTGCGACAAGTGATGCGTGCGGTGAAACAGGCGGAACAGCCGCGGATGGTGCATCAGCCGGTGCGTCCAGTAGAAATACGCATCGTGAATGAGAACCATCGCGGCAACGCTGAGCACGAGCCACGTCCAGCCGTAGCGATCGATGCGAAAGTACATCCACGTCCAGCCCGACATGACGGAGAAGGCGACGAAGCCTCCCATCATCCCGAAGATCACCAGGCTTCGCAGCGAGCAGAGCACCTCGCGGCGGATTTGCCGGCGCGTGGGAAGTTCCGGGCGGATCCGGCGCCGCGCCAGGAGCCGCGAAAAGAGCCAGTGCAGTGTCACCCACGCCAGTCCGGCCAACAGCACGTACCAGAAGCCGTGGTTGAGCGCAATGGCCGGAACCGACGTGATGGCGATGCGAATTTTGTCGATTAGCAGCATGGTTCGCGGCTACGCTTCGAGCTTCACCGTTCCGTCCACCAGCTTCGTGAAGGCATGCACCTGCGTGCCGTTGGCATCGATGTGCCGCACGATCAGCCGCTGTCGGCTGACTTGTAAATGCGAGAAGCCGTAGACGTCTTTGCCGTAGGGAACCTTGCGGTCGCTCTTGAGCGGGCGGATTCGCGCCCCGCCGCCGCCCGAGACGACAAAGCTCGTCCGCCGGCCCTCGAGTTCCAGGTGCTGAAGGTCGTGATCGTGGCCACACATATAAACGTGGACGCCATGCTCCTCGAGAATGCCGTCCCAGCTCTTCACCAGGCTCCTGGTGTCGCCGTGCGCTCCGTTGCTGTAGATCGGATGATGCGCCAGGACCACGGTGAACGCGCTACGCGGTTTGGCCAGTTCGGCTTTCAAAAAGGCAAGCTGCTCGGCCTCTTCTTCCGTTGTCAGGGAGGATCGCGTTTTCTTTCCGGCTACAATCCCACCGCTGACGCTCGGCAAATTGCTGTCGAGGCTCAGGAACGTGACGGTCGGGTTGTCCTTGGGGAACTCAAGGCGGTACCATTTGCTGGGCATCGTCCACCGCGTTCCCTCGGGGCGGCGGGCATACTCGAGCTGGTTCTTCTCGCCGTCCGTGGTGTCGTGATAGTCGTGATTCCCCAGCACGGCCCAGCACGGGCCGGGGAATGCCGTCGCCGGATACATCGATTCAAAGCCGCTGTCCCAGCGGGTCGATTTCACGCCGCCGGCCACCTTGCCATAAAAGTTGTCCCCGAGGAGCAGCATCCCCTGCGTTTCGACCTGGTGGTCGGCGACGTACTTCTGCATCGCTCGCGCTACGGCGGCCTGTGCGTTTCCGCCGCTGCCAAAGTCGCCGATGACCAGCAAGTGGGCGTCGTCTTCAGCGAAGCTGGCCGCATTCAACTTTTGAGGGCGCAAATTCAGCGCCAGGGCCGCACTAGCGCAAAACAGCGTTTTCAGCGCGCCGCGGCGGGAGATCTTCAGCGGGCGGGGCATTTGCGGAACTCCTGATCAAGTTTGTCGCAAGCGCATCAACAATAGCCATCCATGGCTGACGCCTCAAGTCGGCAGCGGTCCATCATCACGACAGCAGTTCGCCGATCAACTCCTCGTCCTTGTCCACGATCCGGATTGGCCGGCCGTTGGCGGTGGTCACCTCCCGCTCGAAGTCGATTCCCAGGATGTTGCATACGGTGGCCATAAAGTCGGAGACGCTGATCGGCCGATCGGTGACCGTGGCCCCGCTGGCGTCGGTGGCGCCGATCACCTGGCCGCCGCGAATGCCGCCGCCGAAAAGAGCGGTGGACCAGGCCCTGGAATAATGGTCGCGGCCGCCGCTGGTATTGATTCGCGGCGTACGGCCGAATTCTCCCATCCAGATCACTAGCGTCGATTCCAAGAGTCCCCGCTCGGCCAGGTCGCGCACCAGTGCCGATAGCGCCGCATCGACCTGGGACATCAGGTCGCGGGTCTTGGCGGCCACGTCGCGGAAATGCGAGTCCCAATTAGCCAGATAAACCTCGACGAACGGCACTTTGGCCTCGACGAGCCGGCGGGCCAAGAGACAGCCGCGGCCAAAATCGCCCTCGCCGTACCGCTGCCGCGAAGTCTCCGGTTCGCGCGACAGGTCAAAGCATTCGCGTTTGTCGGAGCGAATCAAACGCAGCGCACTGGCCAGACCAGTCTGATGCGCCTGGGCCGCCGGCGCGGGGTGGGTGCGGACAAACTGCTGCTCCAGGTTTTCGAGGAGCCGCGTCCGCCGGTCAAATTCGGAAATCTCGTTGGCGGGCTCGCCATTTTCCAGTCCGTGGCTCAAGTTCTCGAGCACCACCGGCTGATGTCGCGGGCCGCGATAACCAGGGTCTCGCACGACGTCGTGTTTGACCAGCGGCGCGCCGGTGACGACGAAGTTAGGCAGCGCTGAGTCTTCACGCCCCAATTCGGCTGCGACCGTCGAGCCCAGGCCGGGATAGCTCACGCCGCCCGCCCCCGGCCGATAGCCGGTGTGCATGTAGATCCGGGCGCGGCCGTGGTCGGCTTCCGCCGTGCTCATGCCGCGAAGGATCGCGCCATGCTGCATCAGCTCCGCCACGCGCGGAAATTTCTCGCCAACGAGAATGCCGGGAACTGAAGTCTGAATTGCCCCCAGCTCGCCGCGGACATCGGCCGGCGCCTCGGGCTTGGGATCGAACGTTTCGACGTGGCTGGGCCCGCCGTCCATCCACAGCAGAATGCAAGACTTGGTGCTCCGCGGCTGATCGCTGGCGCCGGCCGCCAGCGCCCCGAACCAGTCCGACAGGGACACTCCCGCCACGCCGGCAGCGGAAAGGGTCAGTATTTCGCGGCGCGTCGGACGACGGATATCAAACGCGGCATTTGCGGGCATTGGCTCGTCCTCCACGCAAATCAGTGGTTCATCACAAACTCCGCGCTATTGACCAGCGCCCACAGCACGCCGCCATATGCCTGCGGTTGGTCGCCCTGGCCGGCCATGTACTGTTCCATGGCCTGCAACTCTTCGGCCGTCGGCAGGCGCGACAGCGCGGACAGATAAAGCCCCTTGATCGCGTCCGCCGGCTGCGGATCCTCGGCCAGCAGCCGCTCCAGACCAGGCGTCGGCTGATTCAATAATTCACCGTTGAGCAGCTTGAGGAACTGCGGCACTCCGGCGTTCACGATGCTCCCTGCCGTTTCATCGGGCCGAGTGCCGAACAGGCGCACGAACTCGTCGCGGGGCGTCCCAGGCAGCGGCGCAAGGGCTCCGGGGCCGGGCGTTTTCGAGCCGGGCTTGGGACGCGGCGGATCGAGGACGACGCTCAGTGAGTCGTAGAGGACCTCCGGCCGCATCGCCTTGACGGCCATGTGGCTGACCAGGTCAACGTCGTTTTCATTCCCCGCCACCGGCCGGCTGGTGCGCTGGTAGGCCGCGGTGCTGGTGATGATCCGGATGACGTGCTTGAGGTCAAATCTTGAATCAACCAGTTCGCCGGCCAGCAGATCCAGAATCTGCGGATGGGACGGCGTGCACTGGGCATGGAATCCATCCAGCGGATGGACCAGCCCCCGCCCGAAAAAGTGGGCCCACAGCCGGTTGACTGCATTGGCGGCAAACCAGGGATTGTCTTTGCCGACAGCCCACATGGCGAATCGCTCGCGGAAAGGACCGTCGTCGGACCACTCTGCCGCTGCGCCGCCAAGGAACATTCCGTGAACCACCTGTCCCGCCAGCTTGCCGCCGGTCGGCGGAACGACGATCGCCGGGCCGGCAACACCCGGCGCAGCGAGCAGCTTCGCAAATTGCCGACTCACTGGTTCGTCAGGCGGCGCTTCGGTGAGCGTATATCCGGCCGGATTCTTCCCGTCCGAGTACCCCTTGCGCAGCCGGCTGAAGAATGCCGCCGTGGCCCAAAAGTCCGTTTGCTTCCACGGAGCGAAGGGATGGTCGTGGCACTCGGCACAGCGGAGCTGCACGCCCCAGAAGAGGCGCGCGGTCGCATCGGCGAGCAGCGCGGGGTGCGGCTCAGACATTTCGGAATTGGCCAGAATGAAGCCCGCCTGCGGCCGGTCGCCTATTTTTCCCTCCACCGTCAGCAAGTCGATAACGATCTGGTCCCAGCCGCGGCCAGCGTTGAATTGCTCTGCCAGCCACGGCGTGAACGGGTCGCGGCGGCTCTTCTTGATCGCGTTATCGCGCGGCACGATCAGCTCGTTCCAGATCGTGGCAAAGTGTTCGCCGTAAGCGGGCGATTCGAGCAACCGGTCGATCAACTGACGCCGCTTGTCGATTTCGTCGCTGGCCAGAAAGTCGGTGGTTTCCTCAAACGTCGGAATGCGACCGACGATGTCCAGCGTGACCCGCCGCAGAAACTCGGCATGATCGGCCGGCGGCGACGTGGGAATGCCGGCCTCGGCCAGGCGCGCCTCGAGCAGTCTGTCGATGGCGGCCGCCGCAGCGGCCGGATCCAGTTCCGCTCCCGCGAGCCGACGGGCATCCATCCCGGCAAGCCACAAGGCGACGGCGACAGCCAATAGTGCGCTAGACTTCCGCATGAATTCGTCCTCCTAGCGGAAGTCGCATTGTCGCGCGCCAAGCGGCCGGAGTCTATCATTTGGCGCCCTTCGCCGCGACTCACGACCGTCGCCAATGAGCGGCGTCCTGGAGCGAAACCTTCACGCCTGGCAGAGTCTTGCCCGCCTTCTCATCCATGATCGTCACGCTGATATAGGACTCGGCAACGAACTCCTCCGCCAGGCATTCGACGCGAAACTGCAAGCGGCCGCGGTCCCTCTGCGACGGAACGCGGCCATGCTCGTTGTCCACGCGCTGCAGCGGAAAGCGGCCGACATTTCGCCCGTCCTTCCAGAGATAGCAGCGGGCAGTCACCAGCAGGTTTGCCCGCTGCGGCTCGACGTACAGATAGAAGGTGTTTCGCTTGACCCCATTGGGCGGAGTGCGCAAGAGCTCGGTCTCGATCAGGGAATCCGGGAATCGATTCAAGGACTTGGCGGCGGGTGCTGCACCCCCCTCGGCCTGAGCCGACGCCTCCTT
>DASRJP010000195.1:0-2525 GCA_035649415.1 Pirellulaceae bacterium | reverse complement strand
GCCGGCGTTTCCTTTATCCAGGCTGGACACGTGGTGATCACTCCAGACAGCCCGCGGGGGCCGGCGCGGCGGATGAGCGCAGGCATCGTGCAACTGGCGTCGCGGAGCGGGCGGGCGATCGTGCCGACGGCCTACCTTGCGACCAATACTGGCGGTTTGCCGGCAATTGGACGACGCTGATCGTTCCCTGGCCATTCAACCGGGTAATCCTGGCGGCGGCCGATCTATGTGCCACCGGACGTGACCCGCGCGGAGGCCGCCGAATACTCGCAGCGCGTGCAGCGGAGATGGAGGGACTGGAACAGAGCTAGGTGGACGCAAAGTTTGACAGTCAGCCATTGCTCGTATGACTAAATAAAGGTAGGGTACAGTTTCGTATTGACTGTTTACATTTCGCACTCGTGGTTAACGATGACTAACAAATCAAGGTCGAACGGGTCGGACCGCTCGGACCCCCGCAAGAACAAGAGCTTGGCGATACGCAAGATGCTCGAGCGGATGCCAGGCGCCAAGGCGACAGAAGTCGTGGCCGCGGTAAAGAAGGAATTCGGGCACGACGTCAAGCAAAACATGGTCTATATGGTCAAGACCAAGGCCAATATGGCCGCCGACGGCCGGCCCCGGAGCAAGTCGGGAAGCGGGGATGTGAGCCCGATTACATCGGCGGCCGAGTGGGTAGATGCCATCAAGCTTGCCCGCCAATTGCTACGGGCGACGGGCAGCGTCGCCAACGCGACGGCGCTGCTTAAGGCCATCGACGGCTGATCGAGGCTATCGAACGTGACCGCCACGCCGGTTGTTTTATCGTCAAGAAGTATTTTTTAGGGAGTCAACATGCCGGAAGGTACCATTAAGCGACTGACGGACAAGGGGTTTGGTTTTATCAACACGGGTGGAGCGAAGGACTTGTTCTTTCATTCTTCCAAGGTCGTCGGAGTCACTTTTGACCAGTTGCAGGAGGGTCAAAAAGTGTCCTACACGGAAGGTCAAGGACCCAAGGGTCCGCAGGCCGAGAACGTGACACCTGTGTGAGTGTAGAACTGCAGGTGAGGACACAATGCGGCCAGACCGTTTCGCGGGGTTCGGCCACCAGCCCGATCAACAAGTTTGGAGCGGCGTTTGGTGGGCGGCAGCGAAACTCAGTGGTCCGTCGGCAACGCCCGTCGCTGTTGGTAGGTCTGTCCAATGCGAGCCTGGGACGCAGCGAAGCCGTTATCCGGTTGCTCCCGCCAGTTCGTAAATCCGTCCGATGCGAGCCCCGGATCGAATGAAGCCGTTAACTGGACATCGGCCAACCGCAATGGGCTTACCTAGCCGACGTTTGCTGAGTTCGAGTCCCTTTCGGTCCCGAAATCGTAGAAACTCTTCGAGCTACCGGTGCGGCGAATTGACAGCCGGGCCGTTGGCAGCCAGCCGCGGGCTTGAAAATTCCCTGATCGATACGCCAGTTTTCATAGCGCGCGGAGGCTCGCGCTGCGCTATACTAGACGAATCTCTTGAACTCGCCGTTTCGGCGAGCATCCGTTTTTAGCTGCGGCCGATTCACTGGCCAACAGCAGCAAAAGACGCGGCAGGAGCGATGCTCTGCCTGCTGAGTCTTTCGCATGTCCACACGCTCCACCTTCATTCTGTCGGCCTGCGCCCTATTCGTGTGTGCCCCGCTTGCTCAGGGCCAGACACCAACGGCCAGGGTGGCGACATATGCCCAGAACGGCACGACTCATTTCGCCATCAGCCTGATGCCGAACATTAAAGCCGATCCGGCCCAGAAGATCGAAGTCGTGATCCTGGTCGATACTTCCGCCAGCCAGGCAGGCAAATATCGCGACGGAGCGCTGGCCGCCGTCGATTCGCTGCTGGCGAACCTGCGGCCTACCGACCGCGTGCTGCTGATGGCGGTCGATACCAAGGCCGTGCCGATGAGCGCGGGCTTTGTGGCGGCGGGCAGCCCGGAGATGCGGGCGGGCGTCGCCAAGCTGCACGGACGCGCGCCGCTAGGCGCTACCGACCTGGAAGCCGGCCTGCGGTCGGCAGCCAGCCAGTTTGCAACGGCCGACACGGCCCGCACGGTGATTTACGTCGGCGACGCCATGAGCAAGGCCAACACCTTTAGCGAGGTGTCCTTGGGCAACCTCGTAACCGGGCTTCGCAACAAGCAGGTTTCCATTTCTGGCTTCGTGATTGGCATGGAGCAGAATACGCAACTGCTCGCGGCCCTGGCCAACCACACCGGCGGCATGGTGGCGCTCGACGGTGCGGCCGGCGACGCCCCCGTAACCAGCGGCCGGGCACTGGCCGACTCGGTCCATGCCAGCGTGATCTGGCCGAGCGACATGAAGATGTCCGTCAACGTGGCCACGGCTTACCCGATGCTCGCGCCGCCGCTGCGAAGCGATCGCGACTCGATTCTGGTCGGCACGCTGGGCCAGGGCGGCGAAGTGAGCGTGGATGTCGATGGCACGCTGAACGGCAAGCCGGTGGCCACTACCTTCAAGGCCACGGCGGAACGCTCGAACGAGGATTTC
>DASRJP010000194.1:0-8581 GCA_035649415.1 Pirellulaceae bacterium | reverse complement strand
TCGTTCTCCCCCGTGTGCACGCACGCGGGCTGCATCGTGCACTGGAACGACGCCGAACGCACGTGGGACTGCCCCTGTCACGGCGGGCGCTTCACTGCCGAAGGCAAGCGGTTTTATGGTCCGCCACCAGCCGATTTGGCGCCGCAGAACGCATCCGGCAGCTAAACGCCAATAGCAGTTTCGGTGTCTGCCGCGCGGGACCAGTAATCTGACTGTGTAGTGCGGCGCTCTTGCCGACCGTCTCCACTCTCGGCGACTACTTCCTTCGGCCAACCATCCCACGGCGCAGCCGAGCCCAAGAGGACGTAAAGGCCGGGAGGCTCGCTCAATTGCGGTTTCCTGCAAATCATTAGTGACAGGCTTGCATTGCAGCTATACTGCTTCCTTGACGCATCGACTTTACGAGAGCCGGTCAGTGCAAGTTGGGGACGAGCGGCACTGCACGCTTGGGCGGCAAACCGGGGAACCCGCATGGGGAAGGCACCGGCGCGGCGTTCCACGATGGTGTCCAAGCCCGAGAAGTTTTAGCGTGCAGTTTTTTTGCCAAATCGGGATTACTACGATCCTCGTCCGCTGTGGCGGTTTGTGCACGCAATGGACGGCGTGAAAGAAACCTCATGATTGGAAAAACGATCGGCCATTATCGCATTTCCGCGAAATTGGGCGCGGGAGGCATGGGGGAGGTGTTCCTGGCGGATGACACCCGCCTGGATCGTAAGGCTGCCATCAAGCTAATGCCCGCCGAATCGGCCGCTGATCCTGACCGGCGGCAGCGATTTGTCAACGAGGCGCGGGCCGCGTCGCAGCTCACGCATCCGCACGTCTGCGTAGTCTATGACGTCGGTGAAACGGCCGATGGAATTCCCTTCATCGCCATGGAGTACCTGGAGGGGCAGTCGCTTGATTTGCTCCTGGCACAGGGGCCGCTCGAGATTCCCAAAGTCATTGAAGTCGCGATCCAGGTTGCGGATGCGCTCGATGCCGCTCATGGCCGGCGTATCGTGCACCGCGACATCAAGCCTGGCAATATCATCCTGAACGAGCGGAGCCAGGTCAAAGTTCTTGATTTCGGGCTGGCCAAGCGTCTGGTGCACCCATCGGCTGACGACCCTGCCCTCACAGTGGAGATGCAGCAGACCCAGTGCGGCCATGTCGTGGGAACTCCCAGCTACATGAGCCCCGAGCAGGCGATGGGAAAACTGGTCGATCACCGCACCGACATCTTCAGCCTGGGGCTCGTGCTGTACGAGCTGGTGACGGGGCAAAAGCCGTTCGTAGGCGCCACGGTGGCGGAGACCGCCAACAAGCTCGTGCACACTCAGCCGACGGCCATCGCCCGGCTGAATTACAACGTTCCGCCCGAACTCGAGCGCATCATTTTAAAGTGCATGCAGAAATCGGCGGACCGCCGCTACCAGTCGGCGCGGGAGTTGATGATCGATCTGCGCAATCTTTCCAAGGCCCTCGAGCAGAGTGCCTCAGCGTGGGACGGCTCCGCCATCAGCTCGACGGATGTGACGCAATCCTGCGACCTCAGTCGAGGAACCCTGGTGCCGGAGGCTTTGACGCTGGAGAAGCTGCAAGCCACCGACGTGGTCTTGAGCTACGCCTCGATCGACGACCAGCCGCTGCTTGCGGGCAAGCCGGGCTGGGTGTCGCAATTGCACCGCAACCTGGAGGTCCGCGTCGAGCAGCTCTCGGGGGAAAAAGTCAAGATAGCCCGGCTGCCGGAGTCCGCCGTTTCGACGGTAATCGAAGGCCAGCTCATGGAGCACCTGCCGCAGGCCAAGGCGATGATCTCCATCGTCTCGCCGCCATTCATCAAGTCGGAGCTGTGCCGCCGCGAAGTCGAGCAGTTCTGGCGGGGCGCCAGCAAATCCGGCGGCCTGTGGGTCGAAGACAAGGCGCGGCTGCTGAAGGTCGTCAAGACGGTAATCTCCGCGGAGGAAATGCCGCCGCCGCTGGGGGACATTTTTGGGCCCCTGTTTGGCTTCGAGTTTTTCGAGCTCGATCCAGAAACTGGCCGCGTCCGCGAGTTTGACGAGACCTTCGGCCCGGTGCTCAAGCAGCGCTTCTTCGAACGGGTGTACGACCTGGCGTACGACGTCAGTCAGCTTCTCCGCACGCTCAAGCAGCTTCGCACTCCCAAGCCGCAGACCGTGTCGTCGATCGAGCGGGCCGCCAATCAGCAGTGGATCTTTCTGGCCACCACCACGACCGACGTGCAAGACGAGCGCGACCGCATCCGCCGCGAGCTCCTCGAGCGGGGTCATGTCGTGCTGCCGGACGCGCCGCTGCCCATGCTCTCGCGGGATGTCGAAACAATCGTCCGCGACTGCCTCGAAAAATGCACGATTGCCGTCCACCTCCTGGGGCGGCATTACGGCGTGACGCCCGAAGATTCTTCGGAATCGAATCAGGCGCTCCAGGTGCGACTCACGGCCGAGCGGGCGGCGCAGCAGGGCTTGCAGCGGCTGATCTGGATGGCGGGAACCGGAGATGCGGTGGACGAGCGGCAGCGGACCTTCATCCAGCGCGTACAGGAAGATCCGAAGCTGCATCACCAGGCGGAGGTCATCGAAGGGAATCTGAACCTCCTCAAGAAGGACCTGATTCGCCGCCTGACCCCGCCGGAGGAAAAGCCTAAAGCCTCCCCGCCGGCCAAGGCCCTCAGCGGTGCACCCAAGCTGTACTTGATCTGCGATCAGAAGGACGAAGCCAACGTCGAAGCCCTCGAGGACTATTTGTTCGATCAAGGAATGGAGGTCTGCTTGCCGGCCTTCGATGGCGATGATGAATCCGCCGCCGCCTTGCACCAGGAAAATCTGCTGACCTGCGATGCGGTGATGATCTACTACGGCGCGGCGCCGAAAGCTTGGGTGGATATCAAGCTGCGGGAATTGCTCAAAGCGGCCGGCTACGGCCGCCCGTCTCCCATCCAGGTGCAAGCGGTCTACGTCGTCGGAGCAGACGATCGTCGCAAGGAGCGGTACCGTTCTCACCAGGCCAGCGTCATCCGTCAGGCGAATGAATTCACCACCACCCCCGAGCTGCAGGAGTTCGTCGCCCAGGTGAAAGGGGTGTGCGCATGACCAAAAGCGCTCAATCCATGAATCCATTTCCCGGGCTGCGTCCCTTCCGCTCCGACGAAGACTACCTGTTCTTTGGCCGCGAGGAGCAGACCATCGAGCTGCTGAAGCGGCTGGCCAGCCACCGCTTTGTGGCGGTCGTCGGCACCTCCGGCAGCGGCAAGTCTTCTCTCGTTCGCTGCGGACTGCTCTCCGAGCTGCAAGGGGGAAAGATGCTCCAGGCCGGCGCGGCCTGGGAAATTGCCGTCACGCATCCCGGTGGCAACCCGCTCGGGTTGCTTGCGGATGCCTTGCTGGAAGCCGACCTGTACGATCGCCGTGAGGAAAACGCGCGGGAGAACCTGCTGGCCACGCTGAGTCGCAGCCACTTCGGCCTCGTCGAGGCCGTCAAGCAAGCCGGGCTGGGGGAGGGAACCAACTTCCTGCTCGTCGTCGATCAGTTTGAGGAAATCTTCCGCTTCCACGAGGCAGGCCAGGAACAGCAGGAAGCGGCCAACGAGTTCGTCAGCCTGCTGCTGGAAGCTGTCTCGCAGACGGCGACGCCGATTTACGTCGTCCTCACGATGCGTTCCGACTTCATCGGCGAATGCGGCCAGTTTGAAGGGCTGGCCGAAATGGTCAATCGAGGGGAGTTCTTAATTCCGCGTCTGACCCGCGAGCAGTACAAGCGGGTCATCGAAGGGCCAATCAAGGTCGCCGGCGGCCAGATCACGCCCCGCCTCCTCCAGCGGCTGCTCAACGATCTGGGCCAGCAGGCCGACCAGCTTCCGTGCCTCCAGCACGCCTTGATGCGCACCTGGACCGTCTGGTCAGAGCGGGGCGACAGCGAAGCGCTCGACCTCGACGACTACCAGCTCGTGGGCCGCATGTCCGAGGCCCTGTCGCTGCACGCCGACGAAATCTATCAGTCGCTCGCCAGCGACCGCCAGCGCGAGCTGTGCCGCGGCATATTTCAAGCGCTAACCGTTCAGGAGTCGGAAAATCGCGGCATTCGCCGCCCGCAACGGCTCTACCGGCTGTGCCAGATCCGGGAGGTTTCGGTCGACGAATTGCGGCCGATCATCGACGCCTACCGCCAGCACGGCGTCACGTTCCTCACGCCATCTCCCGAAGTGGAGTTGACCGAGCGCACGATCATCGATATTTCACACGAAAGCCTGATGCGGGTCTGGACGCGCCTGCGGCGCTGGGTCGAGGAAGAAGCCCAGGCGGCGGGCATCTACCGCCGCCTGTCGGAAAGCGCTGAGCTTTATGCGCAACGGAAGGCGGGGCTATATCGCGATCCGGAACTGGGAATCGCCCTGGCCTGGCGGGAGGAGAATCGGCCCAATCAGGCCTGGGCCGAGCGGTACCACCTCGGTTTCTCCGGGACAATGCAATTCCTGGAGGCCAGCCGCCAGGCGAGCCTCGCCGAAGAGCAAGCGCAGGAAGCGGCGCGGCAGCGGGAACTCGAGCAGGCCCGGCAACTGGCCGAAGCGCGCCAGGAGCGCCTCGAGCAGCAGCAGCGCGCAGCGCGCAGGCTAAGATCGATGATCGGCGGCCTGGCCATCGTGGCCGCAATTGCCGGGATTGCCTGCATTGCGGCCCTCGTCGCCAACAATCGGGCGCAACGAAGCTCGGCTGAAGCGAATCGTCAGCGAACGACGGCCGAAGTCGCGCAAAAAGCCACGCAGCGAGCGCTCACCGAAGTCGCCGCGCAGAAGGCCAGTGCTGATGACGCCAAGAATCGGGCTGTCGTCAACTTCAAGAAAGCCGAGATTGCCGAAACAGCGGCCTTGGCTGCGGAGCGGCGGAGCCGCGAATTTCGCTACGCCACGGACATGCAACTGGCGGCGACGTTGCTCGCCGACGCGCGGGCCAATGCCGGCCAGGTGCTCGCCCGGCTGGCCAACCACGATCCGGCCGCCAGCGAAGAGCTGAAAGACAAGGAAGACCTGCGTGGTTTTGAGTGGCATTACCTCCAGCGGCTGCTGGCAAGCCGCGGCACCGTCATCAGCGGCATTGAAGGGCCGGTACGTGACTGTGTGCTGACGGCGAACGGCGAGCTGATCGTCCTCGACGACGACGCGCAGATTATTTACCGCAACGTGGCGACTGGCGCGGAAAGCCGGCCGCCGGTGGACCTGAAAAAAGGGCGCAACGTCTCCGCCAAAGCCCTGTCGCCGGATGGCCGGCGAGTGGCGCTGTCGATTGTCGGCAACGTCCACATGGTCGATTCCGCCAGCGGTGACGAGCTCGTTCGCATTCCGGCGGCAGCAACCGCCCGCGGGATGATCTTTTCCCCAGATGGGCGACTGCTCGTCACGCTCGACAACCAGATCGTGTGGTGGGATGCGACCACTGGCAACCCGATTGCGTCATCGGAATCCAAATTGTCCGAATCGGGGCCAGTGTCGATCTCCGCGGACGGGTTGACGGTAGCCGTCGGCAGGCAGCGAAACCGCACCTCCTACTCGGTCTTCCGAATGAACCCGGAGGCGCGGGAAGTGCAAATTCTCCAGGACAAGAGGGACGCCAGCTTCGGCGGCACCCGTACTTATGCGGTCAGCCCGGATGGCAAGACCGTGGCGATCACTCAGATGTTCGACGGGCAAATCATTCTCTGTGACGCAACGACCGGAGCTCAGCTCGTGCGCAATGGGACCGAGCACGCCGCCTCCATCTCCGCGATCGGGTTCGGCCCGAGCGGCGAGATGGCCACCGCCGCGCTCGATGGGACGATCAAGGTGTGGAAGGATTTCCGCAGCTTGAAGTCAAGCGAGATCACCCTCACCGGCCACACCCAGGAAATCACGCACATCGTCTTCGCGGATGGTGGAAAAAGTTTGGTTAGCGCGGGCCTGGACAAATCGATTCGCATCTGGGACCTGTCGCGCACGTCGGCTTCGCTTCATCAGGTGGTCGAGGGGACGCAAAGCTTCCGCGGGACATTTTCGCCGGACGGACTGCTGCTGGCGGCCAGCGACGGCCGCAACGCGATCCACATCAAAGATGCCGCGACAGGCAAGACCGTGCGAACGATCGCGGAACGGACCGATGGCTTGTCCCCGGACAGCATCGCCTTTTCGCCCGACAACCGGATGCTGGCGGTCGGATTCGGCGGGATGGCCAACCAGTCGTTCGTCGAGCTATGGGATCTCGACCGCGGCGAGCGGCTCGCCGAAATGCCGGGCACGACCGATTTGCCGAACTTCACGACCGATGAGCGGTCAGGCATCGTGAGCGGACTGGCCTTTTCTCCTGACGGTCAGCATCTGGTGGCCAGCTTCGGATCGCTCTTCAGCCTGGCCGCTGGAAAGCGGGGGAATTCACCGCTGGCCGTTTATCACGTCCCATCGCGGCGCATCATCCGCTGGCTGGAGGGACACAAGTCGTTCACGACGGCGGTCACTTTTTCCCGCGACGGCGCCTACCTGGCCAGCGGCAGCTACGACGGAACGGCCATTCTGTGGGACACCACGAAATGGACGCCGATCAAGGTTCTGAACAATCCCGACCCTTCCACCGACCAGGGGATGCAGCGCGTTTTCGACGTGGCCTTTTCCCCTGACGGCAAGCTGCTGGCGATGGCGAGCTACGAAGGAAACGTGATCCTGTGGGAAGTGCCGACGGGCAGGCACCTCCGCTCTTTGCGCGGCCACGCCAATGGCGTCTCCGCGGTCGGCTTCTCTCCCGATGGTCGCACGCTAGCCTCCGGGAGCTTCGACAAGACGCTCCGGCTGTGGAGCGTCGCCACCTGGCAGGAGCTGGTGCGGCTCGATTCGAGCGAAGGCAACTTTGTCCCTCGCGCGCTGGCCTTCTCCGCCGACGGTCGCCGCCTCGTAAGTACCGGGGGCTCGGCTCTCCTCTGGTCCACCGAGCCGGACAGCGACCACGCCGCAGCGATGGCCAAGCGACTGACGGTGCTGCTCGACTCGCCGGCGGATTTTCAAAGCCGCATCCGCATGCTCTCGGAGAACCTGAAGCTGCACGAGGCGCTCCAGCTCGTTGCGCAGCAGCGGCCCGCAGAAACGCGTGTGCCGCCGGCACTGGCTGCGGCCCAGGCGAACTATTTCGCCTCGCGGAAAGAGTGGCCCAAGGCCGTGGAGGCGGCCGATCGACTGGCAGGACTCAGCCCGGATGGTCCGCTGGGCTGGCTGCGCACGCCGGGCCTGCTTCGGATGGCGACTGCCTACGTGCATCAGGGCCGCCCCGCCGACGGAGCCCGGCTGCTGGCAGGCGGCGCGAAGCGACGCACCGCGGACGGCCTGACGCCAGCCGTCGAACAAGCCGGGACGGGTATTGTTTACGAGATTGAAAGCGGAACGGTCCAGGTGGCCGAATTGCTGGCTGGATTTCCTGGCCAGCGCGGCAACCTTCGCGTCGGCGACGTCGTGCTGAAAGTGGACGACGCAGAGCTGAATGGAACGACGATTTCCAGGTTTCCCAGCATGGTCACTGGGAAGGCGGGCCGAAGGATTCGACTAACCGTCCAGCATTCCGGCAGCGAGCAGCCGGAAGTCATTGAGTTAACGACCGAGCAGTTTGTGAGCGACCGCTCCACCGGCGAATTGCTCCACGCCCTGCGAACGGAGCTCAACGAGCGGATCGCCAAAGAGCCGCGCGATGCAGGCTTGCTGGAGCTGCGGGCCGAATTGGCTGGACAGTGGAACGGCCACGCCGCGCAGGAGGCGGATTGCACCGCCGCCATCGGGATTCTTGGCGAGTCGTCCGAAGAGATCGCCAAACAGAAGCTGGCTCGAGTGTACCGCCGCCGGGCGGAGGCGTACGCCGGCCTCAAGCGCTGGAAAGAGGCCAGGGCCGACTATTCCCGCGTGATCAACGCCGAAACTGCCGAAGAAGAGTTGTTGTCGGGCCAAGCGCTCGCCGAGGCGAACGAACGGCTGGCGTCCAGGTGGCTGGTAACGACATCCGAGTCGGAAGGAGTTCTCTGGCGATTCAGCACGAGCATGCCCTCTGCGGAATGGATGAAGCCGGAGTTTGACGACTCGCAGTGGGAGGAAGCTCCCGGCGGCTTTGGAAAAGACGGCCCGGTGGCAGAGACGCTGCGCACGGTGTGGGACACCAGCGACATCTGGCTGCGCCGCTCGTTCCAGTGGGCGCCGGACGAAAGCCTGAAATCCCTCGCCCTGAGGCTCCATCACGACGATCATCTCGAGGTCTTCCTGAATGGAACGCGGATCGCCAATCTGACAACATACCGCGGGAACTATGGCTGGCATCCTCTCGGCAACGATGCTGTCGCCGCACTAAAGCCAGGAACGAACGTCATGGCGGTCCATTGCCGCCAGTTTTCCGGGGCGCAGCACGTGGACGTTGGGTTGTGCGACGCCGCCCTGGCCAACAGCCCCTCCGGTCTGACTGCGACGGACGCCTGGCGACTATTGGCTCTGGCACACTCGCTGGCGAACAACCAGCCGGCCATCGATCAACTGGTTGCGAGCCGGCCGCAATTGGCCGCGTCGATCGGCGACCTGTTCACCGAGCGGGAT
>DASRJP010000193.1:0-5938 GCA_035649415.1 Pirellulaceae bacterium | reverse complement strand
GCTCGTCGGCAGTGAAGCCGAGGTCCTTGGAAATGCCGCGGCGCATATTCTGGCCGTCGAGGACGACGACAGCGCGGCCGGAGTCGAAGAGCCGCCGCTCCAGAGCGTAAGCGATCGTCGATTTGCCGGCGCCAGTCAATCCGGTGAGCAAAATCGTCGCCGGTCTCTGGCCGAAGCGGGCGGTGCGCTCGTCGGAGGAGACGTTGCTCTTCTCCGTGTGCAGGTGCTCGGCGGCCGGTTCGTCGTCCCAATGGTCGCGGCGTCCCTCGCCGGGAGCCCGGTCAAGGATCATCCCCGCGCCGACCGTGGCATTGGTCACGCGGTCCACGATGATGAACGCGCCGGTGCTGCGGTTGCGCTTGTAGGCGTCGTAGCAGATCGGAGCGCCGAGCGTGACGCTCACGCGGCCGATTTCGTTGAGCTTGAGGGCCGGCGCGTCCTGGCGGTGGAGCGTGTTGACGTCGATCTGGTACCGCAGCGTGCTGACATGGCCGGGGACAAGTTTGCTCGTCTGCTTGAACCAGTACGATTTGCCCGGCACCAGCGGCTCTTCGTTCATCCACACGACGGTCGCTTCAAACTTCTGATCGACCCGCGGCGTGTTGCCGGGGCGGACGATCATGTCCCCGCGGCTACAGTCGATCTCGTCCTCCAGCGTGAGCGTCACCGATTGCGGCGAGAACGCTTCGGCCAGTTCGCCGTCATACGTCACAATCTGCTTGACTCGGCTCGTCTTGCGGCTCGGCAGCACCATGACCTGATCGCCGCGGCGGATAATCCCGGAGGCAATCGTGCCGCAAAAGCCGCGGAAGTTGAGATGCGGCCGGTTGACGATCTGCACTGGAAAGCGGAAATCTTCCAGGTTGCGGTCGGAGCCGATGTAGACGGTCTCGAGGAGGTTCATCAGCGGCTGCCCGAGGTACCAGGGCATGTTCTCGCTGTTTTTGACGACGTTGTCCCCTTTGAGGGCCGACATCGGCATGAAATGGACGTCCGGCAGGTCGAGCCGGGCCGCGAAGTCCATGTAATCCTGCTTGATCTGGTTAAACCGCTCCTCGCTGTAGCCGACGAGGTCCATCTTGTTGACCGCGACGACGATGTGCTTGATCCCCAGCAGCGACACGATGAACGAATGCCGTTTGGTTTGCACGAGGACGCCGTGGCGGGCGTCGATGAGGATGATGGCCAGGTCGGCCGTCGATGCCCCGGTGGCCATGTTCCGCGTGTACTGCTCGTGCCCCGGCGTGTCGGCAATGATGAATTTGCGTTTGTCGGTCGAGAAGTAGCGGTACGCGACGTCGATGGTTATTCCCTGTTGGCGTTCGTCCTCCAGGCCGTCGGTGAGGAGGGCTAGATCAAGTTCGGTGCCAGTTGTCCCGTAGCGGACCGTGTCTTTTTGAATGGCCGCGAGCTGATCCTCGTAGATCATCTTCGATTCGAATAAGAGCCGGCCGATCAGAGTCGATTTGCCGTCATCCACCGAGCCGCAGGTGATAAAGCGGAGGAGTTCCTTGCGCTCGTGCTGAGCGAGGTATTCGTTGATGTCGGTAGCGATGAGGGCGGACTGGTGGGACATTCGCTCTTGAGCCGCGGAGCGGCGGCAGGCAATAGCCCCGGGCGTAAGCCCGGGGTTGATATTCGTAAATGATTCGCAAAGCCCCGAAGGGGCGACACCAGAAGAACCGGTGGTTCCGTGTCGCCCCTTCGGGGCTTCGATTTTTTTGCTGATTCATTTCCCCGGGCTTACGCCCGGGGCTACTTACTTTCGCCCCTCCGGGGCTGACGATCAAAAATACCCCTCCTTCTTCTTCTTCTCCATCGACCCACTCTGATCGTGGTCGATCAATCTTCCCTGCCGTTCCGAAGTGCTCGTCAGCAGCATCTCTTGAATGATCTCCGGCAGAGTGGTCGCATTCGACTCGACCGCCCCCGACAGCGGATAGCACCCCAGCGTGCGGAACCGCACCTTTCGCATCTCCGGCTTCTCCCCCGGCTTCAGCGGCAGTCGCTCGTCATCGACCATGATCATCGTCCCGTCGCGCCACACGACCGGCCGTTCCTTGGCGAAGTACAGCGGCACGATTGGGATGTCTTCCAGGTGGATGTACTGCCAGACGTCGAGTTCGGTCCAGTTCGACAGCGGAAAGACACGGATGCTTTCCCCCTGGTGAACCTTGGCGTTGTACAGGTTCCACAGCTCCGGCCGCTGGTTCTTGGGGTCCCAGCGGTGGAACTGGTCGCGGAAGGAGTAGACCCGCTCCTTGGCCCGCGACTTTTCCTCGTCGCGGCGAGCGCCGCCGAATGCCGCGTCGAATTGGTACTTGTCGAGGGCCTGCTTGAGGGCCTCGGTTTTCATCAGGTCGGTGTGGACCTTGCTGCCGTGGGTGATGGGGCTGATCCCCTCCTTCAGCCGCTCCTCGTTGACGTAGACGATCAGCTTGAGGCCCAGCTTCTTGGCGACGTAGTTGTCCCGCAGCTCGTACATCTCCTTGAACTTCCACGTCGTGTCGACATGCATCAGCGGGAACGGGGGCTTGGCGGGCTCAAACGCCTTCTGGGCCAGGCGGACCATGCAGGCCGAGTCCTTGCCGATCGAATAGAGCATGACCGGGTTTTCAAACTCGGCCACCACCTCGCGGATGATGTGAATGCTCTCGGCTTCGAGCTGTTTGAGGTGGGTGAGGTTGTAGCCGGACATGCCAGGGGTCGGGGGCCGGGAGTCAGGAGCCAATTCCCGCAGTATAGAGCCGATCCCGAGTTCCCTCAACGCCGCGCACCTCGGCGCAACTGCTTTGGCAACAAGAGCTTTCGCGAGGTGCCGCGACGCAGGCCTACTTGAAGTGCACCTTGCAAGCCTCACCCTCGCAGGCCTCCCCAGTCTTCCCGGCGATCTTGTATCGCCGCTTGGCGACCTGCCGGTATCCCCACTGCCACAGCGGCAGGGTAAACGGGATGTGCATTAAGGGAGCGAGCCAATAAAGCCGCGGCAATCGGGTGGTCAGGTAGCGAAATGCGGCGGCTCCGCCATAGCGATTCCCCTGCTGATCGACGACCACCATTTCTGCCATCAGTCGGTCGTAAGTCAAATCGGGATAACGCTTTGCTACCTCTGGATCGTGCAGGGACAGGAACGCCAGCCGCCCGCGACTGTCCCACCGAGCCAGATTCTCTACCTGGCCGGTGCAGAATCGACAATCGCCGTCGTAAATGACGATGTCAGCCTCCGGCCGCTCGGCAGGGGTCGGCAGGTGGACCTTTTTCGTGCTGGTAGAGACGACAGTCATGGCTTCCCAGGAATTCTACCGCAACGGACAGTCCGCAGGTAACTGACGCTTTTCTTTGGAAAATGCCCTATAATGAGGCGTCTATTGAAACGAATAGGTATCAGGGAGAGTCTGGACTTGTAGATAGACATTCTGTCTAATCCCTGCTATCGCGCCAGCATCCGACATTCCACAAGGACCACGCCATGGAAGAGATCAAACGGCAAGTCAAGCGCGCCCGGCGGCGAATGGTTCTGCAGCAGTTTCTCACCATCGTCGGCTGGGCCCTGTTCGCGTCCCTGCTCGTCGGCGCGGTCGGCCTGGCGATTCCCAAAATCTGGGTGCTCAACGGCATTGACCGCCAGGCGTGGATGTGGAGCTGGATCGGCGGCTCGATCGGCGCCGGCCTGCTGGTCGCCGGCATTTGGACCTATGCGATCCGCCGCAGCGCGCTAGAAGCGGCTATTGAAATCGATCGTCGCTTTGGCCTGAAGGAGCGCGTGTCGAGCACGCTGGCACTGGAGCCGTCGGAATTGAATTCCGACATCGGCCAAGCCCTGATGCAAGATGCCGTTCGCCGCGTCGAACGGATCGACGTCCGCGAGCAGTTCCGCGTGTCGCCGTCGTGGCGCAACGTGCTGCCGGTGCTGCCGGCCATCGCGCTGGCTTTGCTTACTCTGCTTCCCGATGCGGCCACGAAGAAAGCGGATGCCTCGACTGCCGCCTCGCAGAACGAGAAGAAGCAGGCCAAGCGAGTCCTGGAAAAGTTGGTGCAAAAGACTCGCGCCGAAGCCCAGAAGCAGGACCCGACCAAGCTCGAGCAGTCCGAATTCAAGACCATGTTCGAGAAGCAGCTCGACAAGCTGGCGAACAAGGATGGCCTCGGCAAAAAGGAAGTGATGATCGAGCTGAATAACCTTTCCAAAGAGATCGACAAGCGAAAACAGCAGCTCGGTGGCGCCGACCAGCTCAAAAAGGAGCTGGAAAAACTGAAGGACATTGAGAAGGGTCCCGCCGACAAGCTCGCGCAAGCGATCAAGGAAGGGGATTTCCAGGCTGCTCAGAAGGAAATGCAGAAGCTCCAGGAGCAGCTCAAGGCGGGCGAGCTTTCCCAGGAGGACGAGAAGGCGCTGGCCAAGCAGGCCGAGCAGATCAAGGAGCGGCTCCAGAACAAGATGGAACAACACAAGCAGGCCCGCGAGGACTTGCAGAAGCAGATTGAAGAGAAAATGAAGCAGGGCGATCTGGCCGAGGCCGAAAAGCTTCAGCAAAAGCTCGACAAGATGAACCAGGAGGCGGACCAGCTAGAGCAGAAGATGGGGCAAATGGCAGAGAATCTCGATCAGCTCGCCCAGGCGATGAAGCAAGGTGGCAAGGAAGGGCAGCAGAAAGCGGCCCAGCAGCTCGACAAGATCGCCCAGGACCTGAAGGATCTCCAAAAGGACCTCCAGGAAATGGAGAACCTCGATGAGCTGATGGATCAACTGGCCGACGCCAAAGAAGCCATGAAGTGCGAGAACTGCAACGGCGAAGGCTGCAAGCACTGCCAGGGCGGGGGCGATCAAGACGGCGAAGGGGAAGACAGCAAGGGTGAAAGGGAAGGGAACAAGCCCGGCAAAGGCAAGACCGGCAAAGGTCGCGGCCAGGGAGCTCGCGACGAAGAGGAAACCGACACGAAGTCCTACGACAGCAAGGTGAGCGCCAATCCCACCAAGGGGCAGTCGGTTCGCATCGGCGATGCCGAGGGCAAGAACGCCAAAGGGAATGTCACGGTCGAGGAATTGCGGGCGCAGATCGACAGCGTCCTGAACAGCCGCGATCCCGATGCCAGCGACGATACGGCCCTGTCGCGCGAGCAAAAGAAGCACGCCAAGGAATACTTCGAGAAGTTCCGCAAGGGGGAACTGCCGGAGTGACCTTTCCGTTCCTCAGTTAAAGCTGATGCGACCCGAGTAGAATTACTCGGGTCGCTTTTTTTTTCGCCACCGGAAAGGGGCAGTTGCAAAATGCCAATTCCAAGTTTGCAATGATCAATTGGCAATTGCCTGGCTCAAGTGTCTGCCGACTCCTCTCGCCGCGACTTTCTCACAGGCCGGGCCGCCGTCCGCGCTCTGGGTGACGTGCGCGACCGGCTCGCCCCGCCACTGCCGCCGCCGGAAAGCGAACAGGCCAGCCGCTCGTATCTCGTCTCCGTCAGCCGCGACGCGATGGCTTGCACATTCGAAATCGCTCTCAACGCCGGGCAATACCCCGGCGGCACGGACGCGGCAGTTGCCGCGCTCGATCTTGTCGATCGGTTGGAGCAGCAGCTCACCATCTATCGCGACGACAGCGAAGTCAGCCGGCTCAACCAGCGCGCGGCCGCCGAGCCGGTGGTTGTCGAGCGGGGACTCTTCGATTTGCTCCTACAGGCCAAACAGCTTCATGACGAGACTGGCGGCGCGATCGACATCACCAGCGGGCCGCTCACAAAAGTCTGGGGATTCTTTCGACGGCAGGGTCAATTGCCGACGCAGCGCGAAATCGACGAAGCATTGTCGCAGATCGGCAGTCAGTGGCTGGAATTGGACGCCGCGGCCCGCACTGTTCGCTTCGCCCGCCCCGGCATGGAGCTGAACCTGGGGGCCATCGGCAAAGGCTACGCGCTCGACCGTGCGGCCGATTATCTCGACAGC
>DASRJP010000192.1:0-8711 GCA_035649415.1 Pirellulaceae bacterium | reverse complement strand
GGCATACGGCGCCGATGAAACCAGCAGCCAAACGCGTTACAACGTACAGAAGGGTCCAGTGCGAATCGATCGGCCCGTCACTTGCTTTGTTGACGTGATGACGTCGTTTGTTTCCCTGGTTCTGGCAGTGAGCGCACGAGTTAGGAGGAAGACGATGAAAGCCAATAAAATTCTGGTGCCGACGGACTTTTCCGAAGGGAGCGAGATGGCCCTGGACTGGGCGACGGTTCTGGCACGAGACACCGGCGCGACGCTGCTGCTGTTGCACGTCGAGGCAATTCCTCTCACCACCGGCGGCGGCGAATTCATGTACCTTGACACCAGGCCGCCGACCGCGGAGCTTGCCGAACGACTCGAGCGAGTCGCTCCCAAGGATCCCGGTGTCCCGGTGGTGCGACGACTGCTCACAGGCGATCCGGCCAGTGCGATCCTGCGGACGGCAGAGGAAGAAGATGTCGAGTTGATTGTCATGGGTACGCACGGCCGACGCGGCATCACCCGGCTGCTGATGGGCAGCGTCGCGGAAGAAGTAGTTCGCAAGGCCCCGTGCCCGGTCCTGACCGTCAAGCAGCCCGCCCGCGTGGCCGCGCACGCTGCGACATGAACCCAGCGCTGGGATCGACAGGCAACTTACTTCAACTCGAAAGGTTCCCCATGCGGCATGTACTTGCAATCACCTCCGCGCTGGCGCTGGGCCTGAGCTTCGTGCCGGCTCCAGCCGACGCGCAGGAGGCCGATAAGGTAGCGATTTTCATGCGAGCCAAGCTGGAACACTCGCAAAAAGTGCTCGAAGGATTGACGCTGGAAGACTATGAGAAGATTGCCAAACACGCGCAGGAGATGAGCTTGCTTAGTCAGGCCTCGACATGGCAGATCCTGCAGACTCCGGAATACCATGATCGCAGCGTGGAATTTCGCCGCAGCGTGGACGCCATCACGGAAGCGGCTCGCAAGAAAAACCTGGAGGGGGCTGCGCTGGCCTATGTCGAGGCCACCATGAAGTGCGTGAGCTGTCACAAGTACGTCCGCCGTGTCAAGATGATGAGGGCGGAGGATGCACGCGCTGACAAGTAGTGCGGCATCCCGTTCCTAATGCAATTCGCGCGTACGGCTCCGGATTCGAACCATGACCGCTTCGGCTCCAATCGATTTGCTGGTGGTCGACGACGACTACGAATTCCGCGAGACGCTCCGGAACCGGTTTGCCAGGCATGGCTTTGAGGTGCAGGCGGCAGCCAGTGGCGAAGAAGCCCTCGGCCTGGCCCAGCGGCGGCATTTCGACGTCGCCATCTTCGACATCATGATGCCGGGGATGAACGGCCTGACGCTCTTGACTCGGTTTAAAGAGACGCATCCGGAGTGCGAGGTGATTCTGCTGACAGGTCAAGGCTCCATCGAGACGGCCGTCGAGGCCATGAAGCTGGGGGCTTACGACTATTTGCAAAAGCCCTTCCCGCTGAAAGAACTCGAGGCGGTTGCCAGCAAGGCTTCCGAGCGGCGGCACTTGCGCAAAGAGAACACACAGCTCAAGGCTCTGCTGGAGAAAGTGCAGCCGCCGGCGGAGATGATTGGTCAGTCGCCGGCGATGCAGGATGTCTTTCGGCTGATCCAGCGCGCTGGCCCGAGCGACAAGGCAATTCTGATTCTCGGCGAAAGCGGCTCCGGCAAGGAGCTGGTGGCGCGTGCGCTGCACCGCGCCAGCCGGCGGGCCGAGCGGCCGATGGTGGTCATCAACTGTGCCGCGCTGCCGGAAACGCTGCTGGAAAGCGAGCTGTTTGGTCACGAAAAGGGAGCGTTCACCGGCGCGGTTAGCACCAAACCCGGGCTGTTCGAAGTGGCTGACGGGGGGACCCTGTTCATCGACGAAATTGGCGAGCTGCCGGGATCGCTGCAAGCCAAGCTGCTCCGCGTGCTCGAGGACGGGTCGCTCCGCCGCATCGGCTCGATTCAAGAGCGGCGCGTGAACGTCCGCCTGCTGGCGGCTACGAACCGGGATCTGAGCAAGGAGGTCGAAGCCAAGCGGTTCCGCGAGGACCTCTACTACAGGATTAATGTCATGTCCCTGGAACTGCCTCCGCTTCGTCAGCGAAAAGGGGATATTGGCCTCTTGATCGATCACTTTCTCGGTCCTGGCTGGGAGATCGAGCCAGCGGCACTGGAAGCGATGGAGCGGTACGCCTGGCCCGGAAACGTCCGGCAGCTCATCAATGCCCTCGAGCGGGCGAAGATCCTCGCCGAGAGCGAAGTAATCCGCCTGCAAAATCTTCCCCGTGAAGTCGTCGCGCCGCCGGCCCCTCCGCGTGCTGCCGAGATCCAGGTCGGCGACTTGACCGACGATCTCGCCGCGATTCAGCGGAGCAAAGTGGTCGAGGTCCTCCGCCGCGAGTCGGGAAACAAGTCGAAGGCCGCCCGCGCCCTTGGGATCGAACGCCGCAAGCTCTACCGGCTGCTGGAGCGGTACGCGATCGCCAAGTCCGAAATCGATAATCACTCGCAATAGTCGCTCGACTTGAGCGTTCTTGCGGCCAGAGGATAAATTTCTAACGTCGTTTCCATTCACTAGCCTCTGTGTCGCGAGAACCTCATGACCGGCTCGCCCCAGGCCGTTTTCGCCCGCTATCAGGACTTGCAGTCGTACGTTGCCTGGACCGATAAGGACCTCGGTGCGGTTGACCTGGCTGGAAAAGTCCTCGCGCCGCATCTGGACGTACTCATCGACGACTTCTATGCCGAGATCGAGCGGCATCCGGCAGCCAGCCGCGTTATCACTGGTGGCCAGGAGCAGATCGCTCGTTTGCGAAAGTCGCTGCGCGGTTGGCTCAACGAGTTGTTTGCAGGTCCGTACGACGGACAATATGTGGCCCGTCGCTGGCGCGTGGGACAGAGGCACGTGGAGATTGGACTGCCGCAAGTTTATGCCGCCGCAGCACTATCGAGGTTGCGAAATGGTATGATCCGGCTGCTTCGCAAGCATTGGTCGGCGGATGAGGCAAAGCTTGCCGCGAGTCTGCAATCCCTAAACAAGCTTCTGGACCTCGATCTGGCGATCATCAGCGATGCCTACGAGACCGAGTATGTCCACTTGAAGCAGGAGGCGGAGCGGCGACGGTTGGCGGCCGTGCTGCATCAGGAGAAGGAATTGGCCGCCGGGTTACTGGCCCACGCGCAAGTGGCCGTGCTCATTCTCGATTGGCGGGGGCGAATCGTCCGCTGCAACGCCTTCTTCGAGCGCCTGGTCGGCAGTAGCCAGGCGGAGGTCCAAGACAAAGACTGGTTCGAGCTTTTTCTCCGCGAGGAAGATCGGGCACGGATTCGTTCCGCTCTCGTCCAGTCATCTGGAACCGACAGCGCGGAACCAGTGGCTGTCACCTCCTCCCTTCAGTGCACAGGACGGCTGCGGCACCTCTACTGGTCCGGTGTCCCACTGCACGATGCGGCTGGACTGCCCTTTGCCGTCCTCGTCATTGGCCACGACGTCACCGACCTGCTCGAAGCACAGCAGCGGGCCCTGCAATCCGAGCGGCTGGCGGCAATCGGCCAAATGGCCACCGGACTGGCTCACGAGAGCCGAAGTGCGCTTCAGCGCATCGGCGCGAGCGCCGAAATGCTGGAAATGGACCTGGAAGGTAACGAAAAGGCCTTACAGCTCGTGCGCCGGATCCAGAATTCGCAGGCCCATTTGCATCACCTATTGGAAGAGGTCCGCAGCTATGCCGCTCCAGTGGTGCTTGACCGATCGGAGTGCCGCATCAGCGAAGTGTGGAGAGAGGCCTGGGAACTGCTTTCTGCTCAGCGGCACATGCGGCAAGTAACGTTCTCGGAGCAAATCACTGCTGAGAAACTGGTCATTGAGGGGGACCGGTTTCGCCTGGTGCAGGTGTTTCGGAATGTGCTCGAGAACGCACTGGCCGCATGTCAGGAGCCGGCGCACATCGAGGTCGTTTGCGAAGCTGCTACGCTCGGTCATTCTCCGGCCGTACGAGTCTCGATCCGGGACAACGGCCCAGGGCTGAACGCCGAGCAGCGACGGCGCATCTTTGAGCCGTTTTATACGACCAAGCCAAGTGGCACAGGATTGGGGATGGCGATCGTGCAGCGAATCATCGAAGCCCACGGCGGCACCATTGCGCTGGGTGACAACTCCCCCGGTGCGGAAATCATCATCACGCTGCCAAGGCGCGATCATTGAGCGACCAGCCGATGCAACCCTGCGCCGGCAAGGTAAGCCAATGCCGCGGCGGCCCCGCCGACAGCCAGCGTCTCCAGGCCCGACCTCAGGCCGGGCCGCTGCACGATGCGGCCCTTGACATAGCCAATGACAAAGAAAGTCAGCGCCGTCGCCAGGCTGCTCAGCAGGAAACGTGTGTTCCCCTGCATTTCCAGTGGAATGCAAAACGGCACTAGCGGCACGGCGCCAGCCAGCAGGAATGCCGCGAAGGTGGCAAGCGCCGCTCGCGCCGGCGAAGGATTTTGCAGCCGCAGCCCGAATTCCTCGGTGAGCATCGTGTCGACCCACCGCCGCCGGTCCCGCGTGATCACCTCCACGATGTGCTCGAGGGTCTCTCCCGAAAAACCTTTGGCGGCAAAGATCTGTCGAATTTCTTCACGCTCCCCTTCGGGAATCTGGTCGATATGCTGTTCTTCGATCCGGCGGATCTTGTCCAGTAGTTGTCGATCCGCCTGAGTGCCCAGGTAGTTGCCGACGGCCATGCTGAAGCCGTCGGCGATCAGGTTTGCTCCACCGAGAATCAGCGCCACGTAATTGGGCAAGCTCGCCCCGGCTACGCCAGCCACGACCGCGAAAGTGGTTACCGTGCCGTCGACGGCACCCAGGACGAAATCGCTGAGATAGTCGCGGCTGCTGGCACTTCGCAAACGTTTGGCGACTACTTCCGGCGTATGGTCCAGCGCGAGGGAGTCGTTATCTTCCATAAGTATCGCGGCGCACGCCCGCGCCTTGGCTGGTGCGGCCGGGGATGCTCAGGTCGCCGCTTTCCGGGGCCTTGAGTTTCGGATCGCCGCCGTAGGTCCCCTTGGCCTCGGCGACCGGCAGTCGCACCAGCCGCTGCGTGTCGGCCGGCCGGTCGATGCAGTACCACTCGTTCCCCGAGAACTCAAACGTTTCGGGCGCGGTATTGCCGCCAATGTTGACAATTTCCCGCACTTGATCCGACCGGAAAACAACGACGTTGCTCAGGAACCTCCCCTTACGACAGGGGACGAAGCGGTCCTGGGTGCTCTCCTGAAGGATGCGAATTGCCCACCGCGTGGGGCGATAGATCGTGTTGTGCTCGGCGACCGCGCCGTCCACGCCGACAAAGGCGATGGCCGACATCCCGCCGATGAATTCGCAGTCCCGTACCACGATCTCCTTGGCCTCGCTGTCGGCGTCGCGCGGCCGAAAGTAGGGCGGCCCCGTGCTCCCTCCCGCGTTCACCGCCCGACCGCCGGCATTCTCGAACCGGCAGCGCTCGATCACGATCTGACTGCTGCCCCCTTTGGCCTGGACCCCATTGGCTTGATCTTTCCCTTCGCGGAACGTGCACCCGGTGATCACCCCCTGGTGACAACCCACCATGTCGATTGCCGAGCCGCCGCTTCCCCAGCGCTCGACGCGGCAATTCTCGATCCGGAAATCATCCACACCCGACAGTTTGATGCCGTCGCGATTGCCGTCTGGGCCGACGTCGCGCACGAGGACATTGCGGAGGACGACGTGGTGTGCGGGCGACTCGATGGATCCGCCGTCGTCGATGTTCAGGCCGTTGCCCGTCGCGCCCGCAAACACCAGATCCCTAAGTTCCACGTGCTCGGGCGACGAGAGATGCAGACCGCCTCCGCCTCCTCTGATCAACGGTGGATCCTTGGGATCGGCGCCGGCAATGACGATTGGCAGCTCCTTGGTTCCTTTCAAGGTGGCAATCGAAAGTCCGCCGCGGTAGGTGCCAGCGGCCATGGAAATCACAGTTCCCGGTTTTGCGTCTGTCAGAGCCCCGGATAGCTCGTCGCGATTGGTGACGCGGATCGTCTCCTCGGCGGTTGCCGTGCAACAAATGGAAAGAAGGACCAGCAGGGCTGGACGCCAAATCGTTGCTGCAAGCATTGTTCGATCAACTTCGCTCATGTCGCAAGCTTTTTGGGACACGGAAATCACGGACAACACAGGTTTTGTTTTTCGGATTTGACGTTCAACGACTTTTCCGATCCGTGTTTTCAGTGTGTCCCGTATCCAAACCCTTTGATTACTTGATTCTCTCAGCGGCCCTTCAAGTGCTTGTCAAACCAGTCAAATGCATCCTTCTGCATTTCGAGATCGAACTTGTGCCCGCCCGAATAGAAGTTGCAGCGGTACATTTCCCCAGCGCCACCCTTCTCGAACGTTTCGCGAATCATCGCGTCGGCACGCTTCATTTCGGGGACGGTATAGAGCGCGTCCTCGTTGCAGTTGAGGACCATCGTCGCCGCCGGCGCGCGCAGCGCCAGGATTTCCGGAAAGTCCAGGTCGCGCGGCAAGAGCGGCACGTACGTCATCCAGGTGTGCGTAAAGCACTTGTCGAGCAGGAATTCGCGCCACGTCGTCATGAAACCAACCGCCACGGCACAGCGGATTCGGTCGTCGAGCCCGCCGAGGAACACGGTCCGCATGCCGCCGCCCGACAGGCCGCAGCAGCCGACGCGGGACGCATCCACATCCGGCCGGGCACAGAGCACGTCCAGCGCCCGTTGATCCTCCACGACGTACACACCCGGCCACGTCGTCCCCGCGCTGATCAGACTTTTTTCCATGATGTGCTCGTGCGCGCCGGCAAATGCGTTGTAGCGATTGATTCCTTCGGCGTCCTCCGGCTCGGGATCGATGCCGTCCTGCTTCACGCGCGGCGAAACTTCGGCGACTTTCACCCGCCGGCTGCCGAACGGAAACGTGTCGTGAATCAGGACGGCATATCCTCGTTTGGCGATTTCGTTGGCCCAGGCGACGCCGCCGTAGTAACCCTCTTGATGCTTGACCACGACCTCCCACGGCTGCTCGCCATCGCGGGCGATCTTCCGCCAGCCGAGAAATTTATTGCCGCCGTGGTCGTGCAGCGCCAAAATCGCCGGCAGTCGCCCCTTGGCATTGGCGGGCTTCAGAAACACGGCCTCGGTCCGCGGCCCGCCCGGAAGTTGCCACGACAGCCGCTCGACGCGCAGGCCGTCGAACTCGTGCGTTGCATCGACCCGCACTTTGGGCACACCACCCAGATCGACCGGGGCCATGCACTCCCACACGCGCTGCCGGGCTGCTTTTCGCCACTCATCCAGCGACTGGAACTTCCCGGTGCGAAACGACAGCCGCGCGGGCCCGTCCCCCAGCACCTTGTCCGCCAGCCATGGGCCATAGGCGCCGACCATGTTCAGCCGCGGCGCTTCGGGCGATCGCCCTTCCTGCGCCAAACCGACTCCGACCGCCGCGCTACATGCGATTAGAGTCACCAACCACGCTGCCGCAATTTGCAATTTGCAATTCGCAATGATCATTTTGCAATTCCGAATGGTTACGACTCGCTTGGCCGTCCCCAGTGCTCGCGATACTCTCGCCGCACCAGCCGGTTTGCCTCTTCATCGCCGATGATCTGCTCCGTCTTCGGATCAAACGTCAGCGAGCGCCCCAGTCGCGTGGCGATGTTCCCCAGGTGGCACAGCGACGTCGACAGGTGGCCGGTCAGCGCGTCGGCATTGAGTTTGGCCCCTTCCCGAATGGCGGCAATGAAGTTCCGCACGTGGGCCGCATCATCCTGGCCCTGGGGGGCGATGTCCACCGGCTTGGGCTTGTTCTTATCGTCGGTCACCTGGATCTTGCCCCGGCGGCTGAGGAACATCTGGCCGCTGGTGCCGCAGAACTCCGCGCCGCTATCCACATTGTGCGGATAATTCGTGCTCCACAGCCGCTGCTCGTAGATCAGCATCCGCTGCTGGCCGGTTTTGCCGTCGCCTGGGTACTCGAAGGTCACCTGCTGGGTGTCGGGGAATTCCTGGTCGTCATCATTCACATACTTCCCGCCGAGGGCGACGATTTTGGTGGGATGCGTCTTTACGCCCAGTCCCCACCGCGTGTAATCGATGTCGTGAACGCCGTCGTTGCCCATGTCGCCGGTGCCGAAGTGGTACCACCAGGTCCAGCGGTTGTGGACGCGGTTGGTGCGATAGGGAATCATCGTGGCCGGGCCGACCCACGAATCGTAGTCGAGACCCGCTGGCGGCGACGTGTCCTGGCCGCGGCCGATCGAGCCCCGCTTCTGGATGTTCCAGCACTTGGCCACCAGCACCGTGCCGATCAGCCCTCCCTCCAGCAGCTTGATCGCATCGATCATCATCTGCGTGCTGCGGCTCTGGGTGCCGTGCTGCACGTGGACCTTGTTTCGCGCCGCCGCTTCGGCGAGCAGACGCCCCTCGCGGATGTTGTGCGAGATCGGCTTTTCGACGTAGACGTGCTTTCCCGCCTGGCAGGCCAGGATCGACGCCGGCGAGTGCCAGTGATCCGGCGTGGTGACGAGGACCGCGTCGAGCGACTTGTCGTCGAGCATCCGCCGCATGTCGGAAATGACCCCTTTGGCGGGGACGCCGAAGCCCTTGGCGGCCAGTGCCAGCCGCTGCTGGTCGCAATCGCAGACGTAGGCGATTTCGACGTTGGGATTGCTTTTGAAGAGCTGCGCATCGTGCGTTCCCCGACC
>DASRJP010000191.1:0-2563 GCA_035649415.1 Pirellulaceae bacterium | reverse complement strand
ACTGGAGTTCTCCGGTGGCCGCATCGAGCGCGACGATCTTGGAGCCCTTGGGCTCGTCACGCACGAGGATCACGGTGCCGTGGGCCAGGATCGGCGAGGTGCCGCTGCCAAATATAGTTTCCGCTGTGGGCATGTCGTATTTCCATTGTTCCTTGCCGGCCAGGTCGTAGCAGATCAGGCCGCAGGAGCCAAAGTACGAGACGATTCGCTGGCCGTCGGTGGCGCACGTCGAGGCGGCGGGGCTGCCGTCCGATGGGAGAAATCGTTCGATCTGGCTGGTTGGCGCCGCGGCCCGCCAGACCTCATTCCCGTCCGCGCGGTCGTAGGCAATCGTGTAGAGCTTCTCGTCTTCGAAAGCCGTGATGACGAGCAACTTCTCGGCCACAATTGGCGAGGAAATGCCGGTGGGAACCGCGACCTTCCACTTGACGTTTTTCTCGGGGCCCAGTTCCACCGGCGGCTGCTGTTCGTCGGCCACGCCGGAGCCGCCGGGTCCGCGAAACTGCGGCCAGGCGAGCTTGTCTTCACCGCGAGAAATGCCTGCCAGATTCATTGCCGCCAAACCGACCGCCGCCACCAGGGCGAGAAACCGGGTCATGACATCACCGTAGATCGAAGTGTGTGGAAAAGAGGAAGCGGGACATTCTTAGCGGCCGTCAGCAACTGGGCAAGGGTCCGCGATGGCGGTGAAAGATATGCCGTCGTTTTCATGCCCCTCGCGCCGCGACCAGCACTCGCTCCTTGAGCGCCTCGCGCAGCGGATCATCCTTCTCTCCGCAGAAGCCCAGATGGAGATGCCGCCGCCACCCCTCGGCATATTTGAAGAGGCAGGACATGCGCCCCAGTTCTTCATCGAGCGCCGCCATCGCGTCCAGGTAGGAATTGACTCCCTGGCTTTCATCCAGCCAAGTCTTCTGGCTGACGTGTTTGGCGAGCATTTTCTTTTTCAGCTCGATCAGGTCCGTGGTGTCCACGACGAGATCGGGCTCGACCAGCCGCCGCAGCGGATCGCGATGGCTGTACGGCTGCGCGTGATACACGGTCACCTTCCCTTCCACCGCGGGCCGCGGCGGATCGGTGATGAAATTGGGCATCCCGCGGGCGAATGCCGCCGTGACCGCCAGGCGGCAGGTGTTGGTATGGTCCTCCATGTAATCGACGGGCGCGTGCGTGAGGACGATTTCCGGGCTCACTTCGCGAATGACGGCGGCCACTTTGGCCAGCGTGGGCTTGTCGTAGAAAATGGACAGGTCGTCGCAGATGCTCTCGTGGTAAGCGGCCCCGATCGCCTTGGCGGCACTCATCGCTTCTTCGCGGCGAATCTTGGCGATCGTGTGGGCGTCGTACTTGGTGGTGCCGCAGCAGCCGCTCGACAGGTTCCAGTAATGAATCTCGTAGCCGTTGGCCCGCAGGAGCATGAGCGTGCCCGACATGAGGAACTCGATGTCGTCGGGATGAGCGGCTATGGCGATGGCGGATTGCATGGGGAAGGTGTCAGGGGCCAGGAGTCAGGGCTCATTGGACATTCAATGTAGCGTCGAAATTGTCGGCAAACAGGACGGCAGCGGCGCACGTATAATCTGCGGCGGAGTGCCGACAGAAAGCAAGCCATGTCATCCGCAGATTACGCTGAAGTCGCAGAAAGAAGGATGCCGAGCGACGATTGTATGCCCGATCGCTTCTTTCCATCTGTGTCATCTGCGAAATCTGCGGATCCCATTCGATTTCGCCGCCGCCATTCCGCTCGCCGGGGTCTGTCCCGGAGCGAGATTATCGCGCTGGTGGTCATCGGCCTGGTGGCGGCGGGGGTCTTGCTTCCCTGGCTGGCGCAGTCGCAGCGGGTGGCTCGGCAGGTGACCTGCTCGGCGCGGCTGAAAGACGCCGCCCAAACGATGCTCTTTGCCGCCGAATTGCGGGACGGCAAGGAACTGCCCGGCTACGCCAATGAGCTGGCGGTCGATGCGGCCGGCCAGCGGCAGAAGATCGGCTGGGCCTACTCCCTGCTGCCCTATCTCAACCGTCCGATCGATCCCAAAACGGGCCAGCCGCCCGGGCCGGATGTCTTTGGCCCCTGGCACAAGCTCCACGTGCAGTTTGGCCCGCAGGGGGAAGATGCCTTTCGCGGCAAAATGCCGACGGATTACATTCCCGAGTTCATCTGCCCGGACGACCCGCGGGCGATCAAGCGGCCGCGCGAGGCATGGCTGAGCTACGTGGCCAACTGCGGCCTGCCGGACGTGGAGCCCAAGGACGGTCTTCCAGCGGACTGGCCGGCGAACGGTGTTTTTCTGGAGCGGTTTCTCGACCGCGACGAGAGCCGGGCGATGACCTGGGAGTTCATTCAAAAGCACGATGGCGCTAGCTACACTTATCTCTTATCGGAAAACATCGACGCCGGCAAATGGACCGACGCTGCCGAGCCCCAGGTCGGCTTTCTGTGGTATCCGGGATCGCCGCAGGGGAAGCACGACCCCAGTGGACCGGTCCTGTTCATCAACCAGCAGCGGGGGAAGGGGGACGGCAGCGTGCAATTCGCCCGCCCCGCCAGCGGCCATGAGAAAGG
>DASRJP010000190.1:0-6466 GCA_035649415.1 Pirellulaceae bacterium | reverse complement strand
GTAATCACGCTGGCGAGTTTCTTGGCAAACATGCTCGTCTTACACGTCTTTTGGCAGGAAACGGTCAAACGCTTCACGTGTGGTGTGATGCTTTCCCTTAATATCGAGGTATCCACAGTACGGGCCTTTCCGGCCTTGTTGACTTTCACGAACTCGATGTAGTGGGAGTCGATCGAATCACATCTGTAAACAGGTTTTGACGCATCGCTTGCCTCGACACATGGAGAGCGTCGTCGCTCACAGACGGTACTGCGCTCGACGGCGTGCAACCGCCAGGAGGCTGATTATACCCGGCTCCGACTGAATGGTACAAAGGACCAGAACGATCGCGGCTTAATGAGGAAACGCCGTAATTATCCGAAGCACATCGAGGTGCCCCCGCTGATGCCAGGCTTTGCTAAGACTTGTCCACCGGAGCGCGATGGCCAAAAAGGCTGGGACGTACCAGAATTCAGGAGACCGACTTTTGTTCCATCGGCCGTGATGCCTGCTCGCATCGGTCCGACACACCGATCCTTCCAGGCTACCGACACCTGCAGTGAACTCTGGCCCATGAAAGCGTGTCTCGATAAAATGCCCAGATCGGCTCTCTTGGCGGAATTGGCAGACGCGACGGACTTAGGATCCGTTCCCGAAAGGGGTCCCGGTTCAAATCCGGGAGAGAGCACTGGGGACACAGTGGGGACGGAACGGGAAATTCAACGTCCACGCCATCTCCATGTAATCCCAATACTGCGTCGTTCTAACTTGTTACCATGGGGGAACTTCGCAACGAATTTTCAATGTTTTGGCAGTGTGTTCCCAACGAACGCGAGTATGACTTAGGATCTGGTACCGAAAGGTGTGTGGGTTCGAGTCCCTCCTCTCGCACTTAAGATTCCGTTTGCCGTGCCGTCCATCGCACAGCAACTCTTTCAGCGCGATCCAGCTCGTGAAGTGGCCGCGGAGCCAGCCGTCTCCAGGCCGCGGAGCAGTCGATCCAGTTCGCCAAAATCGATCGGCTTGACCAGGTGATGGTCAAAGCCCGCCTCGCGCGCGCGACGGCGATCCTCCTCTTGGCCCCAGCCGGTCACCGCCACCAGCGTCGGCACTTTCCCGTTGGAAGATTGGCGCAGCCGCTGGGCCACTTCGTAGCCGTTCATGCCCGGCATGCCAATGTCCAGAAATACGATGTCCGGTTTCCATGTTTCGGCAACGGCCAGTGCCGCCGCGCCGTCCCCAGCCGTCTTCACGTCCTGGCCAGAAAGAGAAAGTAACATTCCGAGCGTCGTCGCCGCATCGTGATTGTCGTCCACGATGAGGATTTTCACTCGCGGCAAGCCAGACGAAATCAGGCCGGAATCGCCCACGACAGGCTCGGGCGGCGTGCTTTCTTCGGCTAGGGCCGGCAGCTTGACGACAAACTCGCTGCCGTTTCCCAGCCCCTCACTGTGAGCTTCCACGGTGCCGCCGTGAAGCTCAACCAGCTTGCGGACCAGCGTCAAGCCGATTCCCACGCCCCCCTGTGAGCGATCCAGTCGGCGCTCGACCTGCACGAACAGGTCGAAGACTTTGGGCAGCATTTCCGGATCAATCCCGATGCCATTGTCGCGCACGCGCAAGACGGCCTGGTCGCCCTCGCGATGGACCGTGAGGCTGATAGCGCCCCCTGGATCCGTGTACTTGGCTGCGTTGTTGAGCAGGTTTGTGAGGACTTGCTCCAGGCGATGGGGGTCGCCCAAAACGCGCAGCGGCCTGGCGGGAAAGGAGACGGTCATCCGATGCTCGCGACGCTCGACAAAAGGACGGACGGCTTCGAACGTTCGCTTGGCCAGCGCCACGATATCGACCGGCTCCTCATTCAGCTCGATCCTCCCGCGGCTGACGCGGGACACGTCCAGCAAATCGTCCAGCAACACGGCCATGTGCTGGACCTGGCGTTCGGCCGTCTCGCGTGCTTGGGCGGCCACGGCAGCGTCAAGCTGCGGTTGTTTGAGGATGTACAGCGCATTGCGAATGGGAGCCAGTGGGTTGCGCAGCTCGTGCGACAGCATCGCCAAAAACTCGTCCTTCAGCCGGTCGGCCTCCTTCAGCTCGGCATAGAGCCGCGCATTCTCGATGGCGATCGCGGCCCGGCGGGCCAGTTCCTCGGCCAGCGCCAGGTCCTCGGGGCGATACCGCCGCCCTGACTGCGACATGACCAGCGAGAGGATGCCGAGCGTCCGCTCGCGTACCTTGAGCGGCACGCACAGGTACGACTTGAGCCGCAGGCTGCGTAACACGCGCAAATGTTCTTCACTCTGGGCGATTTCCACCAGCACCGAATCCGGAATCTCCGCCATCATTTCCGACATGCCGGTGCGCAGCACGCGGTACCGACCGTAGGGCGAGCGGGGATGGGAGGGAAACAGCCGGTCGAGCTCGAAAATCCGCGCGACGTTGGCGGGATCGGCGTCGGCGACCGCCAGCCGCCGCAGCGAACCATCGGTCTCCACCATATCGACGACGCACCAGTCGGCCAGCTGCGGAATGGACATCGATACGATCTTGTCGAGCGTTGCCTTGTAATCGTCGACTTCAGCGAGCGATTCGCTGGCGTCGGCCAGAAACCGCAGTGCCTGTTCGGCCCGTTTATGGTCCGTAATGTCGATCGCCATGCCGCCGACGAGCGTCGGATTGCCATCGTGCCCCGGAATGGGAAACTTAGTCACCAGAGAGAAGTGCAGGTTGCCGTCTTCGTGCGCCAGGTTTTCCACGACCTGAATGCCGCTGCCGCTCTCCAGTGCGCGGCGATCATTCCGTTTGAACTGAGCCGCCGTGGGAGCGTCGAACAAGTCGTCGTCGGTCCGGCCGACTATTTCTTCGGCCGACGTCTGAAAGGCTTTGGCTGCGGACTCGTTGGCGAAAACGTAGCGACCATTCCGGTCCTTGATCCAGGCCAGACCCGGCAAGTGCTGCATGAACCGCGCGAAGCGATGCTCGCTGACCCTTAGCGCTTCCTCAACCCGCTTCCGCTCGATGAATTGTCCGATCTGTGCGCCGATCGTGGCGCCCATCTCGAGCAGATCAACGTCCGGTTCGCGCATTTCTCGGCTGAAGAATTCCACCACGCCCAGCACCTGCCCCGCCAGGAGCATGGGAAAACCAACCGCGCTATGTAGCCCCAGCGGCCCTGCCACCGGCGCCCGCGGAAAATTGTCATCGTGCGTCACGTCACCGATCCAAGCCGCCTTGGCGCTGCTCCAGACGCGGCCCGGCAATCCCACGCCGCGCGGAAACTCGCTCTTGCGGGTCAGGGCCACAAACGGTTCGATCCCCAGCCCTTCCTGGTGCCAGCAATCCAGGCACCGCAGGATCCGCCCATCGTCAGCGACGGTCCACAGCGCTCCGGCATCCCAGCCCAGGCCGCGGCAGACAGCTTGCAGGATCTGCGGCGCTGCCTGCGAAATGTCCTCGCTCCGGGCCAGTGTCTCGGCAATCGCCAGCCGCACGTTCCGCCGCGCGTCGGCGCGATGGCGCTCGGTGATTTCGCGAGCGATGGCTGCGGCGCCAATCAATTCCCCGGCCCCGTCGCGGATCGGCGAGTAGCTGATGGAAACCCGGACCCGCTTTCTGTCCTTGCGGAGGCGCACCGTCTCGAAGTGCTCGATCCGCTCGCCTTGCTTCAGCCTGCTGATGATCTGGCTGACTTCGTCGACATGCTCCGGCAGCACCAGCACTGAGAAGGATTTGCCCACCACTTCTTCGGCGGAATAGCCGTACAACCGCTCTGCCCCGGCATTCCAGCTCAGAATCGTTCCGTCCGCCGACTTGCTGATGATGGCGTCGTCCGACGACTCCACGATTGCCGCCAGGTGCAGGTAGGCAGGGAAAGAGCGTTCACGGCAAATCGCGTCGTGCTGCATTGCCACTTGGGAACGAAGAGCGCAAGGCACCTACGGGAATCAGCCGAGAATTATACCAGCGGGATGCGCAAGATTCTCGCAGGGGTGGGCAAAGCGGGTGTCTACTCTGCCGCCGCAAAACTGGGTCCAATATTCCGACGCTACGACAATAAGTCCTTGATGACGTGCCCGTGCACGTCGGTCAGTCGCCGCTCGATTCCGTTGTGATAGTAGCTCAGCCGCTGGTGGTCGAGGCCGATCAGATGCAGGATCGTGGCGTGCAGGTCATAGATCGTGGCAATTTGTTCCACGGCGTGGTACCCGAATTCATCCGTCGCGCCGTAGCTGAAAGGGGCTTTCACGCCCGCCCCAGCGAGCCATACCGTAAAGCCCTTGGGATTGTGATCGCGGCCGGAGGCCCCCTTCTGAAACGTCGGCATTCGCCCAAACTCGGTGACGAACGCCACCAGCGTGTCGGCCAACAGACCGGTGCGCTTCAGGTCGGCCAGGAGTGCCGCGGCCGGCTGGTCGAGATTTGGGCCGTGGAGGTCGTATTGCTCTTTAAGTTTTTTGTGGCCGTCCCAGTTGCCCACGCCCTCTCCCATGGCGTAAGCGCCGTTGAAGAGCTGCACGAACCGCACGCCGCGCTCGAGCAGCCGCCGCGCCAGCACGCAGTTGCGAGCAAAACCGGCTTTGACCTTGTTCACATCGCCCGTGCCGTAGAGATCTAGCGTCTCCTGCGTTTCCGCGGACAAGTCGCTCACTTCCGCCGCACGAAGCTGGAGCCGCGCCGCCAATTCGTAGCTGGCGATCCGCGCGGCAAGATCCGTGTCGCCAGGATGTTTTTCCAGATGCTTGTCGTTCAGTAGCTTGAGAAATTCGCGAGATCGCTGGTCGGCTGTGGCCGAAATCTGCTGCGGGCGGTTCAAATTCGGGATCGGTTTATCTGCATTAAATGCCGTTCCCTGAAAGGCCGCCGGCAGGAACGCCGAGTTCCAGTGGTTCGATGCCGACTGCGGCACGCCGCGCGGATCGGGGATGGCGACGAACGCGGGCAGATCGTCGCACTCGCTCCCCAGGGCGTAGGTCACCCAGCAGCCGATCCCGGGAAAGCCATCGAGCGTGAAGCCGGTGCTCATCTGGTTCTCGGCCGGTCCGTGAGTGTTGCTTTTGGCTGTCAGGCTGTGGACGAAGCACATCTCGTCGGCCAGCTCGGCAAGATTCGGCAGGAGATCGGAAGTCATCTTGCCGCACTGGCCGCGCGGTTTGAATTCCCACAGCGGCCTGACCAGGTTGCCGTTCTCGCCTTGAAATGTGACCAGCTTGTCGTTGCCCGGCAGCGGTTGGTCGTGGCGCTTGATCAACTCGGGCTTGTAGTCGAACGTGTCGAGGTGGCTGATCGCACCGGAGACGAAGATCATCAAAACCCGCTTCGCCTTGGGAGCAAAATGCGGCGGCCGCGGGGCATACGGTGCAGCGGGATCGATCTGCGGGCGGATCGGCGAGCGGTCTTCTTCGGCCAGCAATCGCTCCCGGGAAAGCAAACTGGCTAAGGCAATGCCACCCAGCCCCGTCCCTGCCGATTCAAGAAACCGCCGGCGATCGAGAAGCCAGCGACCGGCATTGGAAAGAGTCACAGCGTTCATGACCGGGCCGGCGGCGGAGCCGATTTGCGGATGTGGCTGGTTTCATCGATTCAGGCTCCCATGTTCGTCTCTTTGGCGCCAAAATTCCAGCCGTCCACCGCGACGTCCTGGTTCCTAGCCGAAAACCAACTCTGCACTCTGCACTCTGTTATGGCCGGCTAACCAGCACCTTTCCCACCAGCCGCTCGCCAGGAAAAGTTGCCAGCACGTAAGTGTTTCGCCCGTCGGCGACTGTGATCGCCTGTGTCGTCTTCTGCCCATGCGGCCGGCCATGGTAGTTGAGCGGAGTCAGCGAAAGTTGGTGCTCACCTGCCGGCAATTCCAGCCGCAGCACTTGGATCTTGTCGGGTAGCAGGCTCCACGACCGCGTGTCGGCATTCTCGGTTGCTTCCCAAACCACGCCCAGCGCGTCAAAACCGAACCCGGCCAAAGAGTGCTTTTCGATGCCCGAGAATTCCTTGACGCCGTAGATCGACGCCTTCTTGAGCACTCTCCGCGCGACGGCCCGGCCAACGATCTGATCGTGGACCGCTTCTCCCTGCGACACGGCCATCGCCGTCACGTCGGTAATCGTCTCCGTCTTTGCCGCCGGCTGGCCATCGACGTCGATGCCAACGCTGCTGATCGTGTTGTGGCTGGCGACGACCTTGGGGACTTTGATCGGAGCAACCGTCGGCGGCAGCGTCTGATCGCCGACGGCGCTGATGATGCGGTCGGCCACGAGCAGCGCCACGCTCGAAGGAACCTCGGCGACTTCGATCTTGTGCGGCCCACGGCCGACCAGCGCGAAGACATACACCACGCCGTTGCCCCGCTCCGAATGCCGCCCGTGGATGGCGCGCTCGAGATCCTGTTTGCCGGCGGCAAATTCGGGCTGCCAGCTCACGACCGTTTCGAACGAGCGGGCCGCGTCGTCGTAGTTGGCATGCGTCTCTTCGCGCAGCACACCGCGAAGAT
>DASRJP010000189.1:0-2969 GCA_035649415.1 Pirellulaceae bacterium | reverse complement strand
CATGATTGTAAGACACGCCGGCAGAAAAGCTATCACTTTTCTGCAAGATTTCGAAAAGGCGTCGCCGAATGACTTTTGGCTGGACTGTGCCTTGCTTCAATCGTCGCGACTATGGCTGCCCGTCGCGCACGAAAAGTCGGGGGAGGGGGAGGCCTGCGGGCGTGGAAGAAGCCGCGGATATCATTGGAATGGGAAGCGCCCGGTGACCACACGGTAGGCGATCGTGTAGACGACTCCCGCGAGAAACGCGCCGATATTGAACATCACGTGGGCGGCAACGGCGGGGCGGAGGCTGCCGGTCCGGGCGCGCGCGGTCGCGCAAACGTACCCCAGCGCCGTCACCGACAACAGGATGACCACAACCGCGCCGATTTCGACGTCGGCAAATAGCAACGGCAGATGCATGGCGCCAAACAGCGCGGCGCTCCACAGGACCGCAGCGGGCGTGCGCTTGCCGACGACCGTTTGGAACCAGGCCCGGCAGAAAAGTTCCTCCACAATGCTGGAGATGATCCAAATCCACAGCACAATACCGAGCAGACCATACGCAGCAAGGTGCCCCCGCATGCCTTTCAGGCCCAGCGCCAGGATGACGCCCGTGCTCACGGCGCCCAGCAAGAGCCCCCACAGCTTGAAACGGCCTTTGGCCGGCGCCGGGCGGCGGAAGCCGAATTCCGCGAAAGGCCGCCGCGACACGGCCATCGCCAGCAGCGCGAACGCCGCCGTCAGCCCTTGGGTCACTGCTTGCCGAGCCCACGGATAATGCGTCGTCACTGGCTCGGGGAGGGCCATCGCCACGAGCATCGCAGCAAAGTGGACGCCGAGGGCGAGCCCAAAAGCGGCGAATGCGATCCAGGCCGGCCTCGCAGCTTGCGGGTCATTCACGTAAGTTTTCGTCCCTGCTAAGGCTTGGGCGGTATCGGCGTGCCGGGGATGCGGCGGGCGGTGGGATCGCTCGGCGGCTTGTCGAGCGTGATGTAGGCAAACAGATCCGCCAACTCCTGCGGCGAGTATTGTTTTTCGATTCCTTCGGGCATCAGTGATAATTCGCTGACCTTCGTCGCTTCGACGTCGTCCTTGGCGATGACCTCATCCTTTCCTCCCTGGACCTTCAGGACGACGCGCTGGTCGCTGTCCTCCACGACGAGGCCCGTGACCACGCGGCCGTCGATGGTGCGGACGGTGCGCGCCTGGTAAGAAGCGCCGATCACCAGACTGGGGTCGAAGACGTTCGACAGAAGCTGCTGAAATGAGGCCCGGCCGTTACTAGTGATGTCGGGGCCGACTTCCTGCCCCTCGCCGTGCAGCTTGTGGCATTGGCCGCACAGTTTGGCGAACATCGCTTTGCCGCGGTGGGCGTCTCCGGGGGTCTTCATCAGCATGCGGCGCATTTCGAGCACGAGTTGCTCACGTGCCGGGTCGCGCTTTTCGCGGATCGTCCCCCAGTGCCGCGCCAATTCGTCCGCCAGCCCCTGGTCGCCGAGGGATACCAGTTTCCGCACCTGGTTCTCGTTGAGCGCCTGTGGCGGCAACTTCTTGTCGGCAATCTGCTGCACGAGCGATTTGCCCCAAGACAGCCGGTTCGTGAGCAGCTCAATCACCCGCGGCTTGAGTTCGTCGGCCAGCTGCGGGTACGCCTTGAGCAAGATTGCGGCCACCTCGGGCGCATCGCTCCGCGAAAAGGCCGCCAGCGCTCCTTGCTGGGAGGCCAGGTCCTTCTCGTCCGCCAGCAGTACCGACTCGGCAGTTGCCAGCGCGTCCTTGTCCCCGGCGAGCACGAGCGTTTCCAAGGCCAGCTGCTGCCGCTGCGGGAAGCGGGAATTGGCCGCCAACTTTCTCACCTGCTTGAGTGCCGCGGGATCTTTCCACGCCGCGGCCACGAGTGCCGCATCGTCCACGAGCGGCCCGTCCGCGGGCCCGGTCAGAATTTTTCCCAGCGGCCCAGTCAGCCGCTTCTTCAATTCCTCGACCGTCGCCGGTGGCACTTGCCGCGTGCGCAGCTTCTCCGCCAACGTCCCCAGGCATTGCCGCGCCGTGTCGGCATCGGCGTCGATAACGAGTTCCAGGAGCGAGACGAGGGAGTCGAGATTGGAATCTGGCGAGTCGTCACCGGCTGCCGGACCCAACGATAAGAAAAGGGCCAGTAAGATCAGACCGAAAGTTATCGTTCTTGAGTCGAACATGACCCGCCAAACATCACCCGAATGTCCCATATGACCGTCCCAGCCGCGGAGCGGCGTCATCCATCAGCCCACGGCGTCAGCCGTGGGCACCTGGACAATATGATGATTGATAAGCCGCGTCGCGGCGACACCACCTGGTGGCGCACCGTCAGATCGCAATGCGGTTCATGGCGTGTCGCCGCTCCGCGGCTGGGCGGAATCGATGCGTGACGTTTCTCATGGCTCACGCCGTGGGCTCAAGGCGGTTTCGCCGCTCCGCGGCTGCGGCACCACTCGGCTTCGCTATTTCGTCTTTTTCGCCGCCAGGATCCGCTCCGTCACCCGCGGCATCAGGACCTTCAACCCCGGCGACTTTTGGAGGTCGTACTTCTTGACCTCCTTCAGAAAATCGTCCGACCGCGTTTCCAGGAGCGGGTGCAGGTTCTGCCACACGATGTGCGGGATCAGCTTGTCGTCGCCGCAGTGGGCCGCGACTTTTACCAGCAGGGGCAGCGGATCGACGCCGTCGATCTTGCGGCTGGCAATCGCGATTTGCAGTTTGACATCGGGCGAGCCGTCCTCCGCCAGCTTGTCGAACGTGGCGAGTTCCTCCTCGCGGGCACGCCCGACGTTGCCGAGCAATCGCACCAGCCAGTGAGTCATCGCCCCGTCGCCGCTGGTCATCAGGTAGTGTGTTAGCCCGTCTTCGAGCCTCCAAGTGCTCATCAGCACCCACAGGGCGTGCATCCGCTGCTTGTGCGGCGTCTCTTTGCCCTCAACCAGCAGTCGTATCTTGTGGCGAGTTTG
>DASRJP010000188.1:0-5323 GCA_035649415.1 Pirellulaceae bacterium | reverse complement strand
AACGCCAATGAACCGCTCCATCGATCCCAAAGGCGCGCGGTGGATCATCACCGGCCGGTGGAGCTTGTTGTCCGGCCCGACGTAGTGCAGATCAAACCTTTCGCTACTGGGCAAGTTGTAGTCGAGCTGCACGGTCCCGAGCTGCCACTCGCGGCCAATGCAATCGGTGACGACGAAGTCGGCCTTCGGGCCGTAAAATGCCGCCTCTCCTTCTTCCTCCGTGAAATTCATCCCCAGGCTGCGGCAGACTTCGATCAGCGACTTCTGTGCCCGCTGCCAGACCTCGTCACTGCCGACGTATTTGTCGCTCTTGGGATCGCGGAGGCCGAGCCGCACGCGGTAGTTCTCCAGGCCCAGGCACTTGAGGACGTACTGCGTCATCTCGATGCAGCCCTGAAACTCGCCGGCAACCTGGTCCTCGGTGCAGAAGATGTGGGCGTCGTCCTGGGTGAAGCCGCGGACGCGGGTCATCCCCGAAAGCTGCCCCGACTTTTCGTAGCGATAGACGGTGCCGAACTCCGCCAGCCGCAGCGGCAGCTCGCGGTAACTCCGCGGCCGCGAGGCGTAGATCATGATGTGGTGGGGGCAGTTCATCGGCTTGAGGAGGAATTCTTCTTCCTCGGCCGTCTTGATCGGCGGGAACTGGCTCTCCGCGTAGTACGGATAGTGGCCGGAGATTTTGTAGAGATCGATCTTGCCGATGTTGGGCGTGTACACCGTCTGGTAGCCGCGCTTGATCAGCTCCTCGCGAACGAACCCTTCGAGGATCTGCCGCACGAGGGCCCCCTTGGGGAGCCATAGGATCAGGCCACTGCCGACGGTCTGGCTGATCGTGAACAGCTCAAGCTGCTTGCCCAGCACGCGATGGTCGCGGCGTTTGGCCTCTTCGATCTTCTTGAGATGCTCGTCGAGGTCTTGTTGGCTGAAGAACGCCGTGCCATAGAGCCGCTGGAGCTGGGCGTTGTTGGCGTCCCCTTTCCAGTACGCCCCGGCCAGCGACAGGAGCTTGAACGCGCCGATCGCCTTGGGGCTGATCACGTGCGGCCCGCGGCACAGGTCAATGAACTCTCCCTGTCGATAAAAGCTCAGTGACGGATGTTCCGCCAAGCCAGTCGAGATATGCTCGACCTTGTACTTCTGGTGAATCCCCTCGCAGATTTCCAGCGCTTTTTGCCGCGGCACTTCGATCCGCTCGAACGGCTCGTCGAGGTCGATGACTTTCTTCATCTCCGCTTCGATGGCGGGAAAATCTTCTTCCGAAAGCGGCGGCTCGACCTGCACGTCGTAGTAATAGCCCCCTTCCACGGTCGGGCCGAACGCAAGCTGCACGTTCTTCTTGAGGCGCATCACCGCCCGGGCCATAACGTGGGCACACGAATGCCGCATCACGCCGAGGGCTTCGGGATCCTTGGCGGTGAAGATGCGAATCTTGACCTGGCCGCTTTCCGGAAGCTGAAAGTCGAGGCCAACGATCTTGCCATCGACTTCGGCGGCAATGGCCGCCTTGGCCAGCCGCGGGCCGATGCTGGCGGCCACATCGCGGGGGGTTACGGGTGGGGGAAAATCCTTGGAGCTGCCATCCGGGAGGAGGACCTTGAGCATAAGTCGCTATCGCGAAATGAGTTGCTCTTGCCGCGGCGACACCGGTACAAAGGATGCCACCAGGCCGCGGAAGGCACAGTCGCAGTATAGGGACGCAGACTCCAGGGGAACAGGGAAGGTTCGGCGCTCGCCACGCAACAGCAAGTCTTTCGCGGCTGCGATAAGTCTTCAGCGGCTTGCGGAAGAAGATGCCGGGCAGTTGTCCACGCTCCTCGGCTCGATCGTGCCTACGGGACAAGTGTCATGACCGCCGCATCCAACGTACGACCGACCCGCTGGCGATTTCAATTTGGGCTCCGCTCGCTGTTTGGCCTGGTCACGGTAGCGGCGTCGATGCTGGCCGCGGTTGGCTACCTCCACCATCGGCTGTCGCAGCAGTGGCAGGCAATTGAAGAAGCCAAGCAGGCTGTCGCTGCCGAAATCGAGCGGTTGGATCGGATCAACGATTGCCCGAATTATCCGCACCCGGGAATCAACGCCACGACGGTCCCGCAAAAGTGGTTTGGCCTTGACCTCTCGCGAATCAACAAGCGCTACGTAGACGTCACACGCTTGACGGTCATCGGCAACGTGCCGGTTGACTTGGTGGCTCGAAAAATGGACCAGTTTCCGAAATTGATGTCGTTCCGCCTTGAATCCAAATCGCTCAAGGATCGGGATCTTGTTCGGTTGTCTCGCCTGGCGAAACTCGAAGAAGTTGAAGTCCGCGCCGACACGCTCGATGGCTCGTTCCTTTCGCGCCTTCCACCTGACGCTGGACTTACGAAACTGTCACTCCGATCGGAGCGACTGGACGACGCAGCTCTTCGGTCGGCCTGCCGGTTTTCGTCGCTGACCAGCCTGGAGCTGATGGGCCTCCAATTGGAAAGCGCGGCGACGCTGCTGGAACTCGGAGAACTGACTCAACTCCAATCACTGAGCCTGACCGGGCAGTTCTCGCTCGCAGAGATCAACGTCTTAGAAAACCTGCCGCAGCTTCATTCGCTGCACTTGGCCCCCGGCGATGCAAGTATCGACGACAAAACTTTTGCCCAACTCTGTCGATGTCAGGCTATCACTGATCTCCAACTCCTCGACCTGAAGCTCACGCAACCAGAGACTCTGAGAGAACTGGCGCGGGTGCAAAAGCTCTTCAGCCTCGATTTGCACGGCGACTTTCCCAACGAAGGATTGGCATTCCTGACAACGTTGCCTGAACTCGAGTTTGTCGCGCTAGACTCACCCTTGCTGGATAACGACGGTATCCGGCGAGTGGCTCAGTCGCCAACGATCTATCATCTGACGATCGTCAGCGAACAAGTTGACGACGAGATCCTGGATGATTTGGCCGCCTTGCCGTCGCTCTGGGGGTTGACGCTATGGAATACGAAAACCACTACGCAGGGCATCGCGCGGCTGCGCTCCAAGCGGCCAGATATCGACGTGTCGCGTCAGCCTCGTGACTGACGGTCAGTCAGGCTTGGCCGCGTACAACGCCGCCGTATCCACCACCCGCTCGGCAATCACCTTGAGCCCCTCCGCCGTCACCTCGCGGAAGAAGCAGCTTTTGTACCCTTCGTGGCACGCCGCGCCGGTCTGCTCGACCTTAAGGAGGATTGTGTCGGCATCGCAGTCGAGATAAATGCCGAGGACGGTTTGGACGTGGCCGCTCTCTTCTCCTTTGCGCCACAGTTTGCTGCGGCTGCGGCTGAAGTAGACGGCGCGGCCGGTGCGGAGCGTCTCCTCGTAGGCTTCCTGATTCATCCAGGCGACCATCAGCACCTCGCCCGTCGCATTGTCCTGGGCCACGGCGACGAGCAGGCCGCCGCCCCTGGAAAAATCGGGACCAGAATTTTCACCAGACACAACGTGCTCCGATCCACACGAAACGGACGACAAGAATCAACCGCGGCGGGAACCACGAAGTGGTCAGCAGAGAACGAGGATGGGGCATTTTCTATCCGCGTCTTCCGCGCGATCCGCGGTTCACTCTCTTGGAATTACGAACTGGCTTCGACTTTCTCCCATTGCTGGACACCCCCGCGTTACCTTTCGTTCGCTTCGCCGACTTGCGCTTGCTCTTGGCGCCCCTTGCCGCCGCGTCCAGTGCCCGCTCCACCCACGGCCGCAGACGCTCCACGTTCTCAATCACCTCCAGCGGCACCTCGTAATACTGCATGGTCATGCGGTCATCGCCGAAGGGGCGAAACGGCTCCCAGCCCTGCGCCTTAAATTCGCCGCGCGTCTGGTCATCGGCTTTGAGGTACAGCCGGTCCTGATCCGCAAGCGCAAAGAACATTTCCCGGGAATAAATGCCCAGTCCGCCGAACATCCGCTTGCCCGTCACGGCCGGCGCGACTCGCGCCAGTTGATCGAGCACTAGGGACCGAAAAGTTTCGCTGACTGCCATGTTTGGCTCGTTCGGCTGCGGCCAGGCCCCGCACGGTGCGACCCACGGCTAAAGGCATTATAACCGGACGGCCAACAGGCGGAGATTGTGCATTACCGGCGTCCCAGGTCCTTTAGGTGCAGGTGGTTCCGCCGCCGCCACGGTGGAAAATTCCCGGGCGTATTCCGATGCTATCTCCATCGCGCGAACCGCGAGCAAGCGCCCCTTACGTCTGATGGCGGCCAAGTGCCGAATGTGCGTCAGCCCGGGGGTGCTTTGCCGCATTCCACTCGATCGACCCCGCTGAACCGCTTCACCGCCCAGGGGTGACGATGAAACCATCCCTCAGCGTGATCCTCCCCGTGCACAACGCGGAGGAGACCTTGACGCGGGTCGTTGGCAACCTGCTCGAGTTTCTCCCCGAGCTGACTGCGAGATTCGAAATCGTCGTCGTCGATGACGCGTCCGCCGACCACACTGTCGACATCGCCGACGAGCTGCGGCGGCTGTACCCGCAGGTCCGCCTGGCGCGGCACGGCTGGCAGTGGGGAAGGCTCGCGTCCGTACGGACCGGTCGGCTCAACTGCCGCGGCGAGCTGATGCTTGTGCTCGATTCCCAGGAGGAAGTCAGTCCGCAGGAGCTGACGCAGAAATGGGAGCGTCTGGTCGAGCAGGCGCGGCGGCTGCGTCAGTCGTCCACCGAACGTGACGCACGACAAGAACAGTCGCTGGTACGCTCAGAGCCGGCTCACAAACTCGCTCCGGCAAATCGCGAGCCGACGTTTCTGCGACATCTGCGATCGTTGTCGGCATCGCTTCCGTAGGCGGCACGGTGCCGCTAATACCGCACGATGCACCACAGCGCCCGCAGACCATCGCGCCAGCCGATCTTTTTCCCCTCGGCATAGCTGCGGCCGGCATAGCCGATCGGCCGCTCGTAGAATCGCACGCCGGGAATGCGGGCCAGCTTGAGCGTCAGCTCGATTTCGATGCCGAACCTCTGCTCGCGCAGCGTGGGCCAGACCCGCTGGAGCAGCTCGCGGCGGACCATTTTGTAGCAGGTCTCGACGTCGGTCAGATTCTTGCCCGTTCGCCAGTTGGACAGCCGCGTGATGAAGCGATTGGCAAATTCGTGCCAGTACGAGCGGACCGGGCCTTCGATATGGCTGAACCGGCTGCCATAGACGACGTCGGCTTCCCCCTCGACGATCGGCTGGAGTAGCTGGCGGAAATCGTGGGGATCGTACTCCATGTCGGCGTCCTGCACGACAACGACATCGCCGGTGCAGTGCTCAAAGCCGGTCTTCAGGGCGGCCCCTTTTCCTTGGTTTTTCTCGTGCAGGACAATCCGCA
>DASRJP010000187.1:0-18223 GCA_035649415.1 Pirellulaceae bacterium | reverse complement strand
GATCGCGGCCGCCGTCGGCATTATTGATCTTCGGCGAACGGCCAAAGTCGCCGGTGACGAAGACCAGCGTGCGCTCGAGCAGCCCTCGCTGGGCCAGGTCGGTTAGCAGCGTGCCGCAGGCCGCGTCGAACTGCGGCAACAGCGTCCCCTTGAGCTTCTTGAAATTGCCGCCATGTGTGTCCCAGGTCGCATTGGCATCGGGGGCCCAGCTAATGGTCACCACGCGCGTGCCGGCTTCGATCAGCCGCCGGGCCAGCAGCGTGCTCTGACCGTAGATGTTGCGGCCGTAGGCATCGCGGAGCTGGTCGGTTTCCTTATCGAGGCGAAAGGCGCCCCGGACCTTATCACCGGTTAGCACGTCGAGCGCCCGCTGCTGATAGCGCCCCATCGTGTCGAAAGCGGCCCGATTTTCGCGGGGATCGAAGCCGCCGTTGAAACTGGCGAGCAGCTCCCCGCGGCGCGCGACGCGATCGATCGTCACGTCGCTTTGCAAGGTGAATTCCGGCACCGAAAAATCGGCGGCACTGGGGTCCTTGAGCACCCACAGTGGATCGAATGACTGTCCGAGCCAGCCGCCGAAGAAGCCGGGCTGCGGCGGCCCGCCAGCCCCCTCCTTGGTCATGTACGGCAAGCAGACGTGCGGCACTGCGTCGCTGGACGACGGACGAAGGCGGCTGATGATCGCGCCCGGTGAAGGATGGTCGCTGCTGCTATTGCCGATGGCCCGGTTCGCATCTCCGCGGTCATCCCCCGTCATGGCCGCATAGACCGCCAGGGCATGCGCGTTGTTCACGCTGTGATGCATCGACCGCACCAGGCAGCAGCGGTGCATCTGCGTGGCCAGCTTGGGCAAGTGCTCGCTGACCGGCACTCCCGGCAGGCTGGACGCGATCGGCTTGAATTCGCCGCGGATGTTGTCCGGCGCCTGGGGCTTCATGTCCCACATGTCGAGGTGGCTCGGCCCGCCGTTGAGCATCAAGATGATGCAGGCATCGGCCTTGGCCGGCAGCGCGACCTGCTCCTCCGCTGCCTGTAATAGCCGAGACAGCGACAAGGTCAAAAAGCCTGTGCCTCCGATCCGCAGCAGCTCGCGCCGATGGAAGCGCAGGTCGGGGTTAGCCAGTCCTCCGTGTGCAGACGGCAATTCTTGGGGAGCAGTCATTCGCGCCATTTGTTTGGACTGGTGGGACGAACCCCGGGCGGTGGGACGGGAGCTCTTGATTGCCCGATTCAAGATCAACCGCTGTTGATTTAATGTAGCCGGCCCTGGCAATCACCACAAGTTGAACGGCGTTCGTTGAACCGCCCCGATTCGACATCGGCGCTCGCGGCCTGCCGGCTGCACTACGGCGCGACAGTATGTACCAATTGCCGCGCAAGCAGGAGATTCACCCCACGCGGAACGGTTGGCGAGGTCGCGGGCAATCCGCCGCTGCTATTCAATCTCAAACATGACCTCGACACTTACGCGGATTTCGATTGAGCCAGGTGCAAACGTGCCGGGCGCGTCATCGGGCTCAGCCTGGCGCGGCGAGACAAAGGCGGTATTGCTGGCGAACGAAGGGGAGCTCCAGGACTCCTGTGGCTCTGCAATGCGGAGCACGCGCCCCAGTTTCGCTCCCAGTAGTTCCGTCATCGCGATCGCTTTCTCGCGCGCCACCTTCACCGCTTCCAGACGGGTCTTGGCCCGCAGGGCATGGTATTCCGACGATTCCAGCTGATAGCTCACCTCGACCTCCGCAGCCGCAACCAATCGCGCCAAAACCTCGTCAAAGCGGCTGGTGTCGCGCTGGCGGAGGGTTACAGCGCGGACGACTTCGAAGTGACGGAACGAGGTCACATTCCCGGCACGGTCCCGGTCAAAGATCTTTTGGATCGACAAATAACCGGTCTGCGCCTCCTCTGGCTTGAGTTTCAGTTCCGTTCGCAAGGCCAGTACCTTTTTGACGCTTTCGTCGCATTCTGCCTGGGCGGTGGCCAAATCTCGATTCGTACGGCGGATGGAAATCTGCCAGACCACCGTGTCGGGCTGCGCTCGTGCGAGCGAGGTTCCCGTTACGGCGACGTGACGTGGAGAAAGTTTGTTTTCTTCCGCAGAGGCCGCGGTCACCGCCAGCAGCCAGCCGAATAGCAACAGACGAGCCATAAAATCACTCCTGAGCGAGAAGTTGAAGCCCACGCGATCGCAGTCTAGTGCGCCGCCCCGGCGCAGCGCGTAAAAAGTGCGTAACAGGAATTGTCAAGGAAATTCGACCGGCAACCAGCAGGAAACATCATCGTTTGCGGGGAGGCCTTCCCAGGCTATGGAACTTGCCTTCCAGCGTGGCTACGGACCGAACGCACAATTTCCCAAAAAATCATGGCCTCTTGAAAGGTCTAAGCGCCAGCGCCCATTCCCTAATCTGTGGGCAGTCGATCTGGCACCGGAACACCCAACTCATGTCGCGTCCCCCCCTCGCGGGTGGCCGACGGACTTAAGAGGCCCTGTCATGGCTCGCTCATGGCGCTCTCGCCGCGCTAGCACGCCGTCCGTTTCGTCCCGTCGAACCGCTCGCACGAATCGCCATCTGCGGCTGGAGTTCCTCGAGCCCCGGCTGGCGCTGGCCACGGCATTCTCGCCGCTGGAAGATCGGCTCGAGCAGCACTTGACCGAGCTGCCCGGCGACGGCGGAGCGGCCATCATCAATCTGACGACCGGCGAGGAGGCTTACGTCAATCCCGATCAGGCCTTCGGCACGTCGAGCACGATCAAGAGCGGCATCCTATTCGCGCTTGCGCGGAAAATCGACGCCGAGAATGGAACGACCTGGGGGACGCTGCTCAACGTCGGAAACTCGTACGGCGCGAATCAAGGCAGCACGTTGGTGGCCAACACCGAATATTCGCTCGAGTACCTGGCGAGGACGATGATCGTCAACAGCAACAACTGGGCGACCAACCGGCTGATCCAGTTCATCGGCATGAGTACGATCAACGATGAATTCGACGACACGCTCGGGCTCGATCAGACGCGGCTGAATCGGTACCTGGTCGGCACCGGTGCACCCAGCGCTCACGGCAATGTGACGGGCCCCCTCGGCGATTACCAGGAAGGCTGGGACAACCTTTCTACGCCGCGCGAAATCACGTCGATGCTCCAGCAGATTCATGAGAACGCCGGGCTCCTGTCGGGATTCTCCTACGACAAGTATTGGGCCATCATGGCCCTGGATGGTGACGGAGGCAACGGCAACAACACGCGCGGCTACAGCAACGACTACTACGGTTCCGACGGCCTCAACGGCTACTTTGGCGCGCTCTATCCCAATTGGGCGTCGCTCTTGGACTTCTACAACAAGGCGGGGAGCAACGACTGGACAGGGGACCCCGGCAATTTTCAGAGCAAGCCGACCCTGGGTGATCACTCTCAGCGTTCCGAAGCCGGCCGCGTGATCCTCTCCAGCGGCGAGGTGCTGTTCTATGCCGCGTTTGCCGACAACGCCACGAATGTAAACGAAGCCGAGGAGTGGATCAGCACGGTTGGATACGAGATGGCCTTCGAGCATGCCGAGTCGCCGGTCACCCACACGCCGCCATTGGCCCAGCTTGACGACGGCCGCGTGGTCGTGGTTCGCGGCAACAGCAGCGATAACCAGATCCTGGTGCGGACAAGCCCGACCGACGCCGACAACTTGCAGGTGCTGCGCAGCGGCGCGCTGACGGCCGATTTCGACGCCTATGACAACGGCGCCGGAGTTAGCCGCGTTGATCGCATTTATGTGTATGGCAACGGGGGCAATGACGAGATCGACGTGCCGAGCCTACCCGTGACCGCACCGCTGACGGTATATGGCGGCAGCGGCAATGACGATATCGCCACGGGTCCAGCCGCGACGATCTTCGGCGGGACGGGAAACGACGTGATCGCTACCGGAGGCGGCGCGGACTTCGTGTTTGGTGAATCGGGGAACGATTCCATCACGGTTGGCGGGGGCGTGGACTTCGTCAATGGCGGCGACGGCGACGACTTCGTCAATGGCGGTGACGGGGCCGACACGATCGACGGCGGCGACGACGATGACGAGCTCAATGGCGGCAACGGCAACGACACGCTCTATGGATACATAGGAAATGACGACCTGTATGGGGGCAATGATTCGGACACGCTGCACGGAAACGAAGGGGCTGACTTTTTGAGCGGCGGGAACGGCAACGACACCCTTTATGGATACGAAGGGAACGACGAGCTACTGGGAGGAAATGATGCCGACACACTCGACGGGGACGAGGGAAATGACAACCTCAACGGCGGCGCCGGCAGCGACACGCTCGACGGCGATGAGGGCAGCGACCTGCTCATCGGCGGCAGCGGAATCGATACGCTCGACGGCGGCGATGACAACGATCAGCTCATCGGCGGCTACCAGATTCCAGCAATGAATTACGCCGCCAGCGACGCCAGCGGCGATACGCTCAACGGCGGCAGCGGCAATGACTCGATCATTGCCGACGACGGCAACTTCCTCCCGCTGCTCGTCCGCGAAACGATCGGCGGCAACGACGTCGTTCGCGGCGGCGCGGGCGATGACCTGATTTTCGGCGGTTTCGGCAGCGACAACATCCAGGGAAACACTGGCAACGACGTGATCGCGTCCGGCGCCGGGGACGACACGGTCATCAGCGGCACCTTCATCGTGATGGGGCTGATCATTGGCGACGGTGACGACTATGTGAATGCCGGCACGGGGAATGACACAGTCTACGGCGACAACTTTGATCCGCTCTTGCCGCCGGCTGCGAGCCAGCTCGGTGGCAATGACCAGCTCATCGGCGGCAGTGGCAATGACCACCTCTTTGGCCAATCCGGGCACGACGACCTCGAAGGGGGGCTCAACAGCGATGAGCTCGATGGCGGTGTCGGCAATGACGAGCTGACGGGAGGGTCCGCGGGGGACATCCTCCGCGGCGGCGACGGAACCGATTTGATGTTCGGCAACGACGGCAACGACGTGATGGACGGCGGGGCCGACAATGACACGATGGTCGCAGGCATCGGCGACGATCAACTCTTCGGTCAGGACGGAAATGATTTTGCCAACGGCGAGGCGGGCCTCGACCTGGTGGTCGGCGGCCTGGGGGACGACCAACTCTATGGCGGCGACAGCAACGACAAGCTCGTCGGCGGCAATCACTCGCTGGTCGCCGACGCCGGTGCCGACACGATCGACGGCGGCAGTGGCAACGACCTGATCCTCGGCGACAGCGGTACGACATTCCCGTTGAATGCGACTAGCGCGGTCGGCGGCAACGATACGATCCAGGGCGGGCTCGGCAACGACACGATCTATGCCATGGCCGGCAACGACTTCGTTGGCGGCGGAATGGGTAACGACGTGCTGGTGCTCGGCGCGGGAAACGACATCGCCAACGGCGACTCGGGCGACGACTCGCTCACTGGCGGCTCGGGGGACGACTTCCTCGCGGGGAGCGGCGGCATTGACCAGCTCTTCGGCAATGACGGCGCCGACTGGCTGATTGGCGGGAACTACGCAGCCGCGGGCGACGCAGTCGCCGAAACGAGTGCCGACACACTCGACGGCGGCAATGACGGGGACATCTTGCTCGGCGATAGCTGGTCGGCCGCGGCCCCCTTCGACCTGGGCACCGAGGGAGGGAACGACTTGCTGCTTGGCGGCGGGGGCGGTGACCTGCTCGCTGGCCAGGCCGGCAACGACAAGATCCAAGCCGGGGCAGGAGATGACGACGTCTTTGCCGGCGGTGGGAACGACAACGTTAACGGCGAGGCGGGCAACGACGAGTTGCAAGGGGGACCTGGAAACGACATCGTCCGCGGCGGTGACGGCAATGACGAACTCTTCGGCAGCCTCGGCAACGACATCTTGCTTGGCGGCGACGGGAACGACGGCGTGGCGGGAAACGAGGGGCGCGACCTCCTTATCGGCGGTCTCGGGGCCGACCTGATGAATGGCAGCGATCACGACGACATCCTGATTGCCGGGACAACCAGGTTCGATGGAAGTGACAAGCAGCTCATGCTTATCCGGGCCGAATGGACTTCGCTGCGATCGTATGTGTCCCGTGTGAATAATCTCCGCGGCAAGTCCAACCCGACGTTCGCCTCGCGCCTCAACGGCGATGTGTTTTTGAGGGCGGGATCGACGGTCCTGGACGATGACGCGGTTGACCTGCTCACGGGCGAGGGAGGTTTCGACTGGTTCCTGGCCGATCTCGCGCTGCCCGTGCCGATCGACACGATCGTCGATTTGGCGGCGGGAGAATTGGTGAACTGAACGGTCCAAAATCCACGACACACAGGAAAACCGCGCTACTATAATTGCTCTGATAAGACATTTCGCGGATGGTTATGGCCATGGTTTCCTTCCATCTCACCGGTGACGCTTTGTGGCAGCGGATGGAGCGGGCCGTGGAAAAGATTCAACAGCGATTGGAAAGAGCAACGGCAGCACTCGAGCAAGCAGGGATTCCCTATGCCATCATTGGGGGAAATGCCGTGCGGGCCTGGGTCGCCCAGGCCGATGAGGCAGCAGTCCGCACCACTCGCGATGTGGACATCTTGCTGCGCCGAACGGATTGGCCTAGAGCAGTCCTGGCCATGCAGCGGGCGGGCTTTACGCATCGCTATGCCAAGGGTATCGACATGTTCTTGGAAGCGCCAGACGCCAAGGCACGTGATGCCGTGCATGTTCTGTTTGCGGGTGAAAAAGTCCGCCCGGAGGACGCGCTGCCAGCTCCGGACGTATCCGATTCAGAGAACGTCGAGCGTCACCGCGTGCTGCGACTGGACGCACTCGTGCGGATGAAGCTGACATCTTTTCGACGCAAAGATCAAATGCATTTGCTCGACATGATCGACGTCGGACTGATCGATGCGTCTTGGTGCGATCACCTCCCGCCCGAGCTGGTCGCGCGGCTGAAAGAATTGCTTGACAATCCCGAGGGTTAATCCTGCCCTGGCCGCTGAAGTCTATTGCCGAGCACCCGCGGCGGTCCAGCGCCTCACCGCGTAAAACCCTCGCCCGCCGTTACCGACATTCGGCTTCCCTGGCGACATCCTGGTGGTCCCGCGACATAATAACGGGACCTTCAGAACCATGTCGCCATGCCCGTTACGTCCGCCAGCCTGCTCGAGCGAGTCCGCGCCAGTTCCGATGCCGATTCGTGGCAGCGGCTGGTGGCAATCTACGACCCGCTGGTTCGCGGCTGGCTGCGGCGGCACGTCCTGGCCGAGCACGACGTGGACGACGTGACGCAGGAGGTGATGTCGGTCGTCGTCCGGCGGCTCGCCGAATTTCAGCACAACGGCCGCATCGGCGCCTTTCGCACCTGGCTCAAGACCATCACGGCCAACTGCCTGCGGGATCACTGGCGACGAGGGAAAAACCTTCCCAGGGCCGCCGGCGAAAGCGGCTTTGAGGGAATCCTCTCTCAGCTTGCCGACCCCGGCAGCGAGCTCAGCCGCATCTGGGACCTCGATCACGATCGGCACGTGGCCCGCCAGCTCCTACACGTGCTGCGCGGCGAATTTGAGCCGCGCACCTGGAATGCCTTTCAGCGGACGGCCCTGGAAGGGGCTTCAGCCAGCGACGTAGCCGCGGAACTCGGCCTTTCGACCAATGCCGTTTTCATCGCCCGCTCGCGCGTCCTGGCTCGATTGCGGCAGGAGGCAGCAGAGTTGATCGACTGAAGCCGTTGCCGTGGCGACATCCACGTCGCCAATCTGTTCAAGCCGCCCGCACGGCGATTGTCAGCGCACTGGCCGGGTTGGCAATCGTCAACTCCTCGATCTCCGCGGCCGTGAATCCAGCTTCTTTCAAAGCGGGCAGAAAGTGCGTGAACAGGGTCTCGAAGCTGCGAAACTTTCCACCGCGGGGCTCACCGACGGAGTACCAGCCAGCATCGTGCGAAATCAGAACTCGATCCAGATGCCCGGAGCGTTTCAGGTTGGACACGAGCTCAATGTGCTGCCCGATCGACGTTGGCGAAATGCCGTCCAGCTCGATCCATGAGCCCCGTTCGGCTGCCTGCCGATGCAAATCGGCGTCCTTTTCGCTTTGGGCATGCACCCAGATCCAGGCACTGGCCGCGACCCCCTCCTGCCGCAGAACTTCGAGCTGCGCCAGTGCCGCCTGACCGTCGCCCGTATGACCGGCAATCGTCAGGCCGCTTTTCAAGTGCACACGGCACGCCGCCTGAACGAGCTTGCGATTGACCTCGGTCAGCGGGCCCGCATCGACGCCAATCTTGATCAAGCCGGGGCGAATGCCGGTCCCTTCGATGCCGTCCTCCCACTCGGCCAGCCAGCGTTTGGCCAGGGCGTCGGCATCCTCGGTTCGGGCATGAGGGGGAAGATACTTCCCCTGCCCGGCCCCGTAATAGCCGGTATTCGTCAGAAGCTTAAGGCCGCTGGCCTTGGACAATCGCGCAAGTAGAAGCGGATCGCGGCCGAGCCAGGCCGGCGTGCAATCGACGAGAGTCTGGCAACCAATCTCGCCAGCACGCTTCAAATGCGGCAGGCCGACCTCAAATACCTCATCCTGGTCGTAACGGTCGCGGCTGACTTTGTCCGCGCCAATGAAATCCACCAGGACGTGCTCGTGCGGGAGCGTGGTTCCCAGGGCATCGTGCTTCACCGCACCGGTAACCGTCATAATCTGCCGATCCCCTGGCTCGTCCGCTGAGAGCGGCAGTGCGGAGACCAGCGTCGCGGCTGCAATTCCGCTTCCCAGGAACCGGCGACGGTTCAGCGCCACCTTTGGACTGAGCATCGACCGCACTCCTCCGCAGAACGGCAATATTTAGCCACCCACCGCATAGCGCAGTGTACCCGGTTCTTGCGGCGCACGCGGGCAATCCGCCGCTCCCAGCGAGAACGGAGAAAAAAACGCGCTCGCGCCCTGTCCGGTTGGACGGCCATTTTGCGATTAGCTTCCTGGCAGGGAGGCCTCGGCGCCGATGCTGGTCGGCAGATTCTACGAGGACCAAACGGGGCGGCTGGCGCTGGCAAGGTCGCAGCGGCCTGCGCCAGACGAAGGCTGAGAGGGATATGAGGTGTCTATGCGGCAATTTCGCGCAAACCGTGTGCTGGCTGCCCTTTCGCGAGATTCCCTTTATTCGACGGCGTCCTCCGAGAATGAACGATTCAGGGAGAGTCTGTTGTCCCCGGAAAACCCGGACGAAGGGCTGTTTACTCCGGCCGAATGGGCAGCCATCGGCCGCGCCTTGGACCTGTCGGAGCGTGAGCTGGCGGTCACCATCCTTCTGATCAAGGGAGTCAGCCGCCAGGCCATCGCCCACTATCTCCACAAGGCGGATGGTTCGTGCATCAGTGCCGAGACGGTGCGTGTTTATATCGATCGCGTGTTTCGCAAAGCGCGGGTCACGGATCGCTTGGCGCTGGCTCTGCGGCTGGCGCGGGTGTACTTGATGCTTCGCAAACGCGGACGACGCGGCGCGACGGACAGCCGGCGAAAGTCGGACGCGGCGGCCTGTTGTCACACAACAGTGTGACACACTCCCGTGTGTCACCAATTATGCGACGTGAAATCTGCCAGCGGAAACATATACTTCGCGACGGCCAAGTTTCGCGCGACGACGGTATCTCGTCCGATTCAGCGCGCGGCTCTGCGTTTGACGAATCAGCCACTGAAATGGAGGATCTCCCGTGCCGGCCACCCTCACCTTTCCCGGCGTCTACATCGAAGAGGTTCCCAGCGGCGTGCGCACGATTAGCGGCGTTGCCACCTCGATTGCCGCGTTCGTCGGCTGGGCGGCGCGCGGCCCAGCCGATCGGGCACAGCTGGTGCAAAGCTGGGCCGACTATGAGCGCTTCTACGGCGGATTGGACCGCCGCAGTCTGCTGGGCTATGCCGTGCAGCATTTCTTCACCAACGGCGGGCAGCAGGCCTACATCGTCCGGCTGGCGAATGCGGATGCTGCCGTGGCCACCGTTTCCATCGCCTCGGCCGATGCCGGCACGTCGCTCGATTTTTCCGCCAATAGCCCCGGGCAGTGGGCCAACAACTATGCCATTGCCATCCAGCGCCGCGCGGACGACGCCACCCGCTTCCGCGTCAGCGTGCTCCAGGTCAGCGCCAGCGGCGTGGAAACGCCTGTAGAGTCGTGGGAAAATCTGTCGCTCAATCCGGCCGACCGCCGCTTTGCCGCCACCATCGTCAACGGCCTCTCGGAGTTCGTACGCCTCGCGGTAACCGGCTCCAGTCTCACTCCTCCGGCCAACACCGGCAGTCCGTCGCCGCGACTGGGCAGTGGCACATCGGGCGGGGACGGCACGGTGCTGGTGCCAGACAACGGCAACTTCGAGACCGCCCTGCAAGCCGGCGGCGGCACAGGGGGCATCAATCTGCTCGATCGAGTGAACTTGTTCAATCTGCTGTGCGTGCCGGGAGAGACAACACCCGCGGTTATCAGCCAGCTTCAGGCCTATTGCCGCAAGGAACGGGCGGTTTTAATCGCCGACTGCAAGGAAACGGACACATTCGCGACGCTGCAGGCCGGCCCGGACGGCGCGATCACCGGGGCGAACGCGATCAATGCGGCGTTCTATTTTCCCTGGGTCAGCGCGCCGGACGCTTTGCAGGAGAATCGCCCGCGGCCGTTCCCCCCCTGCGGTTTCGTCGCTGGCATCTACGCGCGGACCGACGTCAACCGCGGCGTGTGGAAAGCGCCGGCGGGGACCGAGGCCAGCCTGGCAGGGGCCAGCGGCCTGACGTACAGGCTGACCGACCTGGAAAACGGCACGCTCAACATCCAGGCGATCAACTGCCTGCGGAACTTCGCGGTCCACGGCAACGTGGTGTGGGGCGCCAGGACGCTGGACGGCAACAACGAGAAGGGATCGGAATGGAAATACATTCCTGTGCGGCGGCTGGCGCTGTTTCTCGAGGAGAGCCTGTACCGCGGCACACAGTGGGTCGTCTTCGAGCCTAACGATGAGCCGCTGTGGGCGCAGATCCGGCTCAACGTCGGCGCCTTCATGCAGGACCTGTTTAGGCAGGGGGCGTTCCAGGGCAAATCGCCGCGCGAGGCGTACTTCGTCAAGTGCGACAAGGAAACCACCACGCAGAGCGACATCAACAAGGGAGTGGTCAATATTCTCGTCGGTTTTGCTCCGCTCAAGCCGGCCGAGTTCGTCGTCATCAAGATCCAGCAGCTCGCCGGGCAGATCCAGACGTAAGGAGTTTCGATCGATGGCACAGTTCACTGTCAATGCATTGCGTTTCGACCCGTACAAAAACTTCAAATTCCGCGTGAAGTGGGACGGCCGTTACGTCGCGGGCGTGAGCAAGGTCAGCACGCTCAAGCGAACCACGGAAGTGGTCAAGCACCGCGAAGGGGGCGACCCCAGCTCCAGCCGCAAATCCCCTGGCCGCACCGAATACGAGGCCGTAACGCTTGAGCGCGGCGTCACGCACGACCCCGAGTTCGAGAAGTGGGCCAACAAGGTCTGGAACTACGGCTCGGGTCTGGGCACGGAAGTTTCCCTCAAGGACTTTCGCAAGGACATCATCATCGAGCTGTACAACGAGGCCGGCCAGCTCGCCCTGGCCTACAAGGTCTACCGCTGCTGGGTCTCGGAGTTTCAGTCGCTGCCGGACCTGGACGCCAACGCCAATGCCGTCGCCATTGAGCGGCTCAAGCTGGAAAACGAGGGTTGGGAGCGCGACTACGAAGTTCCCGAGCCGAACGAACCGACCTTCACCGAACCCGCCGTATAACGTGCGATGCGATCCCTTGCCGCCGCCGAGCTGCTGTCGATTTGGGAAACCGGCTGGGGGGTGACGCCCTCGGAGCGCGCCCTGGCGCTGTTGGCCCCAGCCTTTCCCGAATTGACCCCACAGAATCTCGCCACACTCAGCATCGGCGATCGTGACGGGCGGCTATTGACTTTGCGCGAAGCGACGTTCGGCTCGCAGATCGACGCAACGGCGCATTGCCCTGGCTGCGGCGAGCGACTAGAGCTGGCGATGCAAGTCGCGGACATACGAGTGGCGGACCTGCCCGATCAAGCGGCAACAGAAAACTCGCTGTCGGTCGAGGGATACGAGATTCAATTTCGCTTGCCCGGAACTGCCGACCTGGCTGCCGTTGCCACGGAATCGGATCTGGCCCGCGCGCGACAGATGCTTTTGAGCCGCTGCCTGATAGCGGCGCGCCACACCGATTCCGACGCTCCGCTGGACCAATTGCCCGAGCGCGTTCTGTCGGCGGTCGTCGCAAAAATGGCCGACGTTGATCCGCAAGCCAATGTGGAGTTGGCCGTCTCCTGCCCAAACTGTCACCAGAAGTGGGAGGCGAGCTTCGACATCGCCAGCTTCTTCTGGAGCGAGCTCGATGCCTGGGGACAACAGATCGTGCGGGAAGTTCACGCACTGGCTTCGGCCTACGGCTGGCGGGAAGCGGACATTGTGGCCATGAGCCCGCGACGGCGGCAAATGTATCTCGAACTGATCGGGACATGAACGATTACTTGACCAATCTGGCCGCTCGCGCGCTGGCGCCGTCGCCCGCCATCGTTCCGCGGCAGGGCTCGCTATTCGAGCCGGCTGCCGCCAGGATCGGCCCGCTGCCGCTGCGGCCGTCGGCGGGCGATCTAGCGAGCACTGACGAAACCATCGAGATTGAGCCGGTTCCAGCCGCTGTGCGGCCGCGGCACGCGCCAGCGATGCCTCGTCCCGCCAGCGAGCGGCCCGCGGAACCGACCGCGCCGCTGCGAGCGGTCATCAACCCCCAACCGCCAGCCTCGTTGCCACTACATCCGCGTGACGTTCAGACCGCCGTGGAAGCGGCGAAGCGGCCGCCGGGGACTGAGTCCCTCGTCGCTCAACCGGCCGCAGAACTTCCGCAAAAGGCTGCACAAATTGCTGCCCCTCGGCTGAGTCCAGTTGCCCCCGACCGCACTCGGCCAGCACGCGACGCGGCCGAAGATTCGCGGCAGGAGACCCATTCCAGAGAGCCGCGGCGACTTCGAGAGCGTAAGTTGGACACTTCGGACGCCGCCGGAGAGCACCGCGATAGCGAGCGGCAATCAATGCGGTCCGCGGCGCCGGCCAGAGAGCCCTTTGCTCCCAAGGTCGTCGTTGCTCCGCCATCGCGCTTCGAGCCCGTGTCCGCTGCACCGTCCCAGCAGCCGGCAGCTCCGCCGACGATTCGCATCACCATCGGCCGAGTCGAAGTCCGCGCCGTCGCCGCGGCCGCTGCCGCCACCGGGACTTCCCGCTCCGCCAAAACTCCGCGTCTATCGCTGGAAGACTACCTCAAGGACCGCAGCGGAGACCGCCGATGAGCGACGCCCTGGCCATTGCCGCGGTTACCGCCGTCCTCAAGGACTTGCTCAACAACGGGCTCACGGCCCACAAGGTCGGCGACATCGTCGGCGATGTGACCGTCAGCTCGCTGCCCCCCGATAGGGTGCTCCCCAGCGGCGGCGACGATCCCAATCAGCTCAACCTGTTTCTCTATCAGGTGACTCCCAATGCCGCCTGGCGGAACGTTGGCCTGCCGTCGCGCGATGCCGCAGGGGATAGAACCTCCAACCCGCCGCTGGCTCTCAATCTGCACTACCTGCTGACGGCCTATGGCAACAAGGAGTTGTATCCGGAAATCATTCTGGGGCACGCCATGCAGCTGCTGCACGAAGTCCCCGTGCTCTCGCGCGACGGCATTCGCAAGGCGCTAACGCCCCCTGCCTCTCCCGCCCCGCCCCCTTTCCCTCCCGCTCTGGCGACTTCGGAGTTGGCCAGCCAGGTGGAGCAGATCAAGATCACGCCCGAAACGCTCAACACGGAAGAGGTTTCCAAACTCTGGTCGGCATTCCAGACGCACTACAGGCCGACCGCGGCCTACCAGGTGACCGTCGTGCTCATCGAGGCCAAGAGTTCGACCAAGTCTGCTTTGCCTGTGAACGGCCGCAGTGTGTATGTGATTCCCTTCGACCAGCCGGTCATCGAAAAAGTCAGCGACGCCGGCGGCGAGAGCTTGCCCATTCTGCCCACCAGCACGCTGCGAATCACAGGCCAGCGGCTGCGAGGCAAAACGACGCAGGTCTGGATCGGAGCCGTTGACCTCTCCGCCGGCATCACGAAGCTCAGCGATGGCGAAATCCTGCTGGCGCTTCCTGCGCCGCTGCCGGCCGGCTTGTACGCGGGCCTCGTGCCGCTGCGAGTCGCCCATCCGGTCGAAATGAGTACACCCCCCGCGCCGCACGAGGGACTCGAGTCCAGTCCGCAGCCTCTGGTGCTGCGGCCGATCATCACGCCGGTCGTTACCAGCGCGGTAAGCAGCGTAGTGAACGGCGTGACCGTGAAGGCGGGAAAGATCGAGGTAACGTTCAATCCGAAGGTGCATGCCGAGCAGCGCCTGGTCCTGCTGCTCAATGAGTTTCAGCCGCCAGCTAGCCGGCCGGCGCGGGCTTACAGCTTCCGTGCGCCAGCAGGCAACGGAGTTGTCTCCCCGGCCGTTGATACGGCGACCGTGGAGTTTAGCTATGCGAATGTGATTCCTGGCGACTACCTGGTGCGGGCGCGAGTGGACGGCGGCGAGAGCGTCCTGTCGCTCAATGCCGCTGGGGAGTACGCCCTGCCGCGAGTGACCATCTGATGAGCGAAGAGCCGACAACGTGGCTGAAAGCCAACCAGCGGCACCTGGCCGCGGCCGTGGCGGGCGTGCGCGCATCGCTCGAGCGGCTGACACGCAGCAGGCACACTCCGTGTGCCGTGGCAGACGACAATACACCGAATGTTTCTGCTGTTGACGGCGATCCGTCCTCGGCCGCTGCCGCCGGCGAATTGAATTCGATCGAATCCGAAATGTCCTCGCCGCCGGCGCTGGATAAGGTCTGCGCGGCTTTCGGCCTGAGCGGCTTCGAGCGCCAAATCCTGCTGTTGTGCGCCGGGATGGAACTGGACGGAACTCTGCCACCACTTTGCGCCGAGGCAAGCGGCAATCCGCAGCGCGACTTTCCGACTTTCGGTCTGGCGCTGGCAGCGCTTAACGAGCCGCACTGGAGCGCGCTACTACCTTCGTCGCCGCTAAGGCGGTGGCGGCTGATCGAAGTTGGCGCCGGCGAAACTCTGACGGCCAGCCCGCTGCGGATCGACGAGCGCGTGCTGCACTTTCTCGTCGGCGTGTCGCACCTCGATCCCCGGCTGACGCCGCTTATCGAGTTGGTTTCACCGCCCGATGAGCTTCCCTGGTCGCAGGGGGCGGCGGCCGAGCGCCTGGCTCGCAACTGGGCAGAGGTCGAACCAGGAGCGACGCCGCCGCTGGTGCTGCTTGGCGGCAGCGACTGGGCAGCACGGCGTGCGATTGCCGCGGCTGCGTGCGCTCTAGTGGGCATGCGTCTCCACTCGTTGCGGGCGGCCGATTTGCCGGCGCCTTGTGCCGACCTGGAGCTGATTTCGCGGCTCTGGGAACGCGAGGCGATGCTTACCTCGAGTGCATTGCTCATCGAGGCGGACGAAACGCCCGGACCGGGAGAACCCAAGGGATTGGTGTCGCTGATCGAGCGGACTGGCGGCATTGTGCTATTGAGCGGCAGAGAGCAGTGTCGCGACGTTCAGCGTCCTGTCGTGCGGATCGAAGTTTCCCGGCCATCAGCGTCGGAACAGCGCCAGTGCTGGCGGGAGTCCCTGGGTCCCATGGGCGAGACGCTCAACGGGCAGCTCGATCTCGTCGCGGCGCATTTTCACTTGGGGTGGGATTCCATCCGCGCCGCAGCCGGGAAAGTCCGCGAGCGGGTCTCGTCCGGCGACGATCGTCCGCTGGACGCCATCCTGTGGGACGAATGCCGGGCCGTGTCGCGGTCGCCTTTGGCCGACTTGGCACAGCGGATCGAGCCGGCGGCGACGTGGGACGACATCGTGCTGCCGCCGCAGTCGCTGGCCGTGCTGCGGAGCGTGGCGGCCCACGTGCGGCAGCGGGCCGTGGTCTACGAGAAATGGGGCTTCGAGCGCCAGGGACAGCGCGGCTTGGGCATCAGCGCGCTGTTCTGCGGCGCCAGCGGCACCGGCAAGACGATGGCGGCCGAAGTGCTGGCCAATGAGCTGCGGCTGGACTTGTTCCGCATCGACTTGAGCGCGATAGTAAACAAATATATAGGTGAGACCGAAAAGAACCTGCGGCGCGTCTTCGATGCCGCCGAGGACAGCGGCGCGATCCTGCTGTTCGACGAGGCTGACGCCTTGTTCGGCAAACGCAGCGAGGTGAAGGACGCCCACGACCGCTATGCCAATATCGAAGTCAGCTACCTGCTCCAGCGGATCGAGGCCTATCGCGGGCTGGCCATTCTGACCAGCAACATGAAGCAGTCGATCGACGGGGCCTTTCTGCGCCGCATCCGCTTCGTCGTCCAGTTCCCGTTCCCCGACGCGGCCCAGCGGATGGAGATCTGGCGGCGGATTTTTCCGGCCGGCACGCCCACCGATGGCCTGGTGCTCGAGCAGCTCGCGCGGCTCAACTTGTCCGGCGGAAACATTCGCAACCTCGCCCTCGGCGCTGCGTTTCTGGCCGCCGATGCCGGTCAGCCGGTCGGCATGCGGCATTTGCTCATGGCCGCGCAGACCGAGTACGCGAAGCTCGAAAAGCCGCTGTCGGAGGCGGAGATCGGAGGGTGGACGTGAGAACGATTTCGGATTTGGGATTTCGGATTGCGGATTTGGTGCGGGAGAGCAACAACGGCGGCATTGATATTGCGCCGCATCCAGCCGTGGATCCTGCATTTTCCAATCCGCAAACTGCAAATCGCAATCCGCACTCCATCACGCTGCACATCGACGAGCTGATCCTCCACGGCTTTGCCGCCAGCGATCGGCACGGCATTTCGGAAAGCATTGAGCGCGAGCTGGGCCGATTATTGGAGCAGAAAAACTTCTCGCCGTTGCCGGCCGACGACATCGACATCGAGCAAATCGATGGCGGCTCGTTTCAACTCCAAAGCGGCAGCCGCGCCGCGGTGACCGGTGCGCACATCGCCAGCGCGATTTACAGCGCTGCGTCTTCCGCGATCGATCCCGCCGCATATCCGGCGGCCGCTCCCGTGCCCGGTGGAGAAACGCGTCCATGACCACCAAGGCCGCACCACAGCCGCAAGTAGCGCCGCCGAGCCCGGTCCGGTCGTTCACGCCGGCGCCGGTGCCGCTCCTGCTGCGCAAATGTGCCTGCGGCGGTTCATCTGGCGGCGAGTGCGAGGACTGCAAACGGAAAAAACCGATGCTGCAGCGCCATGCGGCCGGATCTGCCGGCGTCGGCAGCGTGCCGCCGGTGGTCCACAGCGTGCTGAATTCCCCCGGCCAGCCGCTGGACGCCTCCACTCGCGGCTTCATGGAACCCCGTTTTGGCCACGACTTCAGCCAGGTCCGCGTCCACACGGACTCCCAGGCCGCCGAAAGCGCCCGCGCCGTCAATGCCCATGCTTACACGGTCGGTCAGGACATCGCTTTCGATCGCGGCCGCTACGACCCACACTCCTCCGTCGGGCGTCAACTGCTGGCGCACGAATTGGCTCACACCGTGCAGCAGAGCGGACTACAGCGTACCGGCGCGAACATCCAGCTCGACGAAGGGGCGCAGTACCAGAGCCTCGAGCGCGAAGCCGACGCGACAGCCAGTGCCGTGATGAGCGGCGCACCCGTCAGTCTCCCCTCCTCCGCGCCGCGCCCCATCCTGTCGCGAGTCAAAGGAGACGCCGGCAAAGTTGTCCCTGGCAAGAAAAAAAAGTCCAAGACCATCAAGACCGACTTCGGCAGCCACGTCGTCAAACCCGTCGAAGGCTTTGAGACCGGCCAGGGAAAGGTCGAGGAATTCGAAGTCAATGTGCTCTACGTCCCGGCGGAGAAGGGAAAGCTGGCTTTCGACGAGTACATGAAGATCGCGGGCGGCAAGCTGGAAAGCACCGTCGAGCTGACAGGCACCGGCAGGGCCCGCACGGCACTCTGGCAGACGCGCCCCTCCACCGACGACCTGCGCAAGCTGTGGCTGGAAAAGTTGGGCTGGTCAGCCGATTCCCGGGACGACCTGTGGGACCGGGCCGGTGGGGACAAGGAGTTTCCCAAGGTCGGAAAGAAAACATGCCAGATGGACCACAGCATTGAACTGCAGCTCGGCGGCGACAATACGCCGTTCAATATCCAGCCGCTCAATGCTGGTCCCAATCAGGAGAGTGGTCGGGACATCAATAAAGAGCTCA
>DASRJP010000186.1:0-8755 GCA_035649415.1 Pirellulaceae bacterium | reverse complement strand
GCGGTGGCCATGCCGGACGAAGTCGTCGCGGTGTCGGCCGTGGTGGAGCTTTCCAGCGCGTCGTCCGCGGCGACCCAGGGGATGATCTCAAAATGCCGATCGCCCGACTGAAATCGATATACGTGAATGCGGCCGGTCTTCATCGCCTGGATATGCGCCCGCATCCATTCGGCCCGCACCGACTCCGCCGCACTGCGCAGCCGCTGCCGGCGAATCGTGCCGGCAAAAATCGGCGCGGCCACCGCCCCCAGAATGACCAGCAGCGCCAGGACAATCACGATCTCCAGGAGCGTGAGACCCGCTCGAGGGGGGCGCTGATTGGATCGGCGGCTGATCACGGGGCACCTGCGAAAGAACTAGCGGATAATCCGCACGTCGTCTTCCGTTCCTTGCTGACGATCGGGGCCGTTGGAAGTGATTTCGAACTGGTCCTCGTTGAACAACTCGTAGTTGTAGGGGTTCCCCCAGGGGTCGAGCGGCAACTGTGTGGCGTCCAGATACGGACCGCGCCATTTGCCCTCGGGAGCGTCCGAGGGAGGGCTCAGCAGCCCTTCCAGCCCCGATTCACCGGTGGGGTACCGGCCCACGTCAATCTGGTATGTCTTCACGCACGTCTCCAGATTCGCGATCTGCGCCTTGGCGGCGTCGATGTACGAATTCCGTTGAATCCTGGTAAACGCCACACCCACGAGGGCGCCTAGGATCACCAGAATCGCCAGGACGAGCAGGATTTCCATCAGCGTGAAGCCGCGGCGGCGACGACGGCGATGTGTGAATGCAATTTTCATAGCGTCTCGATCCTTACTGTGAATTTTCTGTGCCGCGTGACCGCGGCAGTTAACCAACTGAGTTCTGACCTCTGACCTCAATCCCGGAGGCTGTTAGCCTCCGGCTAGGAACACCTACAGCGACTGACTCATCTTGATGACTGGCACCAAGAGTGCGATGACCACAAACAGGATCACTCCCGCCAGGACCAGCAGCATGATCGGTTCCAGCAGCCGGACCATCAAATCCAATTGCCGCCCCGTGCGGCGTTCCAGGCCGTCGGCCATGTCCACCAGCACCCGATCGAGGGTGTTGGATTCCTCGGCGACGGCAATCATCTCCACCACCATCTTCGGAAAGTGCCCGCTGGCGGCCAGCGGTCGGGCCAGCGACTGCCCCGAGGAGATATTCTCCGTGGCGTCGGCGATGGCCTGGGCCAGCACCTTGTTGCCCGCCGCCTCGCGGCTGATTTCCAGCGCCTTGAGGATTGGCACGCCGTTCTTCAGCAGCGTCCCCAGCACGCGGCAAAAGCGGGCCACGGCGAAGCTCTGAAAAATCGTGCCGGCCATCGGCAGCTTGATCTTCAGCCAGTCGGCGCGCAACCTCCCGGCGGGAGTCTGCCACTGGAAATAGAGCCACGTGCCGATGCCAGCGAGCACCAGCAGGATCCACCAGCCGTGGTACCGCAGCGTGTCGCTGAACCAGAGCAGCCAGTCGGTGAGGATCGGCAGCTCGCCCCGCTCGCGCAGCCGCTCGAACATGACGGCGAACTTGGGGACGAAGAAAACGATGAGGACCGTCACCACGGTCACGCCGGCCAGCGCCAGGATGCAGGGATACGCCATCGCGCTGACGGTGCGTCCCTTGAGATCCTCCTGCTGCTCGGTGAAGGACGCGACCCGTTCCAGCGCATCTTCGAGAAAGCCGCCCTCGGCGCCGGCGCGGACCATGTTCACCGCCATCTCGCTGAAGGCCCGCGGATAGCGCGCCATGGCGTCGCCCAAAGGTGCGCCGTCCTCGACCCGGTGGTGGACGTCGTCCAGAATCAGCTTCAGGCTCTTGTTCGAGGATTGTTCCCGCAGGACGGCAATCGACCTCAGCAGCGGCACGCCGCTTTTGAGCAAGGCGGCGAGCTGGCTGTAAAGGGTGGCCATCACCTGCCCTTTGACGCGCAGCCTCGAATGGGCGGCCGTCAACTTCTGGGCCGTCACCTGCACCGGAAACAGCGACCGGTTGGCCAGCACCGAGAGCGCTTCGCGGTCGGTGGACGCCGAGAGCACGCCAGAGATCTTCTGGCCGGTCACGTCGCGAGCGATGTAGGCGAAGTCAGGCATGGCAAAACAAAATGACCAATGACCAAGCACCAATGACCAATGTCTCTAACCCCCAATTGGTCATTGGGATTTGGTCATTGGTCATTCGGCAGGCGGATTTCCTTCTATTTTGATTGACCGCCGGCGATCAGCAACGCCTACTTTTTCATCATCAAGCCATGGTCCGCCTTGGCGTTACGGACCACCTCGTCCACGCTGGAAATGCCGGCCAGTACCTTTTTCCAGCCGTCCTGGCGCAGCGTCCGCATGCCTTGTTCGATGGACATCTGGGCCAGCTTCCAGCTGCTCGCCCGGTCGTGCGCCAGTTGCCGAATCTCGTTGGTCGTGACCATCAGCTCGTAAATGCCCTGCCGGCCGCGATAACCCGTCCCGCGACACTCGCGGCAGCCGACCGCCCGGAAAATTTTGCCTCCACCGAGCGCATCGAAGGGGAAGTCGACGGGCACGTCCTTGCGATCGGGACGGTACTCCTGCTTGCAGCTTAGGCACAGCCTGCGGACCAGCCGCTGAGCCATCACCGCCTCGACGGTGCTGGCGACGAGAAACGGCTCGACCCCCATATCGACCATACGGGTATAGGCGGTGGCCGCGTCGTTGGTGTGCAGCGTGCTGAACACCAGGTGGCCGGTCAGCGACGCCTGGATGGCGTTCTCGGCCGTGTCCAGATCGCGGATTTCGCCGACCAGCACGATGTCCGGGTCGTGACGCAAAATGCTTCGCAGCGAATGGCCGAATGTCAAACCGATCTTAGTGTGGACCTGGATCTGATTGATCCCTTCGAGCTGATACTCGACCGGGTCTTCCGTTGTGATGATCTTCACGTCCGGCTGGTTGATTTCCAGCAGAGCGCTATACAGCGTCGTCGTCTTGCCGCAGCCGGTCGGACCGGTGACCAGGATGATTCCGTGCGGCAGATCGATCAGCACGCGGAACGCGGCATACGTATCAGCCTCCATCCCCAGCTTCTGGAGATCGAAGGTCATCGCCCCCTTATCGAGAATACGCAGCACCAGGCCTTCGCCATGGATCATCGGAATGATCGATACGCGAACGTCGATCTCCCTCCCGTTGATTCGCAGCTTCATCCGGCCGTCCTGCGGCAATCGCTTCTCGGCGATGTTCAGCCGGGCCATGATCTTCAGGCGGCTGATGATCGCGGCCTGGAAGCGGTTGATCTCCGGCGGCACCGGCTGCGTTTGGAGCATGCCGTCGATGCGGTAGCGGATGACTACGCCGGAAGGCTGCGACTCGATGTGTACGTCGCTGGCCCGCGCGTCAATCGCCTCCATCAAGATTTCGTTGACGAGCCGTACGACCGACGCTTCCTGGGCTTGCTCTGAAAGCTCCGAGCCGTCGGTCTCGATGTCGCTGAGCAGCTCGACTGCCGATTCTTCGTCGTGCGACTGAGCGGCAACCAGGCCATCGACCGTCTCGCTGCCGACGCCGAGGTACCGTTTGATCAGCCGCGAGATTTCTGCCCGGCCAGCGAGCACCGGCAGCACGGATAGCCCCGTGGCGGCACTCACTTCGTCGAGCGGGTAAAGGTCGAAAGGATCGCTGGTGGCAACGACCAGTTGTCCCTGATTGCGGCTAATGGGGAAGATTGTCTGCCGATGGATGAGCTTGTGCGGAAAGCCCTTCAGCAAGCTCAAATCGACGTCGATGCCGTTGAGATCGATGTAGTCGATCCCCACCGCCTCTCCCACCGCACGTAGGGCCTGCTCTTCGGAGCAATACCCCAGATGAACGGCGGATTCGATCAAGCGCAGCCCGTCGCAGTGGCCGTTGGCCTGGGATCGCGACCGTTCCAGTTGCTGGCGATCCAGCAAGCCGCGTTTCAGGAGTATCTCGCCGGCTTCCATTCGTAGCTACCGTGCAAAGGTGGGTGGTATGGGGCGCGGGGCATGTGGGAGGCGGGAATCTGCCGGGGGTCTCAGCGGGCGGCTTGGGCCAACCTCATTCCTACAGCCTAAGGAGCACTACTTGCAAGTGTCAGTCCTGGTTTCGATTGTCGTCCTAACGTGCTTGAGCGCCAAGCCTTTGTGATAAGACCACGCCGCCCGCGACGTGGTCCTGTGTTTCACATCTTCATTTTGGCGGCGCGCCGCCAGTCGCCTCGGCGCGCCGCTGCTTGCGAATCAACAGCTTCATTCTCGGGAACTAATCACCGTCAGGGAGCCGTTCCACGGGGGGGCGAGCCGGACCACGGCCACCCTCGCCGCCGCCTGGGCCACGGCCGCCTGGACCGCCTGGTCGGCCGCCAGTTCCGCCGGCTCCGCCGCCACCAAATCCCCCTCCGCCAAATCCGCCGCCACCAAAACCACCCCGGCCGCCGCCGCCACCGAAACCGGCGAAACCGCCGAAGTTATTGCTGAACTCGACCTTGGGACCAGTCAATTGCTTGAGCTTCGCCTGCTGGGCTGGCGTCAAGGCGGCAACTACCTTCTCGCGGGCTTCATCTTGCAGCTTCCGCATCTTCTCCCGCAGCTCTTCCTGTGCCTCCTCATTCGCTTTGCGGATGCGATCCTTGTCGGCATCGGTCAGCCCCAGGTCCTGCGACAACTCATCGCTGGACAGGGCCTCCGCGGCATTCCCCCGATTGAGGCGCGACTGGACGCCAATTTGCTTCAGCCGGTCGCGCTGGGCTGCCGTCAGAATGTTCTCCAATTCCTTTTGTGCGTCCTGGCTCTGTTTGCGAATCTCTTCGAACCTCGCCGTGCGCTGCTCCTCCGACAGATCACGCAGCCCCTGGAAGGCGGTTCCCATTCGCTCCTGCATCTTTCGCTGGCCGTCCTGCAAGCGCTGCCACTGGTCGTCGGTGACTCCCAGGTCCTTGCGGACGTTTTCATCGAAAAGCAGCATCAAGGTGCCACCACCGCCGCCGCCAAATCCACCAAAGCCGCCCCCGCCAAATCCCCCTTGTCCTCCGCGGCCGCCGCCGCCGCCACGCGGCTGGGCCATTACCGAACCGGCCAGGCACATGGCCAGGCCGACCGCCAACACACTCGTCGTCATCCACTTCATGATCCAAATCTCCTAAGCAGTTGATTCGCCACGACCCCCGCGGCAAGCACCCAAATGTCGGGAAGAGGCCCGGCCTGGGTGGACTGGTAACTCTTAGGGACTTAAACCCGCCGCAACCTGGAAGGTTTCGAAGGATTACAGGGAAACCAGCCCGGTCGTAAAGCACTGATAGGACATGCGTTATGCCGCCAGATTTGGTGCTTCCGAAGGCCCTGCGGGCGGCCCTAGGGGAGCAATTACCGCTGGGTAGATGGCTTACGAGCCACGTTCCCCGGCGGCCTCCCGATCAACACCAGCCGTTCGTCCTTCAGAAACCGCTTTACATCGGCCAGGACCACGAATTCAGGGGAGATTCCGCCCTTCGATAGGGCTCGCCAATGCCTTTGCGTCGTGATCAGCAGCGCATCGGGACTTTGAGCCAGAAATGCCGCCGCCTCCTGGCGAGAATCGCGAATCTCGCGGATTGGCAATCGGCCGTAATACACCCAGCCTGGCTCGAGGACGCGGAACGAGGCGACTTGCGGTTGGTCCGTCGTCTGATGAATTGCCGCCAAAAGTCGGTCCGCTTGCTGGTGCCGATCAACGACATGAGCCCCAAGCGCGAATACTCCCAGCGCGAGTAGTCCCCCGGTTCCAGCCACACTGGCGATAGCCGCTGTCCGCCGATTCATCCGCCACAATGCCAGTGCCGTTAGCCCTCCCGCCGCGGGGACCAGCCCCAATACGGCCAGCCACTGGTCCCCCGGCAGATACCGATTGGCGACGACCGGTAACAAAGCCGCGCCCACCAAACCGAAGGCGATCAGGCACTGAAAGGAGATCAGTGGCCAATAGCGCCACAGGGCTACCGCACTTTGGATCAGCCGCTGGACAAAATAGCCTGCCAAAAGTGCGACTGCGGGGAAGCAAGGGGTGGCATAGCTGGGGAGTTTTGTCGTTGCCAGCGTAAAGGCCCCCAGCCAGACGCCGATCCAGCAGAGTAGAAAGATCTGAGCGCTCCGCAGGCGCGATGCATGCTTCAGGCAGGCGAATGTATCGATCGCCAGCGGTATGGCAAATATCGACCAAGGGAAGAAGCCCACCATGAGCATCACAGGATAAAACCAGATGCCCGCGCGGTGCCCTTCCATCGCGCCGGTAGCCCGCTCGAGGTTGTGCTTGATGAAAAACTCCTGGATGAACTGGCCATTGGTTTGATACCCGACTGCCAGATACCACGGCCCGGCCACGAGAGCCACAACCGCCAGGGCCATGAGTGGCCGCATCGACCAGGCGGTGCGAACGAAATGGGCGACGGCGCCAAAGGGTCCAGTCTTGCGCCAGCGCGCGATCAGCAGGAACGTCCCAAGAATGGCAGTCGGCAATACGAGGCCGACAGGGCCTTTGGCCAGCACCGCCAACCCCATCGCGGCATAGATCGCTGCGGCCTGCCACCATGACTTGGGGAAGTAGCTACTCGTCGCCTCGTCAGTTGGCCAGGAGGTCCATACATACACAGCCATCGTCAGCGTGACGCAGAAGATGAGCAGCGAATCGGGGGTCGCGATCCGCCCAGCCATGACAAACAGCATCGTCGTCGGCAGGATCAGCGCGGCCCATAGCGCGGCCTCGCGAGAGAACAGCCGCCGGCCGATTGAATACGTCAAGAGCGTCGTGCCGATGGCGGCCAGTGCCGACGGAAGCCGGGCGGAAAATTCGCTCTCCCCCAGCACCAGGTACGATGCCATGATGCACCAGTACGTCAGCACCGGCTTGTGAGCCCGCAGCTCGTTATTGAACCACGGCACGATCCAGTCGCCCCGCGCGAGCATCTCCCGCGCGCAGCCCGCATTCCGCGGCTCGTCGTCATCCCACAGCCGCGAGCTACCGAGGCCGGTGAGCATCACCGTGGCGGAGAGGGCCAGAATTAACAGCAGATGCTTCATGTCGTCCGTGACTTCCTCGTAGGACAGGTTTCCAACCTGTCCTTTGACTCGATTGGGCGTGCTTATGGAACGTACTCGCCCTTTCGCCAGAAGAGATCGTCCTTCATTGTTTCCAGCTCCGCGCGCAACTTGGAATTCCTTTCAAGAACGTATGACATTCGATCCAGCAAAGTCCGGTATCGTGTTCGTTCCTCGCGAAGCTGTTCTGCTGCATCGTCAAGCTTGCGATGATCCAACCACCATCCGACTCCTAATCCCGCAATGACGGTTAAGAGCAGCAGATCCCGAATGGAGAATCTCATCGGGCGCATTCTAGCTGGGAAGTGACCTCCGCCCGAAGGTCAATTGGGCCTTACTTCTTCGTTCGTCCGATTCGCGAAAGCACCGTCTCCAGCGTCTGCCGCAGGACGAGGCCGCTCTTGCGGACGGCTTGGACCTCCTTCGGCCAAAGGTCGATTTGGTGGCGGGCCAGGCAGCCGCCGCGGCCGACGACGGTGGGAACGCTGAGCGCCACATCGCGAATGTCGTAGCAGCCGTTTTGGACCGTCGAGACCGGGAGGACGCGGCGCTGGTCAAGGGCCACGGCATGGATCACGTCCCGGATGGCAATGCCGACGGCAAAGCCGGCGCCGGTCTTCTTCTTGATCACTTCCGCGCCGCTCCCCTTGGTGCGGGTGAAAATCTCGTCGGCCAGCCGCAGGTTCCAGCCGGGATACTTTTCCAGAGGCAGTCCGCCGATCGCCGCACTCGACCAGATCGGCACCATGCTGTCGCCATGCTCGCCGAGGATCAGGGCATTGACCTGCGTCGGCGCCGCCTTCAGTTCCTGGGCAATCAAGCTGCGAAAGCGGATCGTGTCGAGCTGCGTCCCCAGACCGAGCACCTGAGTCGGCGGCAAGTCGAGCCGGTCGGCAGCGACGTAGGTGAGGATATCGACCGGGTTAGAAACGACCAGGACGATGGCATCCTTCTTGACGCCGGCATTGGCGATATCGGTCAGGATGGTGACGAACAGATCGGTATTGCGATTGATCAAGTCGAGCCGGCTTTCATCCGGCTTGCGGCGCAGGCCGGCCGTGATGCAGATCACGTCGCTGCTGGGCACGTGCTCGTAGCCGCCAGCGGTGATTACCTGGTCGGCGACGCTCGGCGTGCCGTGAAGGAGGTCGAGCGCGTGACCGCCGGCCATCTCCAGATTGAGATCCAGCAGGGCGATCTCCCGCACAATGCCGCCGCATTGCAGGGCAAATGCCGCCGAGGAGCCGACGAGGCCAGCGCCGCCAATGATGGAGACTTTCATATTTTCGTAGGACAGGTGTTCAACCTGTCCTAAAAAGAATATCAGTAATGGATCAAATATCACTTAGGACAGGTTGGAAACCTGTCCTACGACTTCGCCAGCTCCTCCATCACCCGCTGCGTAATCATCTGCACCAGCCGCTCGCTGTCGCCGCCCGAGCCGTTGGCCGCAGCGGGAGCCGATTTCGCTGCCGGCCCCATCGGCGGCGGAGCCGGAAATGCCCGCCGCTCGATGCCGGCCGCTTGCCAGCTCTCGCGGAAGATGTCGTTGGCGCAGATGTCGCAGTTTTCGTATTCCTTGGTATTCCGCGGGTCAGACCAGCCCCACTTCTGCTTGAGTTCCAGAAGCTCGCGCTCTTTGCCTTCCGTGAAGTAGTTGATCTTCCCCAGGTCGCGGGCCAGCAT
>DASRJP010000185.1:0-12195 GCA_035649415.1 Pirellulaceae bacterium | reverse complement strand
TCGTTCCAGTTCGCGGCCGCCTATGTGATCGAAGAAAAAAGCATCGCGCAAAGCTTGATCGTCACGGCTCATGTGGCCAACGGCGCTCTGATTCTGGCCATGCTCGTCATGCAGGCCTGGAACTTATCCCGCCGTTTTTTTCGGCTCGCTGACGCCGCGTGGGCCCTCGAAACCCACCTCGTGAGGGCCGCTGCATGAGCACCAGCGCGATTGCCGTTTCAGAGGCCAGGAGCTCTGCCTGGAGCAAGGTCCGCGACTTTGTCGAACTGACCAAGCCGCGAATCGCGGTCCTCGTTCTGCTCGTGGTCGTTGCCAGCGGCATTGCCGCCAATTGGGGTTTCTCCGGCGGATGGGCCCTGGTCCACGCGGTGATCGGCACTTGCCTGGTCGCCGCCAGCGCCAGTGCAGCCAATCAATTGCTGGAGCGCGATCGCGACGCGTTGATGAACCGGACAAGCGACCGGCCACTGCCATCCGGGCGAATCACTCCCGCCGCGGCGCTGTTGTTTGCCGCGGTGACGCTGCTGGGCGGTGGCCTGTGGCTGGCGCTGCTGGCTGGCTGGCAGCCGGCAATCTGGGGGCTGGTCACCTGGTGCTTGTATGTGCTCGTCTACACGCCGCTCAAGACGCGCGTGACGGCCAACACAGCCATCGGCGCCGTCGCCGGTGCGCTGCCGGTATTCATCGGCTGGAGCGCCGGCGGAGGGACGATCGACGTGCGGTCCGCCTCCCTGTTTTTGATCCTGCTCCTGTGGCAGTTCCCGCACTTCATGGCCATCGCCTGGCTGTACCGGCACGATTACGCCCGCGGCGGCTACCAGATGCTGCCGGTGGTCGATCCGTCGGGCAGGCGGGCCGCCGTGCAGTCGGTGCTGGCGGCGGCGGCACTCGTTCCCGTGGCTGCGTTGCCGGCGCTGGGTGCCCCCAATTGGATGGGCGTCTTGTACATCGTCGCGGTGACCATGCTGAGCGTTGCGCAACTGGCGATCGCTTTCTGGTTCCTGCTGGCAACGTCGGATCGCTCGGCCCGCTGCCTGCTTCGCATGTCGCTGGTTTATATGCCCGTGCTGTTGATGTCATTGATTGCCATTCCCGCTTTTGAGGCTGGAGGTCAGAGGTCAGAGGTGAAAGACCAGAATGCGGCGACCGCCCTTGCGCAAAACGACCTCCCACCTTTGACTCCTGACTCCTGATCCCTGCCCCTGACCCCAGACTCCTTCCCCATGACCGACGCCGCCCTGCACGCCCACGACGCCCACGGCCACGGCCATCTGAAACTGGTCTATCAGCCGTCGCTGCCGATCAACAACGGCAAGTTGTTTCTGTGGCTATTCTTGTCCACGGAAATCATGTTCTTTGCCGCCCTGATTGGCGAGTACATCGTGCTCCGCTTTGGGGCGCCCAGCGGCACATGGCCTGCGCCGCACGACGTGCACCTGGCGGAATGGATTGGCGCGCTCAACACCGGCGTGCTGCTGTTTTCGTCGGTGACGATCGTGATGGCCCTGGAGGCAGCCAAGAACAACCAGACGGGCCCGGCCAAAGCCTGGTTCCTGGCGACCTTTCTTTTGGGCAGCACGTTCCTCGGCGTGAAGGCCTATGAATACAACGCCAAGTTCCAGCACGGCATTTATCCCGCCAAGCCGCACAGCCTGATTCACGAGAAGGCGGACATTTACTACATGCAGGCGGCGCGGCTCCGGCTGGAGGGGCTGCAAAGATCGTATGCCGACGCGATCACGGCCAAAGAGCTCAAGGTCCCCGGCGGCGGTCCTCCGGCCCCGGCGGCCGCCACGGCTGATTCCGCGACGGCTGCGGCACAAGGAGCCCCGGGCGCGGCGCCGGCCGAAGGTCAGCCTGCCGCAGCCGAGAACGCCGCCGCGAAAGTTGGCGCATTCCTCGAAATCGACGACTTGACGGAAGCGCAGGGCAAGAACGATCCCGATGTCAAGCGATATATCGTGGTCACGAACTTGCTCAATCACCTGTTGAAATTCTCCGAGCAGATTGCCGCCACCGATCCCGACCCGATCCAGCGGCGAGCGGCGATGGAATTCGTGGCCACCGCCATTTACCCGCTGCATCACGGGCCAGGAGGGCACGAGCAGTTTGTCAACGTCCTGGCCAGCGAGCAGACGCGCCTGCTCAACGAGAAGGACGCGATTGCCAAACAAGCCAAGGAGATCGAGTCTCAAAAGGAGGAAAAGCTCAAGACGCTCGACGAGCTGGAAAAGGCCGCAACGCAGGATGAGGCAGCGAAGACCCAACTGAAGGTGGAACTGAACGCGCTCGACAACGAACTGACATCCGGCTCACTGCGCGCCGAGGCGATCGATGGACGGATCAAGATCCACGAAGAGCTCGAGAACGCCAAGGAGGGGCTCAACGAGGAGCATCACTGGCTGCGATTTCCGATCAAGATTCCCAGCGGCAACATGTGGGCCAGCACCTACTTCTTGATGACCGGCTTCCACGCGATCCACGTCCTGGTGGGCCTGATCGCGTTTGCGGTCGTCCTGCCCAAACGGCTGGACGCCACGCGAGCCAACCTGATCGAGAACATCGGCCTGTATTGGCACTTCGTCGACCTGGTATGGATCTTTCTGTTCCCGCTGCTTTACCTGTTCTAATCTGCAAGAGTACCGGCAATGGCACATACAGCGCACGATCACGGCCACGGCGAAGAGCACCACGCGCCACCCGGCAGCGGCAAATACTGGGCGGTGTTTTTCGGCCTGGTGGGCCTCACCGTCGTGTCGGTCACGGTGGGCAGCAGCCGCGCGCTGCGTGAGAACTCGCCGCAGGTCATGTGGGCCGCGATGATGGCCGTCTCCTGCGCCAAGGCGATGCTGGTGATCCTGTTTTTCATGCACCTCAAGTGGGAGGCGAACTGGAAGTACGTCCTGACCATTCCCGCCAGCATCATGAGCATCTTTCTATTGCTGATGCTGATCCCGGACATTGGTCTGCGGACGCGCAATTATTCCGAGGAGCGGTGGTTGTACGCTGCCCAGCCGGCGGCGCACCATGCCGAGGAAAAGAAGGAAACGCTGCACGAAAAGGGGGTCGGTGGAGGGGGCGACGAAGGGAAGGCCTTCGAGCATTCCTCGTGACCGGAGCCATGACCGCCGCGATTGCCACCCGTGCCCTCTCGCATCGTTATGGCCAGCGGCAGGCGCTGACTGAGTTGTCGCTGGAGATTGGCGCGGGAGAGATATTCGTCTTCCTCGGTCCCAACGGCGGCGGCAAAACGACTCTGTTTCGCCTGCTTTCCACGCTGATCCCGCTGGCGAGTGGTGACGCGACGGTGCTGGGCTATGATCTTCGCCGTCAAGTGCAGCCGATCCGCGAGCGGATCGGCGTCGTCTTTCAATCGCCCAGCCTCGACCGCCAGCTCACGGTTGCCGAAAACATCCGCCACCAGGCGGCGCTGTATGGACTGTTCGGAGGGCCGCTGCGAAAGCGATTGGAGGAAATGCTGGTGCATTTCGGCCTTCGGGACCGGGCGCACGAGCTGGCTCTCCGCCTCTCCGGCGGCCTGAGGCGCCGCGTCGAGCTGGCCAAAGGCATGATTCATCAGCCGCAGCTCCTCCTGCTCGACGAGCCCAGCACCGGCCTCGACCCGGGCGCTCGCAGCGACCTGTGGAACTACCTGCGGCAATTGCGCGAACGGGGAGTCACCGTCGTGCTCACCACGCACATTCTCGAGGAGGGTGAGCAGGCCGATCGCATCGCAATCCTAAGCAGCGGACGCCTGGTGGCGCTCGATTCGCCTGCCGCACTCAAGCGGAGTGTCGGCGGCGACGCCATCACCATTGACACCGATCAGCCGGCTCTCTTGGCGCGCGAGATCGGCCAGAGGTTTTCGCTGACGGCTCAAACAATCGACGGCCAGGTCCGTCTGGAAGTGCCTGACGGGCATACCTGGATCTCGCGGATTGTGGAGGCGTTTCCCGGCCGCGTGGCGGCGATCCGCCTGGGCAAGCCGACGCTGGAGGATGTCTTCATCCGTTGCACCGGACACCGCTTCTGGCAGCAGCCCGAGGAGGTGGCCACATGAGCGAATCGAGCCGCATGGCCACAGCCCCCGCCGCCTTGGCGGCGGCCATTTCCGCGGGCCCCGCGCAACTCCGGCCGCAGCCGGTGCGGGCGGCACTGACGCTGGCCTGGCGAGAGATCGTGCGCTTTTTCCGGCAGCGCAACCGGATTGTCGGCTCGGTCGGCACGCCCCTTTTGTTCTGGCTGCTGTTCGGGGCGGGGCTCGACAAGTGGTTTCGCGTCCCGGGTGGGACGCGCGAGAGCGGCTTTCTCGAATACTTTTTTCCCGGCAGTCTCGTCCTGACGCTGATGTTCACCGCCATCTTTTCGTCGATCAGTGTTATCGAAGACCGGCGGGAAGGATTCCTCCAGTCGGTGCTGGTGGCGCCGATCCCGCGGTGGGCCATGGTCCTGGGCAAACTACTGGGGGGCACCTTCGTGGCAGTCCTCCAAGGGTTGATTTTCCTACTCCTGGCGCTAACGTTGCCTTGGGAGCCTGGGCTGGTGAACCTGGCGCAGCTCGCGGGTCTGATTTTCGTCGCGGCGCTGGCACTGTGCGGGCTGGGACTGGCCCTGGCCTGGAAGATGGACTCGACGCAGGGCTTCCACGCCGTGATGAACCTGGTGCTGATGCCGCTGTGGCTGCTGTCGGGAGGTTTTTTCCCGGTGCCGCTGCCGGGGCCGAGCGCCACCTGGGCGGAACTGCTCCTGCACTGGGGGATGCGACTCAACCCGCTGTCGTACGCCGTGGCCGGCGTGCGGCAACTGCTGACCGGGCCGCAGGCGGCCCCCGGCGTGTGGACTCCGGCGCTGGCCGAGTGCTGGCTGGTGACCGTCGCCTTTGCAGTTGTCGCGTTTGCCGCCGCGACGTGGGTCTGCCGGCAGCGAACGAGTGGAGATTTGTTATGAGCAAGTCCGTGTTAGCTTGGCTGGCGCTGGCGCTGATCGTCTCGGGCGGGACCGCTCTGGCGCTGGCGCTGAAGTACTCGCGCGATCACACCGTCGCTTCCGGCAGCGGCGGGACCGAGGCGGATCGGGAATATCGCCGCGTGCCGGTCAGCGGCCAGGAAAAATGGCTTACTGAGTTCGAACTGACAGAGCGAAGCGGCAAGCGCGTGGGGACCGCCGATTTGAAGGGGCGGGTCCACGTCGTCAACTTCTTCTTTTCCACCTGCCCGCAAACGTGTCTGCTCCAAAACAAGACCCTCGAAGGAATCCAGCGCCAATATGGTCCCAAAGGGGTGCAGTTCGCCGGCATCACCTGCGACCCGGTCACCGACACCCCCAGCACGCTGCGGGACTACGCCAATCGGCACTTTCCTGCCGCGGGCGACACGTGGTGGTTTTTGACCGGGGACCTGCTTTACATTCGGCGGATTGCCGCGGAGATGTATCGTGTGCCGCTCGACGAGCGGACGCACACCGAGCGGTTCATCGTGATCGACAAGTGGGGGCATGACCGGGGGCAGTTTCACTGGTCCAAACCGGAGGAGCTGACCGATTTGCGGCGACTGCTGGACAAGTTGCTGGCGGAACAAACGCCGCCGCCGGAACCGGCAGATGCGCCGCTCAAATCGCCCGAGGCCGAAAAAGAGCAAAGTGAGGAAAGCGATTCCGCTGGCGGAGAACCGGAGCCATCGCAGCCCTAATTGAAGCGCGAATCAATCGACGGAAATGCATCATGATCGCGGGGTAGCCCTTGTCCGATCTCGTCCCCTACCTGCCGCATGTCAATGCCGCGCTCAACGCCTTGGCGACGGTGCTGCTGCTGGTCGGTTACGCCCTGATCAAGCGACGTAACGAGCGGGCGCACCAGTGGACGATGCTCGCCTGCTTTGGCGTCTCGGTACTGTTCCTGGCCTGCTACCTGACCTACCACGCCAATATTCCGGGAGGCAGCAAAAAGTTTCCCCAGTATCCGGCATTGCCGATTCGATACACCTACTATGGCATCTTGCTGACGCACGTCGTCTTGGCGGCGGCAGTGCCGTTTCTGGCAGTGGCGACGATCTGGCTGGGTCTGGCGGACCGCCGCCGCTGGCACGTACGGCTGGCTCGCTGGACGTTTCCCATCTGGCTGTACGTTTCGGTAACTGGCGTTGTCGTCTACTTGATGCTGTATCAGCTCTACCCACCTCTGACCAGATAACCTAAAATCAGGCAGGTACCCAATCGCAAGGTCTCGGACATGCTTTTACGCCGCCTAGTCGTCGTCGTGGTTTTGGCCGCCGCCGTTTGGCTGCTGGCCGATGTGGCGCTGGCCTGCCCGACGTGCAAGGAACAGCTCGCGCACGATCCCGAAGCAGCGAATATCGCCCGCGGCTTCTATTGGAGCATTCTGTTCATGCTCTCCATGCCGCCGCTCATCCTGTCGGGCCTGGGAAGTTACTTCTACTATGAGATCCGCAAGGCGCGGCTGCGTCAGGAAAGGGAGGCGCCGGCGACGCCAGATTACCAATCGCCGGCGGACGTGCGGTTGCCAGAGCTGGCTTGATTCGCGGCAGCAAAGCCCACTTTCAGGGACTCGCCAGCCTTTGATGCCAGTCGGCACGCGACGAGTTTCCCTTCTTGCGGTAATAGTCTGCCAGGAACCGATGCGCTTCGCCGATGCGCGGGTTGATTCTGAGCGCCGCGTCAAGCGACTGGACCATCTCGTCCGTCCGGCCGAGAGCTTCCTCGCACTGGGCCTTGAGCAGCCAGTGCACGCTGTGGCGGCGCGATTCATTGAGCGGCTTTAAGACCTCCAGCGTCTCCAGGTACCGGCCCTCGCGATAAAGCGTGTCGGCAATCAGGAACAGGGCATTGCTGCGATCCATCCCCGCCAGCTCGCCGTCGGACAGCGCGTCGTTGGCGAAGGAGACGATGTCCCCCAAGTGCAAGTCAAAGCGCAGACTGGCAATCGCCGCGCTCATGGGCCCTTCGCGCAGACCCGCGGCGTGGACTTCCATCAGCAGGTCCAGGGCCCGCTGACGGTATTGAACGACCAGCTTCGGGTCCTCCGTGTGCAGGGCCAGATCGTAATAGGCAAGCCCCAACGATCTTTTCTGGTCTATCTCGCCCAAGCGCGAGAAGTCGAGAAATGGCTTCAGCTCGCCGGGAGCAGTATTCTCCTGCTTGTTGTCATCGGCCGATGCTGAGGCCGGCTTGTGAATGCCGACGCGGTGATGCGTGAACGCCAGGTGCGGGATGTCGGTATTTCCCGTCGGCATATGGCAGTGAACGCAGTTGTTGTCGGCGCTCTGCGCCGCCAGCACTTGCTGGTCCACCTTGCAATGCGACTCCTGATGGCACTGCAGGCAGACGGCCTTGTAGTGAGCCACGCGCTGCTCGGGCGGTGGCTCGCCATGCGGGCTATGACACGTCATGCAGGTGAAACGATCGGACTTTTGGTAGCAGCGGCTGATGTGCATCTGCTCCACGTGGCCGACGACGGTCATCGGCTTGTCGGCAATCGACAGGGAATAATCCTGGCGAAAGTCTTGCAGGGGCAGACCGGGGCGAAAATCGGACGCCTTCCGCCCGCGGCTAATCACCGTGGCGCTGGTTCGCAAGTGGCACTGCTGGCAGACCGCCTCGGCCAGTTTCCGCGATAGGTGAGCCGGATTGACAATCGTGTAGTCGATTTTTTCGTCCGACGCCACTTGGGATTTGCTCTCTTCCGAGTGACGCTTGACGTGCAGCGATCCAGGTCCGTGGCAACGCTCACAGCCGATCGTATCTTCGATGATCCGCATCCGATGCAGGCTGAGGTCGATCGCTTCGGAGCGACCGGCGTGACAGATCAGGCAGCCTTCGCCGACTTCCCGCTGAAAGCCCGAATGCGCCGGCCGATCGTAGCCGGGAGACATGCCCCACGATTGGCGTGAGGCGTACCAGGTGATCGGCGATTCCACCAAAAAGCCGTCGGTTTCCACGAGGTAGGTGAGCGAGTGCCGGCCTGAGCCGGTCACGTACTTGACGGGAAACTCGGAGACGACGACGTCCTCGGATCCGCTGTTGAGCAGCAGCTCGCGGTGCCACATACGGCCGCCTTCGCGGCGGACCTCGTAGCGGCGCTGGGAGGGGAGGTGATCGAACTGGCCGTCGGGCGGCTCACGCACCAGATCGACCGTCGCCATCGAGCGCCCCATGCCGGTGTGCGAGAACGACTCATGCTCGTCTTGGTGACACGCCTGGCAGGCTTCGCTGCCGACGTACTTCGCGTCGGCACCTGTATTGCGGAAGGGGCTGGCTGAGAGTGGAGGCAGCGGGAACGTGTCGGCCTGCGGCGACGATTCGGTTTCAGCGTCCGCCGCTAGTGGTGCGGAGGAATCTGTGTCGCTAGTAGCGCGTGTGGCGACATAATATGTTCCGGCTATCAGAGCGATCAGGCCGCCTGTCAGAAGGATCCAGCGCCGGGCCGCGCCGAACGCGGAAGTGTGCCTGGTGCCCGCCGACGAGGACGCCTTTTCCGAGCGCACTTCACGCGTCTGGTCTTTGATTTGGACGTCCCTCATGGAACCACGCGGGACCTCAGCCCCCAGGGCCTTCAGCAGACGTCTACCGTCGCCGTAGCCGTGGGAAGGAAAGTCTTCCAACACTCGTAGCGGGGATGATTGAGTTTCATGGCCAGCAGCGGATTCGTGATCGGCTCGACCGGCCGGTTCATGAGGTGCATGTGCGCTTCCTGCGGTGTGCGGCCTCCTTTTCGAGTGTTGCACGTCAGGCAGGCGGAGACAACGTTGTCCCAGCACGTGTCGCCCCCGCGGCTGCGGGGTACCACGTGGTCGATGCTGAGCTGGCTGACCGGGAACGAGCGGCCGCAGTACTGGCAGCAATGGCCATCGCGGGCGAATAGATTGCGGCGATTGAAACGGAGCGACTTTCGCGGCACGCGGTCATAACGCAGCAGGCGGATCACTCGCGGCACCTGGATTTCGAAATTGACCGCCCGAATCCACTCCTCTTGCCCGGCCTTTTCGCAGGCGCGATACATGCTGATTTCGCACCACGAGGAAAAATCGTGGTTGACGAACTGCCCCGCCTCGATGTCCACCACCTCGGCGCAGTCGCGGTACAATAGCACGAACGCCCGCCGCACCGTAATCACGTGAACCGCCAGATAGCAGCGATTGAGAACCAGCACGCTGGAGGTGAGGACTCTGGCAGGTTCCGCATCCGTCATCGAACGCCTCCGGCTATCCTCAGCAGCCCATGGCTAGTCAGACAGGAAAAACGACGCCTGCGCGGCCAGTGGGCCCGCTGGCAAAAACAACGACATACCGCCTCCGTGGCAAACTGGCGCCGCGGAACGGTTTTCGGTCGGTTGTTTTCGATTCTAGCCATTGGCAAAACGCATTTCCATAGCGCTAGGCCGCCCGCGCCACGCCTGTCAGTTTGTCGCGCGCCGAGCAATCCCCCGGGTGATGCCAGCACGCGTCAGCAAACTCGTGCGTCAAGGTCATCGCAGCCGGCATACGTCAAGTGGAAGCGTGCGCGCTGCTCGGACTTACTTTCGCTTTGGATGACGAATCGGCTTGCTCCTGAACCGGATAGGGCATTAGGATAGTGGTATTGCCTCATTCCAGCGGGACGCGGCGTCTCGCCCATTGCTTCAGGGGATCGGACATGATGCACTTTTCGTGCGACCGTTGCAGACGTGAACTGGAGAATGATGACCTGCGGTACGTGATGAAAATTGAGATCCATGCCGCCATGGACCCGGTCCATGAGGATGAGATCAACGACGACCGCGACCATTTGATGGAGATTGAGGACATCCTGGAAAACTCACTGGACGAGGAAAGCGACGAAATCGGCGACGACGTCTATCAGCGGCGGCGCTTCGATCTGTGTCCTGAGTGCTATCGTAAATTCGTCCAGAATCCGCTGGGGCGCGAGGCCAAGGTTTCGCTCGGCTTCAGCAAGAACTAGCGGCCTGGCGCCTTCCAATTCCCGCTGACTTTCTTCGACCTGCCGCATGGGTGTTGCCATGCGCCCTCGTTTCCGCCGACGTCCGAGTGCGGGGCTGGTGTTGCTCGTCCTATTGGCGGCGGCCGTCGCCGCGCGGCTGGGTTGGGATGCATGGCAGCGGGGCTTCGTTTTCTCGGGCCAAAGCCCCACGGTCCGTGCTGACGGGAAAAATGCATCCTTCCTGGCCGGTCCTTGCACAGTCGTCCAGGTAGTCAGCGGCGATACACTGGTCGTTCGGCAGGTGCAAAGCTCGCGATCATCAGCTCCACCGCACGTTGTCGAGGGCCCCGTCCGGCTGCTGGGCGTTCAAATTGGGCAACCCGCCGCGCCGTCGGTCCATGGCGAGCCATCGGCAGTCGGCGCGAGGACGTTCATCGAGGAATTTGTTGGCCGCGGCGGCGTTGCACTTCAGCTCGACAAGCGCCGGCTCGATGCCGACGGACGACTGCTGGCCTACGTCCTGGTTGAGGGCCAGATGCTCAACGTCGAGCTCGTGCGGCAGGGTTTTGCCCTGAGGGAATCGAAGCCAGGGGACTCGGAGACGATTTCTCGCCAGCTTCGCCAGGCTGAGGATGAGGCGCGCCTGGCCGGACGGGGAATCTGGAAACGTGGCGACGGCTAAGCAGCGAACCAGCATGACGCGCCTGACGGCCGAGAAGGCGCATCAGTTTCCCGTTCCCGCAGCTCGAGCCACGGCGCTAGGCCCAATCCATCCCGGTTTGCTTCTTCATCCGCTGCTCGTAATTCCCCAAGAGGCCGCCGATTACGTCCCAGCGATCGCGACGGCGGACCTCGATGTCTCCCTGAAGATTCACCCGGACAATCGTGTCATCGCTCACACCGGCGCTGACCAGATCGTCCACGTGCAACTCGTCCACGTTCACGAGGGTCTTGAGCGTCTTCCCGGTCATCTCGATGAACTTCATAGCGTCTGCTCCGGTCGCACTCGCCGCAGTCCTGGGCACGCAAGGTTGGCCCCTTGGCTCCCATGCTACCCGGCACGCCGTCGTTTGCAACGTCGGGCCTGGCCGCAGGCAGCGTCAGTGAACTCTGCTGCTACTCCCGTCGCTGCATCGTTCCCATCTTTTCATCGGCGCGACGGGCCCGCTTGCGATCGAAGAGACGCGCGCGCGGCGCGGGCGCAGCAGCGCCCGCCCGGCCCGAGTCATATCCCACCAGTTCCAGCGTGATGCGGCTGATCAATTTGCCCTCGGCATCGAGTTCTTTTGACCACTGGGCGACGACTCCTCCCGGCACATCGTCGCACCAGACTTCCATGGCTTCTTTGGACTGTTTGGGCTGCTTCTGCACCGTACGCACGAAGGATGCAGCCCGCCGTTGTCCCAGGAACTCATAGGGCATTCCCAGCGCGATTACTTCCTCGATGGTCGAGGTGGCTTCGCCTGCCGCCGGGGCGGCCGTCGTCAACTCCCGACGCAGCAAGTGCGGCGCCACGTCCGCCGAATAATAAGCGGTGGCCGTGGTACGAGTCGTGCCGTCGCCATTCATCACCGCTTTGCGCACTTCGCAGGGAATCCGCCGGCCGTTGAGCTCCACTTCCCGTTCCCCGATCTTGTCCACGCTCTCGACTTTTTGGCCGCGCGACTCGCCGCTGAATCCCTGCGTAATTTCCTGCTTGAGCTGGGGGAAGATCTGACCGGCGATCTCGACCGTTTGTTCGGTCGCGAGCGTATAGCCGCTGGCGTCCACGAACTTCACAGTAGTTTTGATGTCGTAGATCGTGGCGGTGGGGACGCCCCGTTCGTCAAACGTTTCCTTGGTGACGCGCATCCTCTTCCACGCACCGACGGGAAACTTTCCCCAGGGATGCTTCTCCCGCGGCACCAGCGGTTCCAGTTTTTTTTGCTGCGCGCAAATTGGGGGGCAAATCGCAGCCTGTGCCGCAACCATAGCCAGCAGCAGGAGAAAGCGAAACTGCACGCCAGAGCCCTTGGTGACAATTCGATTGGCTGAGTGATGATGCTGAGTGTAAACCATCTCCCGTCATAATTCGACCACATTCCCGGTTGGCCACAGGAGAAGGGGGGGACGAGGGTTGCTCGCTGCCAGGGCTGTAACGATCCTGCGGACAGCGCCGCTGGACTGGGCCTGTTTACCCCTGCTTGCCGGGCGCGACTGCTCCTGCCGCTGGCGGTGTGCCGAGTGCCTGAACCGCGACTAACAGGTCCGCTTCCTGCCGCGGGA
>DASRJP010000184.1:0-4219 GCA_035649415.1 Pirellulaceae bacterium | reverse complement strand
GGGTCCTCGGCCGGATGGATCGCCCCTTCAAGTTCCGCGTCGTCGATTTCCACCAGGCCGTCGGGAAAGCCGCCGCGGCCGGCGCCCAGCGTATCGCACCAGACGATGCGGCAGAGCTGCTTTTCGTCGTCCTCCAAGATGTAGGGCAGGCAGAGGGCAGCAAACCGGCCGGCGCCGCCGAGCCAGTCGTGCGCGTAGCTGCGGACGAGCCGCGCGCCGAGCTGCGCGTCCTGGTTGAGCCGCGCATCGCACTCCCCTTTGGCGAGTTTTCCGCGCGGCAAGTTCCACAGCACTTCGTAGATCCGCAGGTAGAGCGTCCACAGCCGGGCCTTGCTCTCGGAGCCGAGCTGCACATAGACCCCCGCGATGTCGAGCTCCGCGCTCCGCTGGAGCCGATCGTTGATGAGCAGGTCCGAATACAAATTCGACACCATCGGAGCGTGTTGCTCCTTGCTCGGCAGGCCGTGACGAATCCGCGCCAGGAGCCGCGCGTTATCGGTCAGGTCGGCCGGGCAATAGACGTGGTGGCCGATCTCGTGAGCGAGGATTTCGCGAGCGAATTTGGCGAGCCCTTCTTCGCGGACCTGCCGGAGGCTGACCACGATCGAGTGATCGACGAGCCGGATCATGGCAAAGCTGCCGGAAAGCTGCTCGCGGCCTTCGTCGTCGGTCGTGAAGCACCATTTTGGCTCGTGCAATTGCACGTAGCGGCTCCAGACCGCCAGTGCCTCAGGCCAGACCGCCAGCCAGGCGTCGCGAAGCGCTTCCAGTTCAGTGGTCAAGGCAGTCGTGCTCACGCAGGCGCACCTCGGCTGCTGAAAAGGAACACGTGATGCGATGTAGGAATCGTAACCGCCAGCGTGGCGCCGCTGTGGGCAAAGCTGCTGGCATGCGCCAGGTGCGGCACTTCCAGCGACAGCTTGCCCCAGCGGATTTTGCCGTGCCGATCAATAGACAGGTCGCCGCGGGTATCGGCTGGTGCACGTTTGGCTGGCGCGTCGCCAAGGCGGCGAAACCAGGCGCCGCAGGCATCGGCCAGCAGCTCCCATTGCGAGCGGCCATCGGAGACAAACAGCCGGCCGTCGTGACTTTCCACCACCGGCGGACGAAAGAACAGTCCGCCAAAGCCGACAAAAGCGCCGGCCGTGGCGACGCACGCGATCTGCGGATGCTCTTGCTTGCTGTTGAGCGCGGCGGCGGCCGAGTGCCACGGATTCTCATTGAGCCGGTCCAGAATCGCCTTCATCATTTCGGCAGTCACGCTCGGGGGCAGGCCCAGCGCCGCTGCCGCCAGTGCCGCGGGAAGCTTGCCGGCCGCCGCCAGCGCGGCTGCTCGATACTGCACCATGCCAGCCTGCCAGGCGGCCACTTTGCCGATCTCCAGGAGCTGCGCCACCGATTCACAATGCGGCGCCGCAGCCTGCATCCGCGCCAGCCAGGTGTTTGGCTTCGTTCCCAGTTGGCCAGCTATCCGGAATGCCGCATTGCACAGGCACCCGGCCACTTGCTGCGGTTCACGGGCCAAGAGCTTAACGACCAGCGGCAACAGCTCGGTCCATACGCGGCCGATCAGCGGCGTCTTGGCCTCCGCGCCCAAAAGCGACGCGGCAAACAGATCGAGCGAGACGTCATAAAGCGCCAGCACGGCGGTCCGCGTCCGCTCGGGCAAGATGGCGTGGATTTGCTCTGCCAGCGGCGCGACCGCCTGGCGCAGGTGCGCGAGAAACGCCACGCCGTCGATGCGGCTGCCGCCGCGCTGGCGCAGGGTGTAGCGGGCATTGAGCGCGTCGCGCTCCGCCTCGAGCACGGCGGCAAAGGCTGCGGGAAGCTGATTCACGCCGTCGGACCTCCCGCACCGAACATGTCGCGGATCGTCTTTTCCAGCGTCTCCGACAGCTTGCCGATCGTGCGGTAGAACAGGCACTTGTGATGGGACAGGTCGAAGTGCAGCCGCTGTCCCTCGCGGGCCACGAGGACCACGGGCTTCTTCAATCCCCAGGCAAAGCCAACTTCCAGATAGACGTTGGGTCGCTCCAGCGACAGATCGGCAATTACGAATTCGGCGTATTTGATCCCCTCGGTGATCCGTTCGACGATGTTGCCCGTGAAGACCGACTCGTCCACCTTTTCGCAGACGTACCCCAGTCGCCGCACGGCCGCATAAATGCCGAACTGGTAGATGTCGTCGAACTCCTCCGAAAAGGGCATGGCGACGAAGACCGATTTCTTCCGCTCGGGCTCAAACTTGCTCGGCCCCATTTGCCCGAGGACAACTCCCTCGGAATCGACAATCGTGGTCGGCATCACCAGCTCCAGATCGGCGAGTGCGTTCCGCATTAGCTCGAAGCGGCGGGCAATGCGCTCGACGAACACAATCTGCTTCAGCGACGGCAGCGGATGCGTGGTCAGCCCTTGCTGGAATCCCAGAAACATCGACCGCAGGGCCTCTTCGATGTCCAGCCCGTAGTTGGCCCCATGCACAGTCGTCGTCAGCGTCGTGACGGGGAATTTCTGCTGCGCGAGGATTTCGATCGCCCGCCGGGCGAACTGGCGCATCTGGCGGTAGCGAAAGTCGCCCAGCCGGGGCGTACCGACAAAGAGCACGCGCTGAGCCGGGATCGTCCCCTTCGTATCGACGATCCGAAAATCGCCGTCGGCAGGGGCGATGTCCGCTTCCTTACAGACCCCCTGCTGGAACAGCCGCACGGCCACCGCTTCATCGGCCCCGTAAAACCGCTGGGCATACTTCAGCAGCAGCACGTCCGCGGCCACTTGCGTCACATCGTCCTTCACCACCGAAACATGCGGGGCCATGGGATTCTCCCGGGAATCTAATACTTGATTCCCCCTACGCTTTGCAATTGCGACGTCCGTTCCAAATGACCAATGACCAAGCACCAATGACCAATGCGACATAAATCCATTGGTCATTGGGATTTGGTCATTGGTCATTGTGCTCGAAGCTATCCCTTCCACTCCAGCCAGCGGAGGTAATTGGTGTACCGCTGGTGGAGGTACTTAAGCTTCAGTACATCGTCGAACATGTGTCCATAGAACTTGCGAGATTTGCTCCACTGATTCAGCACGCGCTCGATCTTCACCAGGCGGTTCTTCACCTCCCGCTGCGAGACGCCGTCGAGCCCCTGGTCGAACTCGGCGCTCAATTCGCCAATCGGATCGTCCTTGTCGAGTCCCAGCCGGTCGTACTCGGCGCACGCCATGTCGAACATGCGGCGAATCCAACCGATCTTGTCGGTCCGCAGGGCGGCATTTTCCGCAGCCTCGAAGAACGGGCAGTCGGGGTCTTGCGCCAGCTTGTCGTGCAGCACGAAGGGGACGATCTGCCGCACGTCCTCCAGGCTCACTTCCGCCGCGCCGCGGAACTGGGCCATCGCCTTGACGAACAACAGCGACGTCATCAGGCTGCGAACCGACAGGCCGTTGCGCGTCTGGGCACCGATGTCCTTCTGCTTGTCCTTGCCGCTGTCGAGTGCCGCCACCTGCGCCCAATCGACGCCGGCCAGCTTGGCCGTGTCCTTGGTCTTGTACTCGATCTGAGCGGCCGCCGGCTCGAAGTACTCAAACTGGCTGGCAAAGAACTCCAGCCGCCGCAGGATCGGCCGCGGCACTTGCACCTTGCGAACGTCACGTTGGAGACGATTGCCCTCCTCTTCGCTGAAGATGATCTGACCGGGGACGACTTCCTCGGGCCGTAGGCCCGCCTCCAGCCGGTCGAGCAGTTCGCCGAGAAACCGCGAGTTGAAGTGCAGTGCCTTGACGACGATGTCAATCCGATCGCGAAGGGCTTCGATCACCTGGTAGGTGCCGCCCCCCGCATCGTCGTTGGCGGTCAGGTACCAGGCCGCCTCGGGGCATTCATAGGTCTGGTCGTATAGCTCGGCATAGTTGTCGGCCATGAGCGTGAGGAGTGCCGACTGCGTCCGCGTCGGGATGCGGTTGTACTCGTCGATGATTTTCACGCGCATGCCGAGCCACTTCCGCCAGCCGATGCCAATCTGGTCGAGACTCTTGGCTTGAACGAGGTCGGCCGGCAGCGGACTGCCGAGCAAGTCGGCGATGGTCATTTGGGGCTGGCCCTTCTGGATGGCCCGCCGCACGTCGCGAATCGAGTAGCCGGCCAGGACGCCCATGAGGATGGCGCTGGTCGTCTTGCCGCGCCCCGGTCCGCCGACGAGCAGGCACTTGGCCCGTACGGCGA
>DASRJP010000183.1:0-4255 GCA_035649415.1 Pirellulaceae bacterium | reverse complement strand
CGCAGCAGGCGCTGGCGATGGCCAACAGCCCGCTGACGCTGGCCCAATCGCGCGTACTGGCCAAGAAGCTAACTGATTCGCTGGGCAACGTGGCCGCCGACGAAGGACCCAAAAAATTCGTCGGCGACGCCTTCGTCCGCATCCTGTGCCGCGAGCCGTCCAGCGAGGAAATGCAAGCGTGCCTTGAATTCCTCACGGAGCAGTCGCAGCGGTTGGCAGACGCAAAATCGCTGTCGGCCTTCTCCGCCGGCGCAGCGGCGTCCGTTCCGCCGTCGAGTGATCCGGTGCAACGCGCGCGGGAGAATCTGGTGCACGTGCTCCTAAATCACAATGACTTTGTGACCGTGCGGTGATCGGGATAGATGGAACCGCGGAGACGCAGAGGCGCGGAGAAGAATAGGAAAAGAGGGAGTCGAAAAACTATGTCAACTCGAACAGTTCGGCGACAGAATGAGCCCCCTGCGCTCTCCGCGCCTCCGCGGTTCAACTCCCGCCGCGCTTTCCTCGCCGACCTCGGCATGGGCTTCGCCGGCATGGCCTTGGGCGCCATGCTCGCCCGGGACGGCGTCGTGCGCGCCAGCGAGACTGACGGCCGGCCCTACTCCGGCCCGCACTTTCAGCCGCGGATCAAGAACGTCATCTGGATCTTCTTCGTCGGCGGCATGAGCCACGTCGAGTCGTTCGATCCCAAGCCGGAGCTGAACAAGCATGCCGACAAGACGATTGCCGAGAGTCCGCACAAGGCGGTCCTCGATTCGCCGTACCTCAAGAAAAACCTCCGCGAGTTCGTCGCCGGCAATCACCCCGTGCAGCCGAAGATCTATCCGATGCAGGTCGGCTACGGCAAACGCGGGGCGTGCGGCATGGAAATGAGCGATTGGTTCCCGCACTTGGGCCAGCATGCCGACGATCTGTGCCTGGTACGGTCGATGTGGACGACCGACAACGACCATGGCGCTCAGCTTCAGTTCCACACCGGCCGGCACGCCGTCGAAGGGCCATTCCCCACGATCGGCTCGTGGGTCCATTGGGGGCTCGGTTCGCTGAACGACAACCTGCCGAGCTACTGCGTCCTGGGAGTTCCGCTGGCCGACTGCTGCGGCGGCGTCCAAGGACACGGCGCCAATTACCTCGGCCCCGAGCACGCCGGCATTCAGCTTGCCACCGATCCGGCCGCGCCGCTGCCGTTTGCGATCCCTGAAAAAGAGGTCTTTCGCGAGGAGCAGATCGCGGAGTTTGGCCTGCTGGGCAGGCTCAACAAGTTGACCGCCGTCGAATATCCCGATGATCCAGCGCTGGCCGCGCGGATCAAGTCGTACGAATTGGCGTTTCAGATGCAGAGGTCAGTGCCGGAGGTCGTGGACATTGCCGCCGAAACTGCGGCCACACAGAAGGCCTACGGCCTGGAGACGCCACATTCCGCCGAGTTTGGCCGGCAGTGCTTGATCGCCCGGCGGCTGGCCGAACGCGGCGTCCGCTTCGTCCAACTCTTCCACGGCTCCAGCGGCGGCGCCGGCCGGTGGGACGCGCATGCCAATCTCAAGGAAGGGCACTCGAAGCTCTGCCTGGAGGTCGATCAACCGATCGCCGCACTGATCGGCGATCTGAAGCTGCGGGGCATGCTCGATGAGACGCTCGTGGTGATCGGCACCGAGTTCGGCCGCACGCCGGGCGCGGAGAAATCGAACGGCCGCGACCATCATCCTTACGGCTTCTCGATCGCCCTGGCCGGCGGCGGGATCAAGGGGGGCGTCGTGCACGGCGCCAGTGACGAAATCGGCTTTCACGCAGCCGAGAACCGGCACTACGTCACCGACCTGCACGCGACCGTGCTGCATCAGCTTGGACTCGATCACCGCAGGATGGAAATTCCCGGCCGAAAGCGGTTAGACTTGGATTTCGGGGAGCCGATTAAAGAGATCATGACCTGAGCATGAATGGAACCGCGGAGACGCGGAGAGCGCTGAGAGGAGATCGGAAGAAATGAATACGCCGCAGTCGAACTCGCATTATCCGTCCGCCCTCTCCGCGCCCTCTGCGTCTCCGCGGTCCAATTCACGTCGCCAATTCCTCGCCGACGTTGGAATGGGGTTCACTGGCCTGGCTTTAGGGACACTGCTTGCCCGCGATGGCATCGCTCGCGCGGCGGATGTCGGCACTGCCGAGCACGTCGGCCCACACTTTCCGCCCAAGGCCAAGAGCGTCATCTGGATTTTCCTCGTCGGCGGCATGAGCCAGATGGAGTCGTTCGATCCCAAGCCGGAGCTCAACAAGTACGCCGGCAAGACCTTCGAGGAGTCGCCGTACAAGGCGGTTCTTGAATCGCAGTACCTGAAGAAAAATCTCCGCGAGGTGATCGAAGGACTGCACAAGGTGCACCCCAAGATCTACGAGATGCAGGTCGGCTATCAGAAATACGGAACGAGCGGCCTGGAGATCAGCGACTGGTGGGAGACGCTTGGAAAGTGGTGTGCCGACGACCTGTGCCTGGTTCGCGGCATGTGGACGACCGACAACAACCATGGGGCGCAGCTCCAGTTTCACACGGGCCGGCACGCGCTGGAGGGCAATTTCCCGACGATCGGCTCGTGGGTGCACTACGGCCTGGGCTCGCTGAACGATAACCTGCCGCAGTTCGTGGTGATGGGGACGCCGATTGCCGACTGCTGCGGCGGCGTCGGGGCTCATGGAGCCAATTATCTCGGCCCCCAGCACGACGGCATTCAACTCGCCGTCGATCCGGCCAACCCGCTGCCGTTTGCCGCGCCGGGAACTAGCGTCTATCGCGAGGAGCAACAGAAGGAGTTCGAACTATTGGGCCGGCTCAACAAACTGTCGGCCGTGGAGTACCCCGACGATCCGGCTCTGGCGGCCCGCATCAAGTCCTACGAGCTGGCGTTCCACATGCAGACCGCTGTGCCGGACGTGGTCAACTTCGCTGAGGAGTCGGCGGCAACGCAGCAGCTTTACGGCCTCGACAAGCCCGAAACGAAGGAGTTCGGCTCGCAGTGCCTGGCGGCCCGGCGGCTGGTGGAGCGCGGCGTGCGGTTTGTGCAGCTCTTCCACGGCTCAAACGGCGGGGCCGGCTCGTGGGATGCGCACGGCGGGCTGAAAGCCGGCCACAGCAAGCTCTGCGGCCAGGTCGATCAGCCGATCGCGGCACTCATCAAGGACCTGAAACTACGTGGCCTCTTAAACGAAACGATCGTGGTCATCGGCACCGAGTTCGGCCGCACGCCGGGCGCGCAAGGCTCCGACGGCCGCGACCATCATCCTTACGGCTTCTCGATTGCTCTGGCTGGCGGCGGCATCAAGAGCGGCATCGCCCACGGCGCGACCGACGAGCTGGGCTTCCATGCCATCGAAGGACGCCACTACGTCACCGATCTGCACGCCACGCTTTTGCACCAGCTTGGCCTCGACTCCCATCGCCTCGAAATCCCCGGCCGCAAGCGGCTGGAGATCGATTTTGGGCAGGTGATGCGGGAGATTGTGGCATGACTTCTAAGCTAAGAACTAGTCCGCCATGAGTGAAACTCCGGCAGAAAACCGAGTGACGCGAAAGCAATGGGTGTATTGCGTTCTCGTGTCCGTGGGCATCTTCGCCTTAAATCATTACTATGCGCTCCAGTACCAGAGATTCTATCCCATCGTCGTTTGGGGCGCTCCCATGTTTGCACTCGTCGGGTTAGCCGGGATAATCTACCCCAACCTTATGAGCATTCCGAAAACAACGATCTTTCTCTGGCTTATCGGACTGGCCATTGGGGTTGCGGCTCATTACTTCCTTTACGGTTTCTAGTCACTTGGGTTGAGTCTTGTTCAGTGCCGCCAGCAAGCCCGCTTCCACCTCCCGCCCGAGGAACGTCTTTCCATCGGCGGCTTGGCCGAGGTTGAAAAGCACGGCGACGTTGAGGCCGTTTTCGAAGTGCATCAGCGAGGCGGCCGTGCAGGCCAGCGCTCCGCCGTGAGCGGCATACTCGCCAAGGGAGTCGTCCTTTTTGAGCATCCAGCCGTAGCCGTAGTGGCCGGTGATTTCCCCTGCGGGGTTTTTCATTTCGATCCGCGGCGCGAGCATCTCCTTGATCGATGACGCCGGCAGCAGTTTGCCGCGTGTGCTTTTGCCATCCTCGATTACGTCCAGCGCCGCTCCGAACTTCGCCAGGTCGATCGTCGAGGCGATCCAGCCGCCGTGGGCATCTAGGGTCTCCTGCCGCCAGCTTCCGTAGCTGATCGGCACCTTCTCGTCGTCGTT
>DASRJP010000182.1:0-5615 GCA_035649415.1 Pirellulaceae bacterium | reverse complement strand
TTGTTCAGCGTCAGCGCGGCCAGGACCTCGGTCTTGAAGAGAGACTGGACATTTTCCTTGAGATCCTCCAGGTCCGTCCCGGCAAGCACCTTATTGACCAGGAGGAACATCTGCGGAACCGCCAGTTTGCGGGCCAGTTCCACGGCGACGGCTGTTCCCTGCAAATCCTGCTGGTCCGGGCGGACGATCAGTAGCAGGATATCCGAGACGGCAATCGACAGCAGCGTTTCCTCATTGACCCCTGGATGGGTGTCGATGAGCAGGTAATCGAGCTGCAGCCGGCGAATGAGGTCCTGTAGACCGTCGTTCAGACGGGCCACGTCGTAGCCTTCGCGAAGGATGCGGGCAATCTCCCCCGGCTTGAGACTCGAGGGGATCAGAAACAAGCGCGGACGGCCGCTGACTTCGTCCAGCGCGCCAATGCACCGCTCGGAAACGTCCACAGCGGCGGCTTCGATCGGGCAGCGGCCCCACAAGTAATCGTTGAGCGAATGGGCCAGCGACTCTTCGTTCACCCGAAACAACACGTGGATGCCGGGAGACTGGATGTCGGTATCGATGACGCCAACGCGGTACCCGGCGCGGGCGATCAACACCGACAGATTCGCGGTGATGTTTGACTTGCCGGTGCCGCCGCGGAACGAGTGGGTCGAGATGATTTTGGTCAAGGAGAGCTTCGCCTGGAATGGACTCTGGAGAGGAATCAACGCCTGCTCGTCGCGCGTTGGGCCGGGGTCACCTGGAGGCCCTCTGCCGGCGAAGGTTCTGAGCCTGCTGCTGCAAACGGAGAAAGGCGTCTTGGTCGACGATGGCCCCGACTTCGGCTTCCAATCGCACTTCATCCACGGAAAAAAGCGACGCGGGAAGAGTGTCCAGCGTGAGAGTCGCCAGGTTCTCGTCCCGTGCGGTCGTCGTGCGGAAGGCCAGCAACGGCCCTGATGCTCCCAGCCGGAAGGTGACCTCCCGCGGAATTTTCAGCTCCTGGACCGGCCGCTGCTCGACGTACACGCCGTTGCGTCCCTGGGAGACGAGCACCCACTGGCCGTCGCGACGCTCGAGCACTGCATGCAGTCGGGAGACGTACGCGTCCACTACCTCGACGTCACGCTCCGAAGCCCGTCCGATCGAGATCGACTCCCGCTCCTGAAACTTCCACGATTTGAGCACTCCTCCCTGCGTGGGATCGAGAAGCTGAATCACGATCTCCGAGTCGGAAGGCGACGCCTCCACCATTTCGCCGGATCTCCTTGCTCAAACTGCCGGCACCCTACCCAGGCGCGCACAACATCCCCCCTCGGGATAGCAACTGCTGCGCCGATGGTCGGAGACGCCGCGCTGGCAAGACACTTACTGCATTGAAACGTAAGGACTTGCGGCAATTGAGGCTGGTAGCAAGGCACTTTAGTTGTGCCCATTGATCCGGCGGTGGCTGTACAGAGGTTAGACAACCGCTAGTCGCACGGCTTTTCGCAAGGGTAGGACTGCGGCGGAGAATCTTGCCCGCATCGGTTGCCCTTGGCCCAGCTAAAGGTCGTTCTGGAAGGGACGCCGCAAAAGCAGGCGGCCTATTACCGCAAACTCCTCGACTTGGCGCAAGAGCGCGAATTTGCCTTCGTCGTCAACTTTGTACACCAGGATTACGACTTGCTCTGGGAGAAGATCAAGGGAACTGCGCCGGAACTGTTCATGGCCTGGCGCGATTGTGGCTTGCTCGATGAAAGTGGCAAGCCACGGCCGGCCTACCAGGTATGGAAGGAGTACTATTCCGTGCCGCTGCGCAATCAGCAACTGACGCCGTAGCAACTCTCCAAGCTGGCCGCAGTAAACGCCGCCTGCCGAGCGCATCAGGCTCGCTCTCGTTCATTGTTTTACAGCATCAAAGAGGCTCAGTCGGCCATCCACGCCAATCCCCCACGGCGCCGATTGCCGCGGCAGTGCACCCAGGTCGGGCTGACCCGCGTCCACGTCGCGGAGCGGATCGGGCCACTGGGCGGGTAGTTGCACTCCCGCGTCGATGGCTGGGCTGCCTTCTCTCAGACGCAGATCGGTAGGAGACGAAAGGTCGCTTCCCAGGCTGATGAATTTGGGATCGGCCACCAGGTCCTGAGTCGTCCAACCTGGCTCATAGCGCCGGCGGCTGTCGGCAAATAGCGGTGAGGCGCGGAATTTCGCCAGCACGTCCCGATCGAGCGTGGGGCCCTCCTTGAGGCCCCAAATCAGGTTTCCCCCCTCGCGAACGTTGGCCGCCTCCTTCATGCCCACAAACCCGATTCCCGGCACTCGGTCGGACTGCACGAAGATGTTGTTGAAGACATCGCGCTCGGTACTGCGCAGCCCGTGTGCCCCCAGGCCGAACAGGTATGAATCGCGAAAGACCGGCGTCTGCCGCAGGACCGTGTTGTGGTAGAAGTGGATTACGGGCCAGATCGGTCCGCCGTGGTCGCTGGCGAGGTGACCTTCTTCGCGCAGGAAGGAGCCGCTCGGGTCGGGCTGTGCCGGCGGCCCCTTGTACGTGCCGCCGCGCATGTCGATCACGTTGCGGAAAACGAACACGCCGGCCTGGGGATCGTGATCGAGAGGCGACTCGTCTTTGTCGATCTCATGCTGCGTCAGTGGGATGAGGCAGGCGCCGATCCGGTTTTGCGAGATGAACAGCGTGTGGTCCCGCAGCTTCGGCCCGCATTCCAGGCCGTCGTCGTTGAAGTTGTCTACCAGGTTGTGATGGAATTTCAGCTCCCGCACGTTCCGCAAAAACGCGAAGTCGTGATCGTCGGTGAACTCGCAAAACGCCATTTCGATATTTTCGTTGTGCGGCTGATTGTTCTGGAGAATGATCTGATACGACGCAGTGCCGCGGTACTTCATGTGCGCACGCGAGGTCCATGGGGCGGCCAGCCCGCGAAAGACGGAATGCGTGAGGCGAATGTTCTTGCAGGCGTTCACCATCAGTCCGGGAAAGCCACCGTAAATCGTCATGTGATCCAGCTCGACGTCCTCACAGCCGTAGACGTTGATCATCGGACTGCCGGTGGCGCCGCGCAATACGAGATCCGAAATTCGCACGTGCTTCACCCCGCTGACGCGCAGCACGTCCTGCCCAAAGCCGACGGCAATCAGCAGCGGTAGCCGCCGCGGATCGGCTTCGCCGCGATAGGCGCGCTCGCCCAAGCCGTCCAGCCGATGATGCGCCAGTCGGATGTGAATCCGCCCCGTCTGGCGGTTGAACCACAAGCCCGGGCCGCAATAAATGCCGCTGTCGCGCATTTCGTTCTTGCCGCCCAGCCATAGCTCATTGGTCGATCGCAGGTCCACGGCCAGCCGATAGCCGTGGAGCGGAACCATCGAATCGGCAAAGTGGCCCAGCGCCAGCGGCCGCTCGTCTTCCAGGCCCCACATCGGCTCCCATGACCCGGGGAGAAACTGCCGCGGCACCTGGCGGTCGTCCGCATCCAGATAAGCTTTTGTCGATACGAATTCTCCGTCGGCCCCGCCGGCCAACGGCTCCCAGCTCGTTTGGGGGCTTTCCATAAATTCGCGCAGGCCCCCGTCGAGGACCGCCAGCTCGCCGGGGTAGGAGGAAATGGTGATAGGCGCCTCGGGGGCGCCGGATCGGGAAAGAGACACGCGCTCGTAGTACGTGCCGCCGCGCAGATAGAGCGTGTCGCCAGGCCGCAATTGACGCAGGGCGTGCGACAGCGATTTCCACGGTGACTTCTCGTGACCGCTGGCGGCATCGTCGCCGCGTGCCGCATCGACGAACCGCTTCTCGCCATCGGCGATTGCCCGATCCCGGGGAGCAGGCAGCGGTCGCATGGGCGGGTGTGAGCGGACCGCTGCCGGACTGACGGCATTCGCGGCCCGCTGCTCCTGCGCTATCGTGCCACTTGCCGCGAGAAACAAGCATGCTGTGAAAACGATGTGAAATTTTCGTTTCATCACGGTGCGAACCCCCCTTAGTTTCGCCTGAGCGTAAGCGTCAGCAGGCGCATGTCCATGACAGATTTTCCAGGCACCTCAAGTGCTCTCAAGGTGAGCTGGCCGCGGCCTTTCTCCAGGTGAATCGATCCGAGCTTCAGCGGGCGGAACTCCTTCATGCGCGATTCAGCCGCTGGACGCGGAATCGTGTCCTGGTTGGTATACAGCGGCGGATCCCAGCCGGGCGAAACCTTGCCGGTCAACTGGCTACCGGCAAAGCTGAGTTCGATTGTCGAGCCGGCGTCAGACTCGGGGCACGTGTAAAGAATTGTGGCCTCGTAATCACCGGACGTTTGCAACTCGATGTCCCAGGTGATGGAATCCTCGGTCGTCGTCCAGTTCACGAAGTACGAGCAGTTCGGGGCGCCGGCGCTCCGTTTCACGCCGCCGTGAGGCACCCCGTCGCGGGCCGGCAGCGGTGTCATCGGAAACTCGGCATAGCCGACCGGATAGGGACGATCGTCCGCCGCCTGGCCATTCTGGGCGCGACGTGCTTTGCCCTTTGCCGGAGCGGCCGCTGACAGCACGTCCCGACGCCATGCAGCCACGGCCTTGGCAAGCCGCGCTGCCACCTCCGGCTGACTCGACGATACGTCGGTCATCTGTCTGGGGTCGGCACTCATGTCAAATAGCGCGCCGGCGTCGTCCAATCGGTACTGCCGCGTGCGGACGCTGACCTTGCCGGCCCAGCGCGAGAAGATCATCCGGTCGGGCCACTGGCTGGCGGTACCTAGCAGCAGCGGCGACACATCCCTTCCATCGAGCGGCTGCTTGCCGGCGAGCGGCACGTCAGCCAGCGTCGCCAGCGTGGGCATGAGGTCGATCGCTCCGGCAATTTCGCCAACTACGGTTCCGGGCTTGATTTTCGCCGGAAAGCGGATGAGGCACGGGACGCGCACGCCCCCCTCGTCGGTCGAGCCCTTTCGTCCCTTCATGCCGCCGTTCCAGCGGGCGGTGTTGGGGCCATTGTCGGAGAAGTAGATCACGATCGTATTGTCTGCCAGCTTCAGGTCATCCAGTCGATGCAGCACGCGGCCAACGTTGGCGTCGATATTTTCGCACATCGCCAGCGTGCAGCGCGTTTCATCGATCGGCTCCCGGTCCCCGTCGCTCCCCCGCTGGGTGATCGGCTGATTGCGGTGCCTTTGCCAGTACTTATCGGGGACGGCGTACGGCGAGTGTGGCGTGTTAAAAGCCACGTAGCAGAAGAACGTTCGATCCTTGTTCTGCTCGATGAAATTCAGGGCGCGATCGGTGAAATCATCGGCAATGAAACCTTTGCCGCGGACTAGCTTGCCGTTGTGCTCCAGCGGCGGATCGAAATACTCCCCCCAATGGCCGGAGGTGAAGCCGTAGTACTCACCAAACCCGCGAGCGAGCGGATGATAAGGCCACTGGCTGCCGTTGTGCCACTTTCCGAACGCGCCGGTCGCATAGCCTGCCGCCCGAAAGGCGTCAGCCATCGTCGTCTCGTCGAGATCGAGCCGCTCGAGACCCGTGGACACGCCCCGTACGCCTCCCCGCGGATGGTAGCGCCCCGTGAGGAATTCCGCCCGGGTTGGCGAGCAGACGGGGCAGACGAAGAAATGGGTAAAGAGCGCGCCGTCTTGAGCCAGCGAATCGATACTCGGTGTCTTGAG
>DASRJP010000181.1:0-11957 GCA_035649415.1 Pirellulaceae bacterium | reverse complement strand
GAGAGCGTCGTCCCACTGGAGAGCATCGCTTCCGTCAATGTCGAGGTTTCTTCGTCATCCATCCCGCGAAGGCAGATCGACATCGCCAGCGCCGCCATCTGGTAGTCGGGAATTTCGCCACGCGCGAATCCGAGGATGAAAGCCGTAATTTCCGCGGCCGAGAGCTTTTGGCCGTCGCGCTTGCGGGCGATTGTCAGGACGGGAGACATTGGTCATTGGGATCTGGTCGTTGGTCATTTGCCAAAGCAAGTCGCTATACTGTCGGCATCGGACCACTTCAATTTCCCCTCCCGACGAGTCCCCCGCCATGACCCCCGAAGAAAAGCTCGTGGAGCTGAAGCTCGAATTGCCTCCCGCCCCCAAGCCGGCTGGCGTCTACAAACCGGTGGTGATTGCCGGCAAGATGGCCTACGTCTCCGGCCACGGACCGCTGAAGTCCGACGGCACCATGATCACCGGGCGGATCGGCGACGGCGTCGATCAGCAGTACGGATATAACGCTGCACGCCAGACCGGGCTGGCTATCCTGGCGACGCTGCGCACGAATCTGGGGAGCCTCAACCGCGTCAAGCGCGTGGTCAAGACGCTGGGGATGGTCAACTGCGTGCGGGACTTCACCAAGCACCCGGCCGTGATCAACGGCTGCAGCGAATTGTGGCGGGACGTGTTCGGACAGGACAACGGCGTCGGCGCTCGCAGCGCCGTCGGCATGGGCTCGCTGCCAGAGAACATCACGGTGGAGATTGAGGCGATCTTCGAGATCGAGTAGCGGCGGAGAAAACCGCTTATCTCACGTTGGCCATTGTCTGCCTGTCCGCCACTTTTGCCCGCGGCCAAACCAGCACGCCAGGCCAAAACCGAGGGCCAGATTGCCGACGGTCACGGCAAGGATCAGCAGGCACTAGGCGAGGGACATGGCAGCGGTCAGGGGTCACGACTCAGGGGGTCAGGAAAAAAATGGAGCGCACTGGCGGTTTGGGTTGTGGGGGTTGTGGCGATCAGGTGACGGGGAGTGAGAGTTTGAGGGACATTGTCCCTCGCACTCTCTTACCCTCATCTTACCCGCACACCAATTCCTACTACCGTTCCGACTGCCCGCGCACCACCGGCACCGCCGCGGTTCGCTGCCGGGCGGACAACCGTGCCTGGCCGGTGGCCTTGGCTTCGTCGAGAATCCGCTGGATCAGTTCGGCCGACGCGCCGTCGATCACCAGCACCTCGCTGGTTTGCTGCGGATCGCTGCGCGAGCGGAGGATGCAGACCACTTCCGTAGGAGCGCCGGTTGCTGTCGCTCCGGGCGGAGGTGCGAAACTACCAGGCTCGGACCCACGTGGCGCTCCCTCGTCTGCGGCGATGACCGGCTCAAAGTCGGCCGCTGCGGCGGCCGGGATCGGTGCAGTGGATGCCAGATTCTCGCCGGTAGCTTGCGGCGGCGAGCCGGCGACTAAAGTCGTCTCCCGCTGGTAGATTGCCTGGAGGTTGAACTTGTCCAGTTGCGCGTGGATCGCCGCCGGGCCGGCATAGATCCCTTCGCCGTCCTGCGGATCGTCCGAATTGCACACGCCAATCAACACACCGCGCTCGTTGAACAGGCCGCCGCCGCTGCGCCCCTGGGCGGGGCGTCCGCCGACGGTCAAGTTCGGTCGGTTGGCGTACCGATTGACGGCATGAATCTTCGAGCGCTCGATGGTCGGGTCCTTTCCCTCGCTGCACCCGGCGGTGAACACTACGTCGTGCGGGCGGACGACTTCGCCACTGGCGGTCACCGGCGCCGGCGTCACCTTGAGTCCCGGCCAGATCGATACGAGCGCCACGTCCAGGTGCTCGTCGTAGTCCAGCAGCTCTCCTGGCACGCTCGGTCGGGCTCCGGGCGCGAATAATTCGACTTCGATCTTCCCCTTGCCGCCGGTGCTCTTGAACAAGTGCCCGCAGGTGAGCACGAGCGCTTCGTATTGCTGAGACTTTTCGTCGAAGTGCGTGTCGATGATGGTGCCGGTGCCCACGCCCCAGCCTTGCTCGTCCTCAACCCTGAGGCGAACGGTGGCGGCCAGCGCCTGTTGGTCCGAAGAGTTTCCTTGCGCGACGGGCTGCGTCCCTTCGGGCGATTGCCCTCGGACGACACCTGCGCTAGCGCCGCTTGCACCCGCCGCCGTCGCCTTGAGCGACTGCGGATTAATAGCCCTGGGCGTCTGGCCGCGGCCGATCATCTGCACGAGGTCGTCGTACGTGGTCATGCCGGCAAACCGCTGCACCTCGCGGTCGCCGGCAAACAGCACGAATGTCGGAAACGCGACGATGCGGTATTGGCGGGCCAATTGCGGCTGCCGGGTCACATCGACCTGCCGGACAGAATATTTCTCGCTCGCTAGGCGCTGCACGACCGGCTCCATGGCGCGGCACGGCTGGCACCGCGGATCGGTGAACTCGACCAGGGTGACGTCACTGCTGCCGCCGCCTGCCAGCGCGGCCAAGAAGACGAGCGTGAAGCTGCCGGACATGGCTTCCCTCCTTGGATCGGTGCGCAGGGAAGCCGCGGCAAAGCGTGTCAGCTTCCCTGCTGTGGGTTATGGCCCGCGCTATTGGCGCGAGTTTCCGGCGGAATCCCTTCCTGGGAGCCGCCGGGCGGGTAAGAACCGGCACGGAAAATCGCGGGTCGCCGGTTCGCGGAAGGAGCAATGTGTGCTGGACGCCAAAAACGGGCAAGAGCAGTTTTTCGCTAACCACGGCGAACCTGCTCTGACCTGCTAGCTACGCTGCGCAGCTACGGCGCGGCCCGCTTGAGCTCGGCCGGCAGTCCTTCGCCGCGGCCGAAGATGCGGTTGAGCATTTCGGGATCGTTCTGGTCTGAGACGAGCTCGATGTGACCGTCCACAAAGAGCGCGAAAAAGCCCCCTTTACGCAAGCCAATCAGTTTTTTTAGCGGGTCCTCCTGCGTCCACGGCCAGTCTTCGGGCTTTGTCCACTCCTGCGCCGCTTGGTCCGCGGCTTCCACGATCATGATGGTGTTCGACGTGCCGTCCCGCACTGACGCAAAGTTGTGCGCCTGCCCCGCGACGACGTCAGGGAACACCGCCCCCTCTCCTCGAACGGCCAGAAAATTCGTCTTGCCCGGGCCCGCTTTGCTCCCCGCCGCTTCATACACGGTCGGCATGAACTCCACGAGCTGACGATTGTGTTCGCTGTCCCACGGCTCATCAAAGCGGAACAGCGCATGCAGCTTCTGCCCGCCGATGAACGGCAGCAAATGCACCCGCCAGCTCAACAGCGGCCTTTCGCCGTCGACACTGTAAGCCGGGATGAGAACCTTATATGTGTCGTGAAAATTGTGAATCCCGATGCCGATCGTCTTTAGCCGAGCGATCGACTCGGCCTCCGGCGTGACACTACTGGCCCCTTTCTTTCGGGCTTCGGCCGCTGCCGTCGCCAATTCCTTGAGATACTTCTGGTCTTCCGCGCCGAGCTGCGACACAACCGCCAGTAGAGTCTGCCCGTCGGTCTTCCGCAGCGTCGCCATGCCGGCGAAACTCTCCACGAGCTGCGCCTCGATCTGATTTCCGTCTGCATCGGTCCAGGTGCGTGGCGGAAACTTGGGCCGGGCGCGCGACATTTGCCTCTGCTCCAAGGCCACCTGCTGCAAGTGCCGGTCAGCCTCCTGCCTGGCCAGAGTCGCCTCGGTCTTTAGCTTTTCCGGACTGAGGGGAATGGTTCCAGCCGGCAGTGTGGGTGGCGTCGGGAAAATGGCAGTTGGAGGGCGAACGGACGTCGCTGGACGAACCGAAGTTGCGGGCCGAGGTGAGGTCGCCGACCGCGTCGTAGCGAGCGGTTTCGGACCGCCCGAGACGCCAATGGTGAACGTGTGGAATACTTCCTGGTCCAAAGCATCGCGCACGCCGATGATCACCTGGTGCCTGGTTCCGCCCGCGTCGGCGGGGACGGTCCATTTGACAAGGCCCAACTCGCTGACGCTCATGCCTTCGGGACCGGCAGCCAACTCGTACTTGACGCCGCCGCGCTTCGCCTTGACCACCAGTTGATAAGACAGTTCCTTGGATGGCGCCGCTGTCAGCGGCGGTCGCGACGCGACAAACAAATAATCGACCTCGGATTTCTCCAGCAGCCGCTCCAGATTGACGCGGTGCAGGATCAAGCTATCCAGCGTCGAACGCACCTCCACAAGCAAGTGCGCATCGGGTATGAACCACAAGCGCTTGTCCAGCGGCATTCCCTGGTTGAAATCAAAACGGTTGCGATCGACCACTTCCGCGAAAATGCCAGACAGCGTCAGCAACGGGCGCTTGTCTCCTTCGACGTGGATCGACACGCTGGGCAATTTGCCGCCGGAGCCTATTCCTGTGAACGGTTCGCCGGCGACGAGCACGTAGTACCCCCCCTGGACCGCGGGAATGGGAATGCCTCCGGGAGGCTCGCTGCCGATTTGCTTCATGTCGCTGTTGAACATGCCGCCGGCGGAATAGAGGATGGTGCCGTCGATGTTGGGGACCAGGCCCCAGGCCCGCTGATCGAAACCGCCGCCGAGCGGCGTGATGGTCGCGTCCGACAGGCTGAGCACGGTTTCGCCGGCGGCAAAGATCCGGCCGTTGGCCGAAGCCCGCGAGCCAAAGACGCCGCCCCCGCCGCGCATGAAAAATCCCTGCTGCTGTCCGGCCATTTTGTAATCGATCAGCTTCATCGTAGCCGGATCGAGAAACTTGATCTGGCCGCCGAAGTCGTCGCGGCCAGTTGTCATTAGCACCGGGCCGGCTGAAGCCGAGCCCATGACCATGCTGATGATCGCATCGGTCGTCGGTGTCGTCACGCTCAGCTCGCGTTCGAACGTTTCCAGGTTGTAACGCTGGAGGATGTTCTTGTCGCGCAGCAGCACGATCAGTTTGCTGGCGCCTGCCGCCATGAGCACGTCGTCCGAGCCGACCGGCAGATACTTCGCGATTTCGCCGCGACTGACGTCGAGAATGGCGATCTGCCGCAATTGCTTTAAGTGAGCGAGGAGCAGCTTGCCGCCGCGAGCGGCAATGAAGTCGCTGGCTGCGCCGGGAAGCTTGAGCGTTTTTTCGTCCCCGGTGAATTTCACTGGCTCGATCTGGGGAAGCGTGACTTCCGCGGGAGCGTTGGCCGCAGGTGTGGTGGATTCGCCGGCAGGCGCGGTGGCAGCGTCAGCCGAAGCGGCATCGGCGGCTCCCTTGGCGGCCTGGGCGGCGGCCTGTGCGGCGGCGCGGATTGCCGCAGCGGCGGCCTCGGCCGGTGAGTTTTTGGTATCGGGAGGCCCCGCCTTCATCCGACCCGTCTTGGTTTTGGCGGCCGGTGGGCTGGTTTGCGCCACGGCAGTCGAGGGTGCGCCACCTTTCACCGTCAGCGGAAACGTCTGAAATACCTCCTGGCCGGAAGCATCGGAGACGGACAGGATCACGTTGTTTGGATCAGGCGGCGCATCGTTGGGAACTGCCCAGCTAACGGCGCCCGATGCGGCCGCCTGCATCCCTTCCGGTCCCGAAGCCACCTGGATCGTCACATTCCCCCGCTTCGATTTGACCAGCGGCTGATACGTCCAGGTCTGGCCGGCCTGCGCTTCCTGCGGCGGACGCGACTGCACGAACAAGTAGTCGACCTCCGATTTTTCCAGCGCTTCATCCAGGTTCAGCCGATGTAGCACGACCTGGTCGTTGCTCGGCGGCAGCAGGACCAGCAGATGGGCGTCGGGAATGAAGTAGACACGCTGTAGCCCCCAGTCGCCGTGCGAATTGGAACGGTCGCCTGCGGTCTTCAGATCCTTGGCCAGCCCGGGCAGCGTAACGAGTGGCCGCGAGTCTCCCGCCAGGTGAATCGAAATGCCTTCGTCGTTTTTGTCTTCGCCGCGGTTGAACCGCAAGTCGCTAATGGCAGCCAATACGTAAAAATCGCCGTGGACGCTGGGGATCGCACCGCGCGGCGAATTGGCTCCCACGAGCTTGAGCTGCGTGGTGTAAACGCCGCCGCCGGTGTAGAGCAGTTGCCCATCGGGGCTAGGGGTGATGACGCCCACTGAGTCGTGTTCGTACAACACCTGAGCCTGGTTGCCGGTGATGACAATATCCTGGAGCCCCGACGGTGAGGTCCCTATTCGCATCATGCCAAAGACCAGGCCATTGGCGGAGGCGCGGAGGATGGTATCGCCGCCGCCCCCGACGCGCCAGTGTCCGTTGGGTGCACCTTTGATGGCACTTTCTTCGAGCGTCGCCAGGTCCAGGAAGACCTGGCCGTTATTGTAAAAGTCACCGCCGCCGAGAAAGATCGGTCCGTTCGACGCCGAACCCATGACGACGTTGACGATCCGCTCGGGCTTGGCGATCGTCTTGGTCAGCTCCTTTTCGAGTTTCGCCAGGTCCCAGCGCTGGACAATCTTCTGGTCGCGAAGCACGACCACCAGTTTCTCCGCTCCGGCCGCATAGCCGACGTCGTCGGACCCCAGCGGCAAATACTTGATTACCTTGGCCTCGGTGGTGTCGAACACGGCCAACTGGCGGAGTTGCTTAAGGTGGAAGATAAGGTAACGGCCGCCGCCTCCCAACACGCAATTGACGAAGGTACTGGGCAGCTTGACCGCGACGCGATCTTCCGCAAGCGTCGGCGGCTTGATCGGCGGCAGTTTCACCGGCCGTGTGTGCGCCTCGCCTCGCCCGGGCGACGGAGCGGCTGAATCGTCCTGGGTCCAGGCCAAAGATCCCAGTGCCACGAGGGCAATGATCGCAAGGAACAACACCTGCGGCAGATGATACCGAGGCATGACAAACCTCTGGGTGACGAAGGGCAGCCGAGACGGCAAGCGAAAGTTCCGCAGACGGCAATCGCAAAGTCTTGCCGCCCAAGGGACCATGGCTGATTGTGAGGAGGGGGCACTTGAAAATCAAGCGCGAGGCAGTCCGAAGCAGAGGACGGAGCGATCTAGCCCCGGAAGAAGATCCATGTCACCAGCACGAAAATTGGAATCAGAATTCCACCGCTGTAGAGCATGTATCCAAAGAAGCTGGGCATGCGAACGCCGTTTTCCTCAGCGATGGCTTTGACCATGAAGTTCGGGCCGTTGCCGATGTAGGTGTTGGCCCCCATGAAGACCGAACCACAGGAGATGGCAGCCAATAGAGCAACCGCATCGCCTCCGAGCGCGAGGAATTCGCGCAGGTATTGCCCCTCGGCCGGAATGTTCTTCAGTCCCGCAGCAGTCGCGGCAAAGGTCATGTATGTAGGCGCATTGTCGAGGAAGCTGGACAAGCTGCCCGACGCCCAAAAGAAGTGCCACGGGCGATCGAGGCCGAATGTCATGCCCAGGACTTGTCGTTCGCCGCTCCCCCAGGCGTTGAGGATTTGCAAGGCCGGCGCCATTGTCACAAAGATGCCAAGGAACAGGACCGCGACCTCGATGATCGGGCTGAAGGTGAACTTGTTCGCTTCGCGGTTAGCAGCTGCGGTCGTGAAGAAGGCCAGTGCGGCCATCAACGCCATGATCGTTTCCTGCACTCCCCATGGCCAGTTGTAGATTCCCTTGAAATAGACGGCTGCCACCACCCCGGCCAGGAACAGAAAGTTGAGCCCGCCGCGAATCCCCAGCGGCTCGTGCTTCATCACCTCCTCGAGCTGCGAGCCAGGGCGATCCTTCTCCTCGCGGGCCAGCACGATCTGGTCCCAGACGTGGAAGATCACTAGCAGCACGACATTCACCATCAGCCACTTCGGCCACAGATGCTCCATCGTCCACAGGAAGGGAACGCCGGCCATGAAGCCCATGAACAGCGGCGGGTCCCCCAGCGGCGTGAGCAGCCCGCCGCAGTTGGATACGATGAAAATGAAGAAGATCACGATGTGCGCTTTGTTCACGCGGGGTTGGTTGGCCCGCAGCAGTGGCCGTACAAGCAGGACCGAAGCTCCCGTAGTCCCGATGAAGCTGGCCAGCACTGCCCCCAACCCCATCAGACAGGTGTTGGCCAGCGGCGTGCCGTTGAGCGAGCCGCTGACGTACACTCCCCCGCTGATCACGTACAGCGCCCCCAGCAGGATCACAAACGAGATGTACTCCAGCATCACGTGGCTCAATGCCGTGACCCCTACTCCCTGCCAGACCAGGGCCAGATATATCGCCACAACTGCCGCCAGACCGCCGGCGACGATGGCCTTGTTCCGGTTGTGCTCCCACCAGTGCCCGGCCGCCAGCGGCAGAATGGCGATGCACAATAGCAAGGCCACAAACGGGATCACCGTCCACTCGCCAAGCTGCACGCCCAACTGGCGATGTTCGCTGTGGCTGGACGCCTGATCTGCTTCGGCCGCATCGTGGTTGGCGGCAATGCCGCTGGTGTCACTATCTCCGGCAGCCGACGGCGCCGCGCATACTGCGGCAGGAATCAAGGGCAACAGCAGCAGAATCACCAGCGTGGGAAACGCCATGCGCCAAAGCAGCGACATCATCCAAGCCTTCGGTAAAGTGAGCAGGTAGTCTGGCGCCCGAGGCCCATTCACAGGTCTCCTAGAATAGCAGTTTCCGCAGATTTACGGCGGGTTATTCCCCCTTTTTTGGCCCACGGGCAAGCTCCCTGACATTGACCCCGCGGCACCGGCACTGCTAACCTCCGCGCCCCCGGGCTTGACCTGCGCGCCGGCGTTATCGCTACCCCCAAAGGACACGGATGTCCGCGCTTCGTCATTTGCCGCCGAGCTTGATCCTGCTGGCGAGCCTTTGCGGCTGCGCCCAGTGGGTCAACACGACGGGCGACGAAGTGAGTTCCCTCCCTTCGCCGCCACTCCCGTCCGACAGCGTCGTCCTGGAAGTGGCTTTTGCCCGCCTGCCTCTTTCCGATGCCGGCTCCTACGACGAAATCTGGCAACAAACCGACGAGCAGGCCTTTTCCACCGACCTCCGCCGCCAGTGGGCTGCCAACGGATTGCGCTGCGGCATGCTCGGCAGTCAACTGCCTTCGAAGCTCCGCGAGATCCTCGACCGCAATGCCGGCTCGCTCGTGGAGCAGGCGGAAGCGGCCCTCGACGCACAGGGGGAATCGACTCGCGGCGACCGGCGAATCCAGTGCCGCTCCGGCCGGCGGGCGAAAGTCTACTGCTCCAAGGCGTTCGACCAATTGGCGGTGCTGACGCAGGAGAGAGGGACAGTGCGCGGCTGGCAACTACCGAAGGCGCAGTGTCTCTTTGGTTTGAAAACGTATCCCCTGGGCGATGGACGGGCCAGGATCAACCTGGTGCCCGAAGTGGAACACGGCGAAATGAGGACTCAGTACGTCGGCCGCGATGGGACGGTGATGCCGCAGCTCGGTCGGGAGCGCGTGGTGCTCGAGTCGCTGGCGCTCGATGCAACGCTCCCGCCGGGGCATGTGTTGATGATTTCCACCACGCCCGAGTGCAAGGGGCTGGGAGAGCACTACTTCGTCGAGCAGACCACCGCGGCCGAAGTCCGCTCGCTGCTCCTCATCCGGCTGGCCGTCACGCAGCATGACGACTTGTTCGCGCCGGACCAACTGGCCACACCGCTGGCGACACCCACGGAGTAGCAGATCGCAGGACGGCGCTTCCGGGGCTCTTCGTCCAATCCTCCTCCTATGCTGGTGGAGCGACTTCTTCTCTTAGCGGACGAGGCATTGCCGCTTCCTGTGAGCCGCCGGATAATCGCATGGTTGCGTCGATTCCGGAGGACGTTGTCCTCCGGCTAGTATTCAGGAGGCCAGCCATGTCCCTCGTCCCGCTTCGCGTCGTCCTCGACCATGCCGCCGAAAACAACTACGGCGTGGCCGCCTTCAACGTCAACAACATGGAGCAGATCCAGGCGATCATGGAGGCCGCTCACGAGACCGACTCGCCGGTGATCATCCAGGCGTCGCGCGGTGCGCGGCAATACTCGCAGGATGCTTACCTCCGGCATTTGATGCTGGCGGCCTCCGAACTTTATCCGCACATCCCAACGGTCATGCACCAGGACCACGGCAACAGCCCGCAGACCTGCGCCAGCGCCATCAAAAACGGCTTCACCAGCGTGATGATGGACGGTTCGTTGAAGGAGGACGGCAAGACACCCGCCGACTACGAATACAACGTCCGTGTTACCGCCGAGGTGACCAAGATCGCCCACGCGCTCGACGTGTCGGTCGAAGGGGAGCTTGGTTGCCTCGGTTCGCTCGAGCACGGCGGAGGGGAGCAGGAAGACGGCCACGGCGCCGTTGGCAAGTTGACCCGTGAGCAGCTATTGACCGATCCGAAGCAGGCCGAGGACTTCGTTGCCAAGACCGGAGTCGATGCGCTGGCGGTGGCCATCGGCACCAGCCACGGGGCATACAAGTTCAGCCGCAAGCCCGATGGGCAGGTGCTGGCCATGGACCGGATCATCGAGATCCACAAGCGACTCCCCAACTGCCACATGGTGATGCACGGGTCCTCCAGCGTACCGCAGGAGCTTCAGGACCAGCTCCGCAAGTATGGCGGCAAGATGAACCAGACGTGGGGCGTGCCGGTGGAGGAGATTCAGCTCGGCATCAAGCACGGGGTGCGGAAGATCAACGTCGATACGGACAACCGGATCGCCTTGACGGCCGCGATCCGCAAGGTGCTCGCGGAAAGCCCCGAGAAGTTCGACCCGCGGGATTACATGAAACCGGCCCGCGCGGCGATGAAGCAGGTCTGCGTCGACCGGATGAAGTCCTTCGGCCAGGCGGGAAATGCCGCCAAACTGCGAGCGAAGCTGAAGTCGTGTCCTTAGCCGGAGGTCAACGATCTCCGGGAACGGGCGGTCTCCAAGGGCGAACGGCAGATTTAGTGCGCCCCGCGCCCCGGAGGCTGTTAGCCTCCGGCTAAGGATAGTTTTGAGCGATCCGCGATTGACCGTCGCGCCGCCGATTTGCTACCTTAGCGAGCGACTTGCTCCTCTCCTCGTCTCTCAACTTTTCATGCTGACATAGGAACGCGCGATGAATCGAGAAAAGAATAAGGTTATGGCAGGTGTGCTCGGGATCCTTTGCGGTGGCTTGGGAATCCATCATTTCTACTTGGGCTCAACGATGGCCGGGGTAATCCTTCTCGTAGCCACGATTCTGACATGCGGGGCAGCAAGCATCGTTTCCCTCGTCGAAGGCATCATGCTACTTATCATGCCCGACGCTGAATTCGAAGCCCGCTACAACCAGCGCGAACCCGAATCGATGGAGTTCGTGTTCATGAAGCCCAAGGGCATCGCCTAATCCCCCGTTGCCGGCCACGAATTTGTGAGCACAGCCCGGACCCGCATGACGCAGGCCCGGGCTGATTGCTTGCGCGGTCTGGGGTCGGCGAGTCGTTTTCTGCCGTGGACGATGCTCGATGGATGATCGTCGCCCGAAAACGACTCCTGACCCCCTGCCGCGGGCGACGCTTTCGCGTTGTCCCTCCGGAGAGGGAAGACTACAATTCGCCGGCCCATCATCTCCACTCGCGGAGCGAGTGGTCTACATCCCCACGTCACGGACGACGGGTCATGTCTGCACTCCCTGCTAGCACGCCCCCGGTTCTGTCCCCCGCCGGCCAGCTCGAACTGGCCCGCAGCATTCTTAATGCTGAGGCTGGTTCCGTGCTGGCCTTGGCGCAGCGGCTGGGCGCCGAATTCTGTCGTGCGGTCGAGCGGATTGCCACGTCGCGAGGCGCAGTGCTCGTCACGGGGATGGGCAAGGCCGGGCTGATCGGACAGAAGATCACCGCCACTCTGGCCTCGACCGGCACCCGCAGCCACTTTTTGCATCCGGCCGAAGCAATCCATGGCGACCTGGGACGGGTGCATGCCGACGATGTGCTGCTTGTCCTTTCCTACAGCGGCGAAACCGAGGAAGTGACTCGCATCCTGCCGTCGCTCACGAAACTCGCCTCTTGCCTGATCGCCATCACCGGCCAGCGGCACAGCACGCTCGGCCGCCTAGCCGACGTGACTCTCGACCTGGGTCCGA